>NZ_OX365700.1:1215000-1518750 GCF_947241125.1 Nitrospira tepida | reverse complement strand
AGAGGCCTTGGTCCAGCATGAGGTCTTCATCGTTCCAACCCTCTCGGCCTTGGCCACCACTGCCGGCTGTCCGTTAGGGGCGGGTGTCCCGGAGTCGGTCGTCACGAAGGCAAGGGACATGTCGGCCCGCCATGAAGCGAGTTTCAAGAAGGCCCACAAGCGCGGCGTGCGGATCGCGATGGGCACCGATGCCGGCACGCCCTTTAATTATCATGGAGAGAATGCGCAGGAATTGGACCGGATGGTCGCTCTCGGCATGAGCCCCATGGAGGCGATCCTCTCGGCGACCGCAAGTGCCGCCGCCCTGCTCGGCCTCGACGACCGGATTGGGACCATTCAACCGGGGAAACTGGCCGACTTGATTATTGTGGAAGGCAATCCGCTCAAACGGATCGCTCTGTTGCGGGATCGCAATCGGCTGGCGGGGGTGATGCTGCAAGGCCGCCTGGTCAGCGGACCCTTGGCGGGGGAAGTATGAAGCGTCATTCGTCAATGGTCATTCGTCAACCGACGGAGAAGGCCACGCGAAACAGGTCTTCCGCTTGAGTGACGCTTGACGAGTGACGTGTGACGCATGACGACCCTGTCATCGCCGTTGGTAGAACAGCTCCAACGCGGCCGCCCATCCATGCAGCCGCCCGGCCTTGATCCGTTCATCCAACCGCATACGTAGTTCCTGCGCCTGCCGCTCGTCGGAGGGATCGATCACCCGCTGCGATTTCATCATCTGCACCGCGACGTCCAGCAGGCGATCCTTCCGCTGGTCCATGTCGGGCGTGATGAATTCTTCCAAGATCTCCCGGCCGCGAGCCATCACGATATCTTCCCGAAACGTGTCATATCCTTGGACCGCCACCGTCCGTTCCCGAATGACGGCCAACTCGGCCTTGATCCGACCGACCTCCTTGATCCAGAGGGAGAAGATTTCTTTGCGCCCTTCGTCCTCCAGCTTCCCGAACATGGTGGCGAGGACCACATCGAGATCCGGTCCCGTGTCCTGCGGCTCGGCTCCCCAGCGCAGCCGTTCGTAGGACTTCCTGGCGTCCTGATCGCCCAACACCGCATAGGCCGCATTGACCTCTCTGATCTTCGCCTCGGCCTCGGCATTGTCCGGGTTGCGGTCCGGGTGATATTGGAAGACGAGCTTCCGATAGGCTTTCTTGATCTCCTCGTCCGACGCATCCCGCCGGACGCCGAGCACCTCATAATAGTCGATTCGCATACGTGATCCCTGCCTGGTCGAAGACGACTATACCATCACGTTTTTCAGCGCAGCAAATCACGGTGGGGCGGCGGATCACTTGACAGGGCGCCGCGCGGTCCCTAGCCTGGCGCGACGTTCGATTCTGAAAGCGCGCATGATGCCGACCTCGTTCCGATCTGTCACACGCTACCAATGGATGGTCCTCCTCGTGGCTTGGCTCGGATGGGTGTTCGACGCCATGGATGCCACGATCTACGCGATCGTCCTGCATCCGGCGCTGGAAGAACTGTTGGCGGGAAGGACCGCAACCGTCGCCGACGCGGAAGGCATCAGTTGGTACGGCGGCATCATCTTCTCGGTCTTCCTGGTCGGATGGGCGCTGGGAGGGGTTGTCTTCGGCATCCTGGCGGACCGGTTCGGCCGGACCAGAACGCTGATCGCGACCATTTTGATCTATGCCGGGTTCACCGGGTTGGCGGCGCTCGCTCAGGAATGGTGGCAACTGGCAACCTTTCGCTTTCTCACGGCGCTGGGCATCGGCGGCGAATGGGCGGCCGGCGCGGCGATCGTCGCCGAGGTCTGGCCGGAAGAGACCCGCGCCAAGGCCGCTGGGATCTTGCAGTCGGCCTGGGCCGTCGGTTTCTTTCTCGCGGCGATCCTGAACCTCCTCTTGAAAGGATACGGCTGGCGCTGGCTCTTCCTGGCCGGCGTAGCCCCGGCCCTGGTCGCCTTCCTGGTCCGCTGGTGGGTCAAGGAGCCGGACCGCTGGACCCGCGCCCACAGCGAGGAACTCGCGCAGCGCCACGACGGGATCCTGTCCAGGCTCGGCGAGTTGTTTCAGCCGCTGTTCTTACGATCCACCTTGGTCGGATCGACCCTGGCCTTCGTGGCCGTCTTCGGTCTCTGGGGCACGACCAACTGGACCCCGACCTTGATCCACTCGTTTCCGGACATGCAGGGTTTGCCCAAATCCGAGATCGCGCCGTTGGTCAGCTATGCGATCATGTGCCTCAATGTCGGCGCGCTGTTCGGCTATCTCAGCTTCGGTCCTCTCGCGGACCGTTGGGGGCGCCGCCCAATATTCGGATTGATGTGCCTGGGCAGTGTGCTCATGCTGCCGATCACCTTTCTCTATGTGGAATCTTACCGGCACCTGTTGCTGTGCCTGCCCATCCTTGGCTTTTTCAACAACGGCATCTTCAGCGGTTTCCCGATCTATCTGCCGGAACTGTATCCGACGCGCATTCGCGCGACCGGCGCCGGCTTCTGCTTCAACGCTGGGCGCGTGCTGGCCTCCGCCGGCCCCTTTCTCACCGGGTCGCTCGTCGCGACGTTCGGCCAGGTCGGCAGTGCCGCCAGCGCGGTGGGCCTCATTTATCTGGTGGGCCTGTTGGTGTTGCCGTTCGCGCCGGAAACCAAAGGACGGCCGTTGCCGCCGTAACGACGATACGCGGCCAGCACGCATGGACCGATCTCAACTCTTCGCTGATACCGATTCCGCAAGTTAAACGGCAGGTTGCGGATCTTCTGCCCGAAACAGACTCCGCCAACTTGACACCCTCCGATTCGGAGCTATTCATTATCAATACGATGACCACCACACCCCGCACATTGAGTTTCGACGAAAAGCTCGCGGCGGAGGCGGCGTTTGCGGGCCGGCCGTTCAATCCCAAATGGTCGGCGGCCGCGCGGACCGTCTACCGGGGTATCAGGCAGGCGCTTGCGGCAGAGGCGGATACTCTGGACCAGGCTTCCATGCTCGATCCTGGACCGGTCCCTGATGCAGGCGGCGAGGCGCCCGCGATCGGAGCCGATTCATCGCTTTTGGCAAGCCGGCAAGACGACCGCCATCCGTTTGATCCGCCGTCTTCCGATGAATCTCATATCGAGGCGGACGATTCCCATGTCGCGTTGCCCCACGAACAGGTGCTCCATGTCGGCGAATGGATCGAGATCACGTCGATGGCGAGGAACCTCGGCGTCCCCTTCACCGTCGGCATGACGCAGCCCGCCTGGGAGACGTTGGTGACCGCATCGGCCAGCGTGCCTGAATCGGAACATGCCGCCCGTGTTAGAGACATTCTCCTCGCGCTTCGCTTGCGACTCATGAGCGCGCCCGCGAACAAGTCGGTCATCGACGTGCCGGCCCTGTTGCCCTTTCCGCCCGATACCGTGCCACGGCCTCGTTTGTTGCTGGCCGCATTCCACCAGAGCCCCAATGCCACGACGTTCATTACCCTCCTCTTGCCCCGGGAACTCTCCGCGCTGCTGAGTAATCCCAAGGAAGAGTAACTCCTCTGAGCAACTTCCCGACCCCGTCCATTTGTCTAGACCCATTGGTCCCTTGACAAGCGAGGTCGATTTAGTCAGCATGCATCCCGCTGTAAAACCTCCGCCCGGAGGTGCTGTGCCGCGGGGCTTCATTCAGAGCGACCAGAACAGACTCTCACCGTCTCGACAACCAGGCGGGAAAGGATGAAGTACCCCAGACCTCTTCCTTCAACGAGTGCGCACAGAGAGAAGCCGTTACTGATCTCGCCCATCACTCCCGATCATTCTGATCAAGTACGAAGGTTCACTTTGTCTCCAGACACAGGAACCGGACCAGAGCGAGGAACAGTTCAGCATCGGTTGCCGTACCGCTTCTCACGCATCAGACTTCCCTTGACATCCGGCGACTTGCAAAAGAAAGGCGGTCGTGATGATCCGGAGCGATCGTGAGCGGGTTTCTTAAGGAGCCCGCTCACGATCGAAAGTCCGCACCTGTACCTCTGTGCCACGTGACCGCCGTTACCCGGTAACACACGTTTGACCTGCACCTGGGAGGCACATCGATGACAGTACAGCAAGGATTGAGGTCACCAATCAACTCCAACCATCACGGTGTTCTCGGTAAGCCATCGGATTCCCATGTCTCGATCAGCCTCCCGGTCGTGGTTGATTTTCATGGAACGCTCAGTCGAGGGGTGACCGAATATCTCGGCCTGGACTCTCTTTCATTCGTCTGTCCTCACGCGCCTTCGAAAGGATCGGTGATGTCGGTCTACATTTGCTTCGGTCGAGCGACTGCCTATATGCACCTCAGCGGCCGGGTCGCCGAGGTCAACCGGTGCGAGATCTCTGAGACAACCCGCTATACGATTTCTCTCCATCTGAATCCACTGAGTGAGACGGAGCAATCCGTTCTCCAATCTTGTTTGCATGAGATCGATGCCTACCTGACGGGTCTCACGCGACAGAAGAGCGCCCACCAACATCGGAGGAATGGCGATCCGCCTGCAGAGCGAACCAACCCCCGATCGATTCTCTCGCTGTTCGTCACCGACAACCCCTATACCCTCCCCTATCGCCTGAAGAGCCAGAACCTGTTTTCCACACTCTCGCACATGGGATCTCAGGCGGTCCGGTTAATGACCACCGTATCGCTTCGTAAATCAGCCCCGATGCCGTCCGCCTCCCTCTCGCACCGCACGCTGTTGTGGCTGCGGAGCATCCCCTTGTTCATCCAACTTGTTCGAGATCTCATGGTTCGATTCCTTCCCCGGTGCGCGTCCAGATTTCTGGTGCAACCAGTCGATTTTGTGTTCATCGGCCACCCACGCGACCTGACCGACGTCCCGAGAAAGTTTCCATTTGCGAAATTGATGCCGCCTGCCATCGTCGAACGATGGTTCCGCCACCAATGGCCGTTCGTAGCTTCGTACATTACGGGACTGAAAGCCAAAAGCGGACGATTGCTCAAGGGAGCCATGCTGATCTCTCCGCTCACCACCGAGCAAATGATTCGCAACCCTCGGGCGGCACGACAGCGCGTCCTCGAAACGGTGCGGCTGGCAGAACGCATGGGAGCTCGTATTGCGGGGCTCGGAGCCTTTACGTCCATAGTGACGAGGGACGGCAAGGATCTGCTGGACAAAGTCCACTTGGGATTGACCACAGGCAATCCCCATTCTGCGGCGATTGCCGTGCAAAACGTGCTGGAGGCGGCCGCCTTGACCAACCTCAGTGTGCCGCACGCGACCGTGGCGATTGTGGGCGGCGCCGGATCGGTCGGTTCCGCTTGCGCGAAATTGCTAGGCCCGCTCTCGGCCCATCTGGTATTGATCGATATCAAGCGGGATGAACTGGCGGCGCTGGTGTCTCTGCTCAAGCGACAGTCGATCAGCGTCGAGGGAACCGGTGCCATTGCACGGGTTGCTGAAGCCGACATTGTTATCGCGGCCACGAACAGCCCGCATGCGCTGATCGACCCGGACATCCTCAAGCCCGGAGCCATCGTGATCGACGCCGCCCAACCCAAGAACGTTTCCGAGCAGGTCTCTCATCAACGCCCCGATGTGCTCGTGATCGAGTCGGCGATCGTTCAAACGCCTGGAGTCGAGGTGAACTTTGACCTGGGGCTTGAGAGCGGCGAGGCGTTGGGCTGCCTATCGGAAACGATGATCCTGGCGGCGATCGGCTGGGAAGGCCACTATTCGATCGGGAAGGCCGATCCGCTGCACGGGTCCCATATCCTGGCTGCGGCGCGCGAACTCGGTTTTCGTCTCGCCCGCTTCCGCAATTCAACCGGCCCTATTACAGAGGAAGACCTCGTGCGTATTGCTCGGGCTCGCATCGGCGCTCTCACTGGTGTTTGATCTATCACACTATACGCTGAACGCCCACGCGCTCCCCATGTTCGGCATGGGAGCTGTTTCATTGATTCTGGGCGTTCTCACATTTCGCTCCAACCGGAAAGCTTCCGCCAATCGTCACTTCCTGATCCTCTGTCTCAGTATTAGCGCGTGGTTGACGGCCACGGGGCTGGGGTTGTCATCGACCAGCCCCACCGTCGCGGTCAACTGGTTCAGAATCGACAACGTCGGCGTGATGTTCATTTCCGTCAGTTTCTATAGTTTCTCCGCCGCCTTCCTCTCCCTCCATCGGCCCCGCTCGGTGACCATGGGCTACGTTCTCGCGGGCCTGCTGGTGCTGTTGGTGCTGCTCTCCGGTCAGTTTGTCGTAGGGGTACGGACCTTCTGGTGGGGCTATTTTCCGCAATGGGGACCGGCCTCGCTGTTCTTTTTCCCTGTGTTCACGGCCTATATGGCGGCGGCCTTTGCTGATTACTTCCGCGCGTATCGCCGGGTGTCGGCGCCCTTGAAACGGCAGCAGATTCTTTACGTGATGAGCGCGTTTCTCATCGCCTATACGGGCTCCGTCGACTTTCTTCCGGCCTTCGGCATCGAAGTGTACCCTTTCGGCTACATCCCGATCTTCCTGCTCATCGCCGTCATCAGCTACGCCATCATCCGCTATCGCTTGATGGATATCACGGTCGTCATCAACAAGGGGTTGACCTACGCCCTCGCCACAGGTGCGATCCTCATCGCCTCATCCGCCATCGCCATGCTCAGCACCCGGGCGTCCGAGTATTCGATTCCACCGCTCCTGTCGGCGCTCCTCGTCATCATCTGCGGGTCATGGGTGGCGCTGAGCAATCCGCGCGCGACGACGAACATCTCGTTCGGACTAGTCTGCGGCGGGGTGGCGCTGTGGCTCACCGGTTGCTTCATGCTCTATTCCTCCCGCACGACGTCGGAGGCCCTGTTTTGGAGCAAAGTGGTCTATGGGGGCGTCGTGTGGATTCCCGCTGCGTTGTATCACTTCTGCGTCGGCCTCTCCGGCCGAGTTCGGCATGACCGGTCTATCGGCATTCACTATCTCCTGAGCTTGGGTTTTTTAGGCTTGGTCCCGACCTCCTATTTCACCGCGGGCACCTATCAGTATTTCTGGGGTTACTACCCCAAAGCCGGCCCGCTCCATCCGGCGTTCTTGCTCTATTTTTTCACGGTCTGTGGAAGAGCGCTCAAGCACCTGTACCAGGCATCCCGGCTGGACCGTCAGGAAGCGACCCAACTGCGGCAGACCTTTTGGGCCTTCCTGATCGGCATGGCCGCTTCGAGCGACTTTGTGCCCAGCTACGGGATCGAATTCTATCCGCTGGGGTATATGATCGTCGGGCTGTGGATCGCATTGATGGCCAATGTCATCGTGAAACATGAATTGATGCAGGTGTCGTTCCCCTTCTCCCATCGAAGCAGCCCCCTCTACGCACAGCTCCTGGGCCTTCCGCCTGCGTATCTTGGCATTCTGACATTGGTCTGGCTCTTCACCGGAGCGCCACATTATCTGATGGCCGGCGCCTTACTGGCGCTCTTCATCGCCCTGGCCGGCATTCTGGCAAACCTCCAACAAACGCTGGAGGACGTCGTCGGCCAGCGCCTGTTTCGAGCCCGTTACGACGCTTATGACACGTTGGTGCAATTCTCAAAATCACTCGTGTCCATTTTGGATCTGGAATCGTTGACGCGCGAAGTGGTGGGGACCCTGACCAAAGTGATGAACATCTCAACGGCGTCCGTCTACGTCCTGGACTCTGAAAAGTCGCTCTACATCCTCACGGCCGCTCATCGCCCGCTCGCCCTTGGACCGCTCCCTTCCAGCCTGAAGTCAGACGACGGGCTGCCCGCCCATCTCGCGCTTCAGAAGGGACTGTTGGTCCGCGAAGAGCTGGAATACGGGCATGGAACCGATCCCCCTCGATCGTTGCTGGAGATCCTCCGCATCCTGGATGCGGAAGTCTGCATTCCCCTGATCAACAAGGAGCGCCTGGTCGGATTCTGCAATCTCGGGGCCCGCGCCGATCATGCCGTGTATTCCGGGCAAGACCTCAGCCTATTGATGACCCTCGGCCAACATGCCGCCATCGCCCTGGACAACGCCCTTCTGTACGAGGATCTCAAACGGTCGCAAGCCCTCATGCGGCGGACCGACCGGCTCCGCTCGCTGGAGACCATCGCCGGAGGCTTCGCGCACGAGATCCGCAACCCGCTGACCTCCATCAAAACCTTCATCCAATTGGTTCCCGACCGGCGGGACGATCAGGACTTCGTGGAGAAGTTCAGCGAAATCGTCGTGGAAGACGTCCGCCGCATCGAACGGCTCATTCAGGAGATATTGGATTATGCCCGGTACATGGAGCCGAAGCTCACGGAGGAGAACCTTAACGATATCGTGGCGTCCTGCCTCTACTTCATCCAAGTGAAGGCGTCCGCCAAATCCATCCGGATCGAGCGGGATTTCGCCTCCGACCTGCCGCCGGTGACGCTCGACCGTCAGCAGATCAAACAGGTCCTCCTCAATTTATTCATCAACGCCATGGACGCCATGGCCGCACGGGGGGGCTGTTTATCCGTCAAGACGCATTTGCTCAGGAAGCTGCATCCGGTCCCCTGGGTTCAAATCGAGGTGTCAGATACCGGCGCGGGCATCGCGTCCGAGAACCTGGACCATATTTTTGATCCGTTCTATACGACTAAGCATGCCAGCGGCGAGCATGAAGGGACCGGCCTGGGCCTCACCATCGTCCATCAGATCGTGCATGAACATCGGGGGTACATCGAGGTCAAGAGCGAGGTCGGGAAGGGCACGACGTTCTTCGTCAACCTCCCGGCGAGTCCTGAACCCATTCCATCCTGGAATCCTCAGCCCTGGCCCCTGGCGCACCAGTAATGCTGAAGGAAGACCGGATCCGCACCGGCGCGACACTCGCCACGGTCTCCCCGATGCCGCACTTTCCGGGCCTCCTCCCTCCCTTGCAAGCCAGGATTCGCCGTCGGTAGACTGAGCAAGCATAACGTGGCATCGGCCGCTTGTCCTCCGTAACGACCGGTGGAGGCCCAACATGAACCGCGCCCCGCATTCAAGCCCCGGAAACCCGGCCGGCCCCCTGCTAGCCACTCTGCTCGTCCTCGTCGCAACGGTCACGGCCTGCGGCAAAATTCCCTTCGCGCCGGCCACGGTCGTCCCGACCAAGACCTCGCTGCCCTACACGGCCACGGTGGAACTGGCCACGATCGGGGCCTTTCTCGTCCAGCCAGGGGCGACAATGTCTCCCGATCCCAACCTACAGAACCGGATCACCGCTCCGGTGCCGGCCCTCACCAACGACAAGGAGGCCTGGGAACAGGCCCTCGTCGATTACGTGGTTTCACGCCGCACCTTCCGCACCGTTGTCAAGCAGGGGGCGTCCAATGTCCGCCTCGCAATTCGGATGCTGATTTACATCGATCCAAGCCTGGGTTTCAAATTCAACACGATTTACGTCGCCCGCGCCACCGGCACGCTCAGCGACGCCGCGACAGGCCGAGTCTTGCGGGAGTACTCCGGCTTCGGCAAATCCGTCGGCGTGGTCCGGCGCACCGGCACGGACGACGACAAGGCCCCGGTCAACCAAGCAGTCCATGGGGCATTGAGCGATCTGTTTGGGAAATTGGAGAATGAGAGGCCGCTGAACGAACTTTAGAACGGAGGCTCGGGCCGGTCCACTGCAGACTTGCGCCCCCCGATGAGGGATCGGACCAAGGCCCGCTCGTCCTCCTCATTGTTCACCACGCCATTGAGACGGGCTTCCAAGAGCTTCGAGAGAATGCGTCGGTACAGGGGCCCGGGCTTAAGGCCCATCCGTTTGAGATCGTCTCCCTTCAAGGCGGGACGCATCCGCTGATAGGTCGTCACATAGGCCGAAAGCTGGCGCCGAACATGCTCAGATTTGCTCTTTGCCATCAGGAACACCAACGTTTCGTCGGAGGTCCCACTCAGTGCCCGATACACGGCGGCGGGAGAGACGGCAGGGCGACGGCCAAGTTCCCGAAAAATGCGATGCCCCCCGAACCGACCGGCACGAACAGCCGCTTCTTGCCGAGCCGAGAGCTCGATGCGCTTGAGCACCTCCCCCACCGCCTGATCCGGCAGGACCTGTAGCATCGCCATCAGGTACACCAACCAACTTTCCATCGGGCGATCCAAAAAGAGCAGCCGATACCAATCGAGCGCCTCTTCCGTTGCTTTGAGCAGCGTGCGCAAACGCGGTGTCAGCTCCAGGTCCGGATGGAGACATGCCAGCACTTCCAGCTCATCCATCAGAGCGATGGCCTTGCCAGGCTCCCGTTCGGACAGGACCAATTGCAGTTCGTCCGTCAAGCGATGCTTGGAGAGCCGCCGCAGCAGGTCCATCTTGACAACCCCCTGGATCAGCGCGCGCGTCTCCCGGCTGAGCACGAAATCAAACCGGACGGCGAATCGAATCGCACGAAACACCCTGGTCGGGTCCTCCACAAAACTCAAACTGTGCAAGACGCGGATCGTCCGGCCCTTCAGGTCCCGTTCGCCGCCGAAGAAATCGATCAGCTCTCCGAACTGCCGCCGGTTCAATCGGACGGCCAACGTATTGATCGTGAAATCCCGCCGGTAGAGGTCCTTTTTCACGGACCCCTGCTCGACCGTCGGCAGGGCGGTCGGATACTCGTAGTATTCGGCGCGGGCCGTCGCGACATCCACTTTGAATCCGTCGGCCAAGGTCACTCGGGCCGTGCCGAATCGTTCATGGACCTTCACCTGGCCCCGTTGCGCGCGGGCCAAGGCCTTGGCAAAGGCCAGACCGTTCCCCTCCACGACGAGATCAAGATCCAGGTTGTCAATCCCAAGCAAGAGGTCCCGGACAATGCCGCCCACGACATAGAGCTTGACTTCTAAACGATCCGCCAACTCACCGGCCTCCCGCATCAATGCGACGACCCGGGCCGGCAGGCGATCCTTGAGCAGGCCCGCGATATTACGGCGCCGGAATTGAAACGCCGGGTCTTCGCCCGGACGGGCTTTGACCCTGGCTCGGGCGGCCGACAGCACGTCCTCGTGGAGCGTCCGCAGCAGGTCCGTTCGCGTGATCACCCCGACCACCTTGACTCCCGCGAGGATCGGGACGAACCGCTGATTCAGCTCGATCATCTGGCGCTCGATTTCATGGAACGGCGTGTCCGACTCAGCCACATACGAATCGGTCTGCATGAATTCCCGGCAGAAGGCTTTCTCCAGATGGTGAAACGCCGCCTTCTGGACCGTCTCGCGCGAGATCAGTCCCTGATAGGCCCCGCGCTTGTCGAGCACCGGCAGGACATTGACTCCGTAGGTCGTCATGAGCCGGCCCGCATCCTCCACGCTGGCGTCCCCGGCGATGGCCTTCACCGGCCTCGTCATCACATCCTTCGCCGTCAGGGTCGGCCGGTAGCGCTCGGTCAGGAGCTTGACCAGTCGCTCCCGGACCTCGACGAGGGTTTGCCCCTTCACGGTCGCGGCGGCGGCGGCGGCATGGCCGCCGCCGCCGAACTCACGCGCGATCCAGGCCACGTCGATGATATCGGGAAGACGGCTGCGTCCGACGATCGTCACCTTGCTGTCCATGACGAAGGCGGCGATCACGGCATCCAGCCCTTCAATTTGCATCAGCCGTTCCACGACGCTGGAATAGTCGCCGCGATAACCCTCATAGGCGCTGGCGGCCAGCAGGATCTTTCGTCCTTCAAGATAGTAGGTCTCGCTTGAGGTCAGCAGGTCGTTGAGCAGGGCAATCTGCTCGGGCTCCAGATGGCGGCGCAAGGTCGCCGCCACGACGTTGAGATCGGCCCCGACCCGCAACAGGTGGGCGAGCGCCTCGACATCGCGCGGGCTCGTCGAACCGTAGGTCAACGATCCGGTTTCTTCGTACAGGCCCACAGCCAGAACTGTGGCCTCGAACGGCGTGAGCGACAGGCCATTGACGCGAAGCGCTTCGATCAGCACCGTTACCGTGGCCCCGACCGGTTCCAGCACCAGCCGCTCGACCTTCGGTCCAGGCTGGCGCCGCCCCTCGGAGGGCTCCCGCTTGACCTCTCCCTGGTGATCGACATGGTGATCGTAGATGTGCAGAACCAGATCAGGCTTGGTCCAGAGCGGGCGCAGTTGCTCGATCCGGAACAGGTCCTGCGTATCGACCAGAATGACCCGCTGCACCTCGTCCAGATTCAGGTCGCGAAGGCGGCCGATGTCGAGGTCATGGTCCTCAAGAAAGCGACGCACGCTGTCCTGGGCTCCGCCCGCCAGCACCAGCCTGGCCCCTGGATACAGCTTCCGGGCCGCCACCATCGAGGCGAGCCCATCCAGGTCGGCTTGCGAATGGGTGGTGATCAGATCCACGCGGGCATTCTAGCAATATTCAGGACGACGGGATACGGGACGCCACGGACAAGGCGAAGGATCGCCGGAACGGCTCAGCGAACGTCCTGAAAAAAAGCCCGAGGCAGGACCGGCAGGCGGAATTCCACGTGGAGGATGATCAGCAGCACCCGGAGAAAGCTTCGCCAGATGCCCATCTGCACGAATTTTCTCGCATCGGTCACAACGGGCGGCGAAAGAAGGACGGGGGTCGTCTCCCTGAGGAGGCGTTCGCAGAAGGCTACGTCCTCCAGGATCGGCTGCGGCGGGAATCCTCCGAGCCGTTCGAACAGGGACCGCCGAACGAACAGGGCTTGATCTCCATAGATGATCTTGCTCCGGCCGCAGCGGACATTGTCCAGGAACGAAATCAGGCGCAAGCGCCAGTCGTCACCCGAGAAACGGTGGAGGAACCCTCCGGCCTGCACCGAAGGATCGGCTTCCAGATCGTTCAGGCGCTTGAGCGCCCCGGGCGGCAGGACCGTGTCAGCGTGCAGAAACAACAGCCACTCCCCTCGCGCATGCGCCGCGCCCTCGTTCATCTGAGACGCGCGGCCCTTCGGCGCCGTGAAGACCCGTGCTCGCGGTTCGGCTCGCACCACCTCGCAGGTTCGATCCGTGCTGCCGCCGTCTACGATCAGCACCTCATAGTCGCCCGGTTGGGTCAACAGCGACCGCAGGGTCGTGGGCAACGCCCGCTCCTCCTGATAGACCGGCATGACGACGGAGATCATCCGACGCACCATTCCGGCACATAAAGCCGCACATCCGAGGCCCAGGCCGAGGCGTCTTCGTCGATCGTCGAGAACAGCGACGCCAACGTCAGCACCATGTCCTGCGTCAACCCGAGATACTCCTCGGCCCGGCCGCGGAGCCGATCTGGTTGGAGCGCGCCTTCAGCCCTTGCGCGATCGAGCAATCGTCTCCCAAAACCATGGTGCGCCTCCTCCTGATGCAGCAGGATTCGTCTGAGCCGCCCGAAGGGAGCGCCGCGCTTCACCAGCCCGGCTTCGATCCGGTTTAAGATGGCTTCTCCCAGACCTTCGAGGATGAGTTGTTCCGCCATCAGCGTTTCATGCAGGTCGCGCCGCGTGATCGCATCCTCCACCAAGGCCCGATAGCGTTCGAGCGGCGGCAAGAGCGGTGTCGCGCTGAGCCTCCTCGGCGCGAGCCAGGCGATCACGCCGCGAAACACGGTTGCATGCATCGACTCCTGTCTGGCTTGGCCGAGGAGAAACCGGCGATGGCCCGGGTCGGCCACGAGCGCCGCCTGCGCCGCTGCGCAATCCTGCGCCAGCCGTTCGCCATATTCGAGAAATCCCAGCAACTGGGCAACGGGCTCACGTTCGTCCGGCAGGACGATCATCGTCGGCGCTCCTTGGAGGCGTCCCGTTCAGGCTCCAGTCGTAGTCGAGGAACTCGATGGTATAGGGGGTCTGTTCCATCTCATGGACCAACGCCGGGTCGTTCAGATAGCGCTTGACGTACTGCATCAACGAACCGGAGTGCGCGGCAAAATCGTGGGTGAACCAGTTGAAGATCATCGAAAGCCGCGCCACGTGGTTGTCCCGGTCGAACCGGTTCTTGGCGGGATCGTTGATGAACTCTCTGGCAGCCTCGTCCAATTGGCGGTCGAGCTCCTCTCCGACATAGGCCGATGAGCGCAGCTTGGGACAGGAGGCCGAGGCGCAGACGATCGCAAAATGTATGCGCGGCTCCTTGAAGTCGGGGATCAGTAAGGATCGCTCGAGATCGTAGAGATTGATCGTCTCGCCCCCGACGCGATAATCGCGCGCGATGAAAAACCGGTAGCGTCCCCACAGGGAACGGGGCGAGTACCCATCGATGATGCCCTTGACGGCGAAGGCGTTATAGGCATTGATCCAGAACGCCAGCCGATCGGCTCTGGTCGGCAAGGCGTTCGGATCGACATGGTTGAGATCTGTCAGGTATTCCGCAAATCGCTTGTCCTTGGCCATACCCTGATAGTTCACCTGCCCATCCGCCACATGGGCGCGCAAGACCTGATCCCAGAGATGGTGCGAGAAAGTGCGGGAGGGAATCGCCGGATTGGGATGAAACGTGGAGGGAACCGTGGAGCAGCCGCCCACAGCCGCAAGCTGGATGAGCATCAGGATTCGAAGCCAGACCATCGCGTCACCACGGTTGGATTCAGCAAGGGTTCCGACATACACCACCGGGACTCCGGTTGCAACGGTCCCGATCACATTTGGACAGGCCGGTCCATTTTTTCGCCGCGCCGTCGTTCACCGGCCGTCCGGCCATCAGACCCTATCCCCTAACCCGCTGAAAACGCGTTGAAACAAACGGCACATCTCGCGTGTTCCATCGGCATAGGCCTTGCGAACCCGCCTCCCTGCTTTGGACATCTTGATTCCCGCAGCGGTTGAGACGCCGGCTGCCGGGGCGAAGCGAAGGAGGTACGGCTATGACGTTCACGAAATCCATGATCGCGGTGGCGCTCATCGCGGGGTTCAGCCTGGCTACCCATGCCGAAGCGGCGGAAAAGAAACGCCAGCAGAAATTCGACAGCAAGCCAGGACCGGCCCATCGCATGGTCCAGGGGAAGCTCACCAAGGTCGAAGGCAACATCTACGTCGTCGAGGACTACGAGGGCAACGAGGTCCAGATGGTGGTGAGCAAGGACACCAAGCAACTTCGTGGCGCGAAGAAGCCCGGAGATACGGTCCGGGCCGAGATTACCGCCGGTCATCACGCCAACTCGATTCAATAACCGCCCGTCCCTGCATTGCCCGCCCGAGTCGAAGGGCCGGCCCAACCGGGCCGGCCCTTCCTGTTTCGGCATCCCGATCTAGGCTGATCCCTTCCGCCGGTGCGTTATCGTTGTCGCAACCATGTCTCCGGCCTGGGCCAACTCCATGCTCACCCCTCTACCTTCACGGTGATCTCATGGAGACCGGTGGCCCCGTCCGGCGCAGGAGGCTGTTGGTCATCCGACTGCACCTGTCCGGTGCCGTCCGTCGCGCGAACCCGAATGGCATGGAGTCCGCGCCCCGGCGGCCGCCAGTCGTAGCGCCAGAACACCCAGGCAAAAGGCGAGAGCAGTGCCTCGACGTCCGCCGCCCGCCAGGATGCGCCTTCATCGAAGCTCAACTCGACCGTCCGGATGCCACGCGTGCCTGCGAAGGCAAGTCCCTGGATCAGGTGGCGAGCGCCCCGGAGCGTCGTCCCATGGACCGGCACATCAATGCGCGAAGTCGTCTTCACGGTCGCCTCATCTGTCCAGCCTGATCGTTGATAGTAACCGCGATAATCGTGGGCCACCAGGTCAATCCTCGTCAGCCACTGCACGCTCTTCATTCCATAGAGCCCCGGCACGATGATCCGAGCCGGAAAACCATGTCCAGGCGGAAGCGCCACCCCGTTCATCCGATGCGCGACCAAGACATCGCCCGCCAGCGCGCGCTCCAGGCGAATCCCGTCGGCATAGTCATCCGCGGCATGAAACACGACATCGTAGGCCTGCCGATCAGCTCCCGCCTCCTCCAGCAGATCACGAAGCGGGACACCGCCCCATTCGGCCGTGCTGATGAACTCGCCGGCCACCATGTTGCCGATGCATTCCAAGGTCACGATCTCGGAGGTCACGGGCCGTGCGACCAGTTGCCCATACGTCAATGTCAGCGGGCGTTCGACCAAGCCGGTGACGGAGAGCCGCCAATCGTCAACGCGCACCGTCGGAGGACTCCGGTAGGAGGTGACATAAAACTCGTCGTTCGGCGTAATCGGCGCGGTCGAAACGGCCGGCTTGCCGTGGAACAGGCGATCGAGGATATTACCCAGGACCGGTCTGGGATCGGTCACGATGGACCAAGCTGCAGCCCCTCCCGCGATGGCAAACAGCTCACGTCGCGACAGCCGCATGCCATTCATCAATCGATTCATGGACGGTCTTTATCTCCGATCGCTTGCGAGATCCCGCTGCGGAACTTTTCCCCAGAACATTCGGTGGACGGAGACCGAATACAGCGCCACCAGCACGATCCCCACGCAAAACCACCCAAGCCCGACGGTCAAACCATGGGGCGAGGCCGCCGCATTGTCGATCGTCAAACTGTTCACTGAAGCCCCACCGGTTGCCGTCAGCAAATTGGGATACACACCCCAGGCCGTCGCGGCAAGGAGGCCGATGATCAACAGCGATGACCCGCCGAAAGAAGCGACCTCCTGCCCGTGACGACCAGCCCAGATCGTCAGGCCCATGCCTCCGACGGCGAGGAGAGGAAAGGTCCAGCCGATTGGATGGGCGTCATAGTTGTTATGGATCGTCGGCTGCACGAACGGCACGACGCTCAATGCAACAAGCGTCAGGACCACGACGGTCCAGCCGCTCTGCCTGGCCAGATAGGATGCCCGGCGTGCCGTTTCTCCGCTGGTCTTCATCACGACATAGTTCGCCCCATGGAGCGTGAGAATGGCCGTTGTCGTGAGTGCCATAAGCAGCGTAAACCAGTCCAGGATGCCTGGCTCCGGTCCCGGCAGAAAATCCGTCCAGAAGGGTGTAAAGAAGTACCCGTCGGCATTGAGCGGAACGCCCCGAATCAGGTTCCCCAAGGCAGCCCCGAACACGACCGCCAGCAGCAGGCTGGCCAGGGCGAAGCCTGCATCCCAGAAGCCGGTCCAGAGGGGCTGGTCGAAATGGGACCGCAACTCGAGCGACAGCCCCCGCAGGATGAACAACCACAAGACGATGATCAGCGCGAGGTAAAAGCCGCTGAAACCAGCGGCGTAGGCGCGCGGGAATGCGAAAAACAAGAGCCCTCCCGAGGCGATCAGCCAGACCTCGTTCCCATTCCACACAGGCCCGATGGCGGCAAGGAGCGCCCGCCGTTCCTCGTCGGCCCTTGCGACAAACAGGTAGACGATGCCGGTCCCGAAGTCGAACCCGTCAAGCACGACATAGACGGTCAGCATGAAGGCCAACAGAACAAACCACAGAGTTTCCACGTTCAGGTCCCGCCGCCCTGTGGGACCGGCGAGAGAGCCGGCGCCGGTTCCGAAGCATGATGATCCGGCCCATGCCAGATCGTTTCAATCACCAGCAAGGTGAACAGCAGGCCGAGCAGCAGGTACAGCCCCATGAATCCCAACAATGTGAAGAGCGCGTTCCCGGAATGCACCAACGGGGACGTTCCATCGGCGGTTCGCATCAAGCCGTAGACGAGCCAAGGCTGTCGCCCGAGCTCAGCCGTCATCCAGCCGGCGGTGGTCGCAATCCAGGGAAACGGCGCCAGCAGCATCAGGCTCCACAGCCACCATCGCGCGTCATAGAGCCTCCCCCGGCAAAGCATCAGCAGCGATCCTCCCATGACCGCGATGAAGATCGTCCCGAGTCCGACCATCACGTGGTATGAGTAATAGAGGAGCGGAATGTTGTCGGGCCAGAGCTCGCGGGAGAACGCATCGAGCCCCTTTACCTGCGCATAAAGCTCGTCATAGACGAGAAAGCTGAGCGCGCTCGGGATTTCCAGCGGGTTGTCGATGGTCATCGTTTCCATATTGGGCTGTCCCACCAGCAACAGGCCGGCCCCACGTTCGGTTCGGAACAACCCTTCCATCGCCGCGCCCTTGACCGGCTGATGCTCGAACACCTGCTTCGCGTTGCCGTGGCCGGTGGGAAAGACCATGAGGCAGGAGGCGATGGCGCCCGCCACGACGCCGGTCCTCACGAAGGTCCGCCCATAGGCGATGTCGCGGCCGGACAATAGATAGAAGGCGCCCACGGCGGCCATCGCCAGCGAGGCGGTCACGACAGCCGCTGTCATATTGTGCGTGTACTGCCACAGGAGCCAGGGATTCGTCAGAAGGTCCAGGAGGCTGTCCACATGGACCCGGCCGTCGGTGCCCGTCGTATAGGCGACCGGATGTTGCATCCAGGAGTTGGTCGCCAAAATGAAGAACCCGGAGAGCCACGATCCGATGAACAGCAACAAAGCCGCCGCCCATTGGAGGCGCTCGCTGAATCGGCCCTCACCGAACAGCAGAACCCCGAGGAACGACGATTCCAGGAAGAACGCGAACAGGCCTTCCATGGCCAAGGTCTGGCCGATCACGCCGCCCGCGTAGGTGGAAAACCTCGCCCAGTTGGTCCCGAACTGAAATTCCAGCGGGATGCCGGTCACCACGCCGAAGGCAAAGCTCAGGGCGAATATTTTGGTCCAGAAACGAGCGACCGCGTGATCGTGCGCGGCGCCGCTCCGCAAGGCCTTCGTCCTCACATACAGGAGCAGCAGGGCCAGCCCCATCGTGAGCTGAGGAAACAGATAGTGAAACGTCGCCGTGAAGGCGAATTGCAGCCGATCGTAGAGAAGTGCGCTCGCCATGGGTGGATTCAGTTTCAACCCCGACGAATTTCAGCCGTCAAGTTGCCCTGAGGAGGCGCCTCCCGGCCGACTTCGTGAGGAGCACGCCTCATTTTGCGATGGCGATGGCCGGCGTCGGGTACCGCGTCAGGTCCGTGACCGTCATCTGGAACAGGTTCGACAGCACCGCAAAGGCCTCCTGATTCCAGCTCGGCGACATGCCCTCGCTGGTCGGATACTTGCGGATGAAGTAATACCGTTTATCGAACTCCACGGAGAATTCGAAGTCGCTCGGCTTCCGCTCGCTCTCCTCGATCTCCAGCGTGCGGACGGGATTCCGCACGATCGCGCGCGTCCGGGGGTCCGGCTCGACGCCGATCTCCGGCTCCTCGCCGATCCCCCTCGCGACAAAGTTGATAATGGCGTTCATGCTGCGCAACCGGATCGTGCCATGGAGCGGAAAGTCTCCGCCCGGAAACCCAGGCCGGATATCGACCAGGATGGAGTCGCCCGCATAGCGGACGGCCTCCTCCTGCAACCTCCGTCGTTCCTCGGGCGAGATTCGATTCGGATCATAGTTCGAGATCAACAGGCGTCCGATTTCCTTGCGCTTCAACAGGTAGCCGGTCGCCTCCTCCCCGTCGGACCAGCGATAGCCCTTTTCGAGGGCTGTGACAACTTCCTCCGCGCTGGGCGCCCGATGCAGCCTCACGCGCTGGGCCTCCTCATAGAGGATGGGGCCGATGAACAGGACTCGCTCCGCCTCGAGGCCGGCCAGGTGCAGGAGGCGGCGGCGGAACTCCCGGTAGCCTTCGCCTTGCGAGGGCGCGTTCACATAGAGCGTGGGTCGCTCGCCCCCGTCCACCGCGATGTCGCGGGCCATGATCCGGAGCAACATGTTGATGTCGTAGCCTTGATGGACCAGAAACTCGAACTTCGCCTCGTCGAGCGGCCGCAGCACCCGCTTCGTAAATTCTTCTCCCGTCACGGGCACGATCGTGATCGTCGGATTCTCCGCCACGCTGTTGGAGTATTCCAACGTCACCGGACGCTCGATGGCATCCCCCACGGCATGCCCGATGTTGCCGGTGATGCCGGCGTTGACGCGGAAATCGAAGGTCGCCGCGACGCTGGAGACCGCCGTGAAGTGGACCGGGCGATGGGCGCGAGCCCGCGCGATGTTCAGCAACAGCAGATCCGCCTCGACGTAACTGACCGTACGATCATATTCGATCACCGCCCGATGCATGGCGATGGGCGAGAGACACCCGGAGAGCGACAAGGCTGAGGCTAAGGTCAAGGTCGAGAGAAGTGTCGGTGGCAACAGTGCGCTCATCTTTCATCTCTTCTTCGACCTCGGCTAACCCTTAGCCTCAACCTCGACCTTCCCCCTCACGGGAGGGCTTTCTTGAACAGGATGTCGCCGTAGTAGGCCGTGGCCTGTTCCTTGGTATTGTCGGTATCGGTCATGATCGCCACGCCCGAGATCATCAAGGGAGGCTCGTTGAAGGCCCGCCTGAAGTCCTCGGCGAGATTCCGCTCCTCCGTGATCCACTGATTGAGACGGGCCGTGCCGCTTTCCACGACGACCATCATCGTCCAATCGGTGTAGGGGTTCGGGATGATGCTGCCCTTGGCCGCTTTGCTTTCCCAGATATAGTTCAGCGCGCGAAAGGGCACATCCGGGCCGAAGATGGCTTTCGCCGCTTGATACTTGGCCTTCTCAAACAGGCCCGCCCGCTCCGGATCATATTCAAACGTGATGTACAGGCGCGCCGGATAGTCGTCACCGCTCTTCTTGGTCACATCGCCCTCTTGCAGCACGTTGGCGACCTTCCAGCGCCACTGCACGATCGGATATTCGTTGGGATCGATCCTGATCTCCCTGATCAGGCCGCTCGCCGCCGCTTCCGAGACGGCCTTGACCACGAGGGTCTCCCCGTCCTTCACCAATCCGTACTGAGTGGGCTTGGGAACGTTCTTGAACGTCAGCGGCTTCCACCCGGCGGGCAGGCCGTCACGCTCGCCGGCCTGCGAAAACAAGCCGACCTCCAGCAAGACCGGAGTCTCCGCTGACACCACGGCTGCAAGGCTGAGCAGGGCGGCGGACGCGATGGGCCACGTCATGCCCATAACGGCCCTCACTACCGCCGCATCCAGGCAAACAGTTTCGTGAGCAGGGCCTTGGTCCGGGGCGTGAAGTGGGCCTTGCGCCACAAAGTCACCGCCTTCTTGTTGACCTCGGCCTGGGTCGGATAGGGATGGATGGTCGAGGCAAGCGTCTTGGCCCCGGCCCCGGCTTTCATGAGGACCGAAAACTCGCCGATCATGTCGCCTGCATGGGCCGCCACGACCGTCGCGCCCAGAATCTTGTCGGACCCTTTCTGAATATGCACCCGCGCGAACCCCTCGTCCTGCCCGTCGAGAATGGCCCGGTCCACCTCGTCCAATTTGTAGGTATAGGTTTCGACCTCGATGCCTTTCTTTTTCGCCTCTTCTTCGTAGAGCCCGACGTGCGCCACCTCCGGCTCGGTAAAGGTGCACCAGGGCATGATGAGCGACTCCGCGCTGGCATATCCCAGCCCGAGCGGATGGGGAAACAGCGCATTCTGGATCACGATCTGGGCCATGGCGTCGGCCGCATGGGTGAACTTGTAGCGCGAGCAGATGTCGCCTGCGGCATAGATTCGCGGGTTGGTGGTTTGAAGGCGCTCGTTCACTTTGACGCCGGCCTGGTCATACTCGACCCCGACCGCTTCCAGCCCCAGCCCCTCCACGTTCGGCGTCCTGCCGACCCCGACCAGGATCTCGTCCACTGTGACATCGTAATGTCGCCCGTGCGAATCCACGGCCAGGCGCTTCCCGCCCTCCGTCTTCCCAACCTTGAGGTCCTTCCCACAGCAGAGCAGCGTGACCCCGTCACGCTGCATGGACTTGAGCACGATCTCCGCGGCATCCCGGTCCTCGTTCGGCATAATGCCGTGCATGGCCTCGATCAAATAGACCTGACTGCCGAATCGCGCAAAGGCCTGCGCCAGCTCGCAGCCGATCGGACCGGCCCCGATCACGCCGAGCCGTGGCGGCAGATCCGTCAACGTGAACACCGTTTCGTTGGTCAGGTAGCCTGCCTCGCGTAATCCTGGAACCGGTGGATCCGACGCCCGCGCGCCGGTGCAGATGGCCGCCTTGGCGAACTGCAAGCTCCGGTTTCCGGCCCGTCCAACGACTTCGATACGATCCTCTCCGAGAAACTTGGCATCGCCGATGTAGACATCCACCCCCAGGCCCTTATAGCGATGCGCGGAGTCCGTGCGGCTGATCCTGGCGCGCAGCTTCCTCATCCGGGCCATGGCCGCGCCGAAGTCATATTTGATGCCGGGGGGAATGTGCAGGCCGAACTCTGCGGCCCGCTTGACATCAGCCCAGGCGGTCGCGGCCCGGATCATCCCCTTGGAGGGCACGCAGCCCACGTTCAGACAGTCGCCGCCCATCAGGTGCCGTTCGATCAAGGCCACCTTGGCTCCCACGCCGGCGGCGATCACGGCGGTCACGAGCCCGGCGGTGCCGGCGCCGATGACGACAATGTTGTACTTCCCTTGTGGTTGCGGATTGACCCAATCCGACGGATGCACGTTGTTCACCAACGTGATGTTGTGTTCGTCCATCGGCTGGACGGTGACAGGCTCACGGCTGGTTTCAGGGGTATTCATCAGTAAGGTCTGCATACTGGGCCTCATGGCTGGTCTTGTCAATTGGATGGGGGCGTCGTCGATCCGGCCGGCTCAGGCCCGCTTGGCGGCAACCTTCTTGTAGAGAACCGGCACCATCGCCAGGAGGCCCAGCAACGTGAACGCCAGCAGCACGTTCGGCGAGGCGATCTCCTTCAGCGAGTTGATCGTGCCCAACTGCCGGCCGGCATAGGCATAGACGAAGCTACCGGGAATGATGCCCAAGGCCGTGGCCGCCACATAGGTACCGACGCTGACCCTGGTCAGACCCGAGACCATGTTGACGAGAAAAAACGGAAAGAGCGGAATCAATCGCAACGTCATCAGGTAGCTGAAGGCGTTGTTCGCGAACCCCTCCTGAATGGCACCGAGCTTGCTCCCAAACTTCTGTTCGACCCAATCCCGGAGCAGGTAGCGGGCGGCCAGAAAGGCCAAGGTGGCGCCGGTGGTGGCGCCGATGTTCACCAGCAGGGTCCCGAAGAGGCTCCCGAAGAGAAAGCCTCCGGCCAGGGTCAAGATCACCGCGCCCGGGAGCGACAGGCCCGTCACAACCACATAGGTCGCAACAAACAGGACCGCCGCCACGCCGGCGTTCATCTCCGCAAACGCCAGTAGATGGTCGCGGTTGGCTTTCAGCGCATCGAGCGACAGGAACCGTCCGAGATCGAAGTAGAAGAAGGCGCCGATTCCCACCGCAATCAGCAGCAATAGGATCATCCTTCCTGAAGTGGACGGCGGGGAGGAAGTCCTGGCTTGGGCCGGCACGTTCGACATGGCGTTATCGCGTATCATGGGTGCTCCTCCGTGAAGTGTCAATCACCGATTGATCGACAGTGTGTTCCGGCACATTCTTCTCTGCCTTGTGTGTCGGCCGCCGAGATGAAATCTTGCACATCGGTGACAAGCCCCGCCGACATGCACCCCTTTCAGGGTCTTGCATCGCGCTCTTCCTAAAATACCCGCCTCTTCCACGCCCATCTGCGAGATACATGACAGGAGAACCACGCATGCCTCGACGGATCGGAAGAGAACCGACCCGTCACTCGCGGACCCTTGTGGTTTTCCGGACGTCGGGCCAATTCTTGTCGCCCTTCGCAATATACCCGGGGATATCCTCTTGCCACAGTGCTCGCACATTCAAGCTGTAGTTCAAATAGAGCTTGCCGTTCACCAGGCTGAACGCATCGGGATCGGTCTTGGCCTTATAGCCCTTGGCGGCGCCGAACGCGCAAAAGCCTCCGTATTGGGGAGCATAGCGTTCGGGGTCAGCCGTGAAGGCGTCGCGATTCGCAGCCGAAGCGAAATAAAAGGTCGAACCCTGGAATTGAGCCGTCCAGGTCGAACTCCCCTTGACCGGGCGGCGCTCCTCGAAATAAGCAACCGGATCATAGCCACGAATGGCCACCCCGCCTGGCTCGTAAAACTCGCCGGCCATCGCACCCGCGCAAATCAGGCAGATTGCCGCCATCATGCCCACTGTACTCGACGCGAGCTTCACGAGCCCTCCCCCTCGAATATGCGTCATTGGTCATCCGTCATTCGTCAATCGGCCGCCCAACAAGATAGCTCCGTCCTTCCGCTACGCTTGACGGTTAACGCTTCACGTGTAACGTGCCTTCAATCGCTTGCCACATTGACATAGACCTTGATCGCGCCTTTCTCCTCGGTCAGCAGCTTCATCATCCGGCGATACTGGTCCAGCCCTTCCACCGGATGGGTCAGCAGCTTGGAGAGCCAGCCTGGATATTCCACCTGGGCCCGTGAAAAATCGTAGACCCCGGCTTCGAAGTACTCCCGGTTTGCGTTCACGGTCCCGATGGCCACCTTGTTGCCGAGCACAAAGCCAAGATTGATCATGTCGGCGGGAACCTCGATCTTCTTCGACCCGCCCGTCACGCTCGCCAGAATCAGCACGCCGTTCTTGCCCAGGCATTCCATGGCCTCAAAGACGATCTGCGCCGCGCCGGTCGCCTCGAACATGAGATCGAACGGCCCCGCCTGCTTCGCCGCGGCCGTGATCGAGACGTCCTGCGTGGAAACGTAACGGACGCCGATCTCCTCCAGCAGTTCGGCATTGCGATAGGGCGGCTTCGACCGGCCGAAGGCCGTGACCTGAAGCCCCTTCATCCGCAACGACAGGGCCGCCAACAATCCCACGGTCCCGGCTCCGAGCACGGCGGCGCATTTGGGCCTCCAGATCTTCAACCGGCGCTGTGTCTCGTAGGCCTGGACAAGGCCCTTCTCGACGATCGACGCAGGCTCCAACAGCACGGCCACATCCTTGAGCCCTGCGGGAATCTTGACGAGATATTCCGGATCTTCGGCGAAGTATTCCGTCAAATAGCCGTGGCGGAGATTGATGCCCCGTTCATAGTAGGTATCGTCGGTCGTCATGTCGTACTGGCCGATTTGATCGTAGAGGCTCAGGCCGGGACGACGCACGGTCGGCACGACATAGTCGCCGGGAGCCAACTCCGACACGTTCATCCCGACCTCCACGACCCGGCCGACACACTCGTGCCCGATCACCAGAAATTCTTCGCCCGGCGGAGCCTGCCCGTACTCGGCGGCGTTGATCTCCTTGTCCGTTCCATCCACGCCGACCCGCAAGACCTGCACGAGCACGCCTCGCCCGTGCGGGATATCATGCACCGACGGTTTCGACAGTTCGGCCAGATGGAGGGAGTTCGGTTGTCCGGGGATCACGGCGACGGCTTTCATCGTGCTGCCTCCTTCATGGACATCCATGGACATCGCTGCTGAGTTTGTCCGCGAGCCTCCGGATTTCTTACCAACAGCGAAATGGAACGGCTACGCGGCCAACCCCAACCGGTAGATCTGCCGCACCGTATTGGTCCGGCGCCGGTCCCCCGCAAAGTACCCGTCCACGGCTTTCTTTACCTGATTGCGGCCCCGGTGCAGCAGCACGTGTTTATTGCTTTCACTGATCTTCAACCGCCGGCAGACCTCTTCCGACGTCAACTCCTCGAAGTGGTAGAGTTCCATCACCCGTCGCTGGGCCGGCGGCAAGGCCCGCATGGCGCGCGTGATCTCACGCCGGCACTCCTCGGCCAACATCTGATCCTCGGGGGTGTCTTCGTCCGCCACGCCCATCGTCCAGGGACCGCCGGCCGCCTCGCGGGCCACGGCCTCGCTTCCCTGGGCCTCCGGAGGCATCCCGTCCGACTCGTCATCCAGGCCGGCCATCGCGGAGAACGGGATCTGTCGGGACTCCTTCACACCCGCCGACTTGGCCTTGTGGATGAGGATCTGATAGAGCCAGGTCTTGAACGACGACCGGCCTTCAAACCGCTTGATGCCGTCCATGACCGCCAGCCAAGTCTCCTGCACGACTTCCTCCGCCACCGCCTCGCTCGACACATAAGCCAGCGCTTGGCGAAACAGGGGCTTCTGGTACTGATGGACGAGCTTCGCGAACGCCCCCTCTTCGCCGGCGGCCAAGGCCAACACCAACTCCTGCTCGTCCGGTGGCACAGGGGAGGCAGCCGGGCTCGGATCATCCGGCCGATCCCCGCTTGATTCCTCCGCTCGGCTTTCGGGCATCAGCTTGACGAAGGTTGCTTGACCAGTCGTTCTCCGAATGACCCTCAGCATGGCCGTCCCCCCTTGTTCGACAGAGCGCCGCGACGAACGCCGGACACTCGATGAATGACGCGTTGAGTCCCTTGAGTTGCCTCAGCAATGCAATGCCGTCTTGATCCACGAACGTGAGACCCGACAGATCCAGGGAGAGATCGCGCCCCTTCTTGGCCCGCGCCGCGCACTCCTCCTTGAGCACCTGGACCCATTCCCCCACGAGCCTCCCTTCGAGAACCAGCAGCGCCCTCCGGCCCGCTGTCCTGTTCGTGATCCGGAGCATGGTTCTGTCAACCGCCTGATTCCTCGCTAATCCTTCGCTGATCCCTCGTGACGGCGAGGGATAGAGCAACCGTAGTGCCACAGGGCGGTTCAGCGGTCTGGAAGGATCTAAGTAGGCGATGAATGAAGGGGATCGGCTTGAGAGCCTAGGAGAGGCCGCAAATGTACCAGGCGGGCGGATTCCTAAATTATTGGGAACGTCCCAATATATTGGGAACGCCGCGTTGCGCGTCAAACGTCAGACGTCAAGCGTCAATCGAAGACTCTCGCCATACACACAGGGCGATACTCTGCCGTTCTTCCGTGTATGACGATTGACGATTAACGGATTGACGGGTGACGGTTGCCGAGTGACAGGGTTCAGGCAGGTCTGGCGATGCCGAGCTTCTTCATGCGGGCTTCGAGGGTGGTGGGTTTGAGCCCGAGCAAACTGGCCGCGCCCTTCTCGCCGCTCACGCGCCAGTTGGTCTGTTCGAGCACCGTGCGAATGTGCTCCCGTTCCAATTCTTCGAGCGTCAGAACCTTGTCGATACGAGACTGCGACACACCCGCGGTCAGCCACTCGATCGGCTCCAATTCAGGCCCTTCGCTGAGGATGACGGCACGCTCCACGACATGCTCCAGTTCCCGGATGTTCCCCGGCCAGTGGTAACGCTGGAGCGCCGCCATCATCCGCTCCGGAATCCGCTCGATCCTCTTGCCCTGCTGGACCGCGAAGCGCCGCGTGAAAAACTGCACCAGGAGCGGAATATCTCCCTCACGCTCCCGCAGTGGAGGCAGGTGAATCGGGAACACGTTCAGCCGGTAATAGAGATCGGATCGGAAGTGGCCGGCCCGGACCTGCTGTTCCAGATCACGGTTCGTGGCGGCGATCACGCGCACGTTGACCTTGAAGGTCTGCGAGCCGCCGACGCGCTCGAACTCGCCTTCCTGCAAGACCCGAAGCAGCTTGGATTGGAGATCCAGCGGCAGCTCCCCGATTTCATCGAGAAAGATCGTGCCCTTGTCGGCCAACTCGAATCGCCCGATCTTCCGGCTCAAGGCCCCGGTGAACGCCCCCTTCTCGTGGCCGAACAGCTCGCTTTCGATCAAGCCGGAGGGAATCGCCGCGCAGTTGACCTTGACGAGCGGCTTGGTCCTCCTGGGGCTCACATTGTGGATCGCCCGCGCGATCAGCTCCTTTCCGGTGCCTGTCTCTCCGGTAATGAGCACCGTCGAGTCGGTCGGCGCCACCCGCTCCACGTTCTTCAACACCTTCGTAAGCGCCGGCGAGGAGCCGATGAGTTCTTCGAAATTGTGGCTTCCCTTGATCTCCTCCTGCAGATAGGTGTTCTGCGCCTCCAATCGGGCCTTTTCCTGCTCCATCAGCACGCGCTCCGTGATGTCCAGGAACATCGTGCGCGTGTAGGTGCCGCTCGGGTCCGGGCGCGACCACCATTGGATCCAGAGCGGCTTGCCGTTGTCCTTGCGGCGCAGCTCGAGCACGACGCCGCTCGTATCGGTGCCCCGGCCGATGGACTCCAGCGCCTCCTTCAGGCGTCGCTGGGCCTCGGGCGTGCCCGGGATGAAGGTCCTCCCGTAAGTGCCCTCGACCTGGTCCGCCGTGATGCCCAGAGTCTTGAGAGCCGTGCGATTGGCCCGAATGAACTTGGTGTCGAGCCCTTCGTTCACATAGGCAATGGGCGCCTCATCGAACAGGTCGCGGAGCCGCTCCTCGCTCTCCATGATCTGCGCTTCCAGCCGAGCCCGTTCCAGTTCGGCCCCCGCCCGGACTCCGAAGACTTTGAACAGCGAGAACACGCGCGGATCGTCCTGCATCGGCTTCGTGTCCATGACGGCGAGATGGCCCATGACCGTGCCGGCCCGGTCCGTGACGGGGATGGCCAGATAGCTTTCCACTCCCAACTTGGCCAGTTCCTGACGATGGTGCGGAAACAGGTCCTGCACCCGGTTCGCAAACAGACAGATCCTCCCGCTCAGGACCTCTTCGCAGGGGGTATGGGGCACGTCGTACTCGAAATTGTCCAGGAAGCCGTCCCCCTTCCAGAAGGCCAGCGTCACCACGCGCAAGCTGGTGCCGGGCACGAACTTCGAGACGAACGCGTACTTCGTCTGGAGGGCCTCGGCCAGGCTCTTCACTAGGCTTCTGAAGAAGTCCGATCCCGTCGTCGCCGCGGTTCCTTCGTCGATCTTCCGCAGCATGAGGTCGCTCCGGCGCATCGCCGCTTCGAGCTGCTTGCGCTCAAGTTCGGCGCCCGCGCGCGAACCGAAAATCTTGAAGATGGAGAGATCCTCCGCCGTGAGCGGCATCGGCTTGACGTCCAATGCCGCCAGATGGCCCAACACCTTCCCGTTTGGACTCATCAAGGGCACGGCCAAATAACTCTGCGCGCCCAGCTTCACCAAGTCCTGATCGCGAGGAAACAGGGACTGCACGTCCTTCTCGAAGTGACAGATCTCGCCGCGAAAGACGCCCTGGCAGGGTGTCCCGTCCAATTCATATTCGAAATTGTCGGCGAATCCTTCCCCTGTCCAAAAGGCCAGCGTGCGCACTCGGCGCGCGGGCTCCGTCATCTCCGAGACGAACGCATAGCGCACGCCGAGCGCCGCCGCCAGATTCTGCGTCAGCGATTGGAAAAACTGCTCCCCGACCACCGCCGCCGTGCCCTCGTCGATGCGGCGCAACAGGAGGTCGCCCTTCCGAGCCCGCGCCTCGATCGCCAACCGTTCGAACTCCGCCGCGGCCCTCGTCGCAAAGATGCCGAGGATCGAGGTGGCGCGCACCGGATCGGGCATCGGCCGGGAATCCATGATGGCCAAGTGTCCTACGACCCGATCCGATGTATCCACGATCGGCAGGCCGCAGTAACTCTCCACGCCGATGTCCTGGATGAGTTGCACCTGGGGATAGAGGGCCCGCAGGCCTTCCGGATGGTGGACGACTTTGCGCGTGAGCACGGTTTCGCAGGGGCCGCGCGCCGGCACCTCGAACGGCGGCAGGGGTCGGCCCTTGCCCCAACCGGCCCGCGAGCGAAAGGTCCTGCCGTCGTCGCTGATATGGGAAAGATAGGCGTAGTCGACTTCCAACGCCGTCGCCAGCCGTTGGACCAGCGAGGAGAAGAAGGGCTCGCCGACCTCCGACTCCACCCCCTCGACGATCTCACGAAGGACGGCGCTGGTTTTCATCAGCTCCTCATTGCGTTTGAGGAGTTCCTGCTCCAATTGCTCGTGAGATCGGATGAGGATGGGTTCGGCCTGTTTGGGGGCTGGTGATGAGTGACCTTCCTGGTCCTGGGCTTCGGGCGACGGTACCGACGGCATGTCGCAGACTCGTCGAGTGGGTGACGACATAAGGCCGAAAAGACGAGGGATTATGGCACCATTCAGCACTGGCCTCAACTCCTGGGAATCCGTCCGACCGTCCCGGCCGAATCTGTCCGCGCTTCGGTACAAACGGAGTTTCGGCTTCGCGCCGGCTTGCTGTAAGATGCGCCAGAGCACTGCGACCCATCCAGAGAAGGAATCAAGCTCATGGACAGCAACGACCGTCTGATTCAAAAGAAACAAGCCTGGGCGCGGGAGAAACGCGGACTCGGCGGGCGGGAGGTCGAGGACGAGGCGCCGGAGCCGGATCGGCTGCCGCCCGGGCAGCACCTCGTCAACAACTGGCCGGTGCTCGACCTGGGCTATAAGCCGGAGATCCCGCTTGAGGAGTGGCGACTCACCGTCGGCGGCTTCGTAGCCCAACCGCTAACCTGGACCTGGCAGGAGTTTCTGGCGCAGCCGCCGTTCCGCTCCGTCTCGGACTTTCACTGCGTCACGACCTGGAGCACCTTCGACAACGAATGGGAAGGCGTGAGCTTCAAGCACCTGATTGGCCTGGTGAAGCCGCTGAGCCTGGCGAAGTTCGTCCTGTTCAAGTCCTACGACGACTATACGACCAATCTCCCGCTCGAGGCTTGCGACGACGATGACGTCCTGCTCTGCCATTCTTGGAACGGGAAGCCGCTGACGAAGGAGCACGGGGGGCCGGTGCGGATGATCGTTCCCAAACGCTACGCCTGGAAGGGCGCCAAGTGGGTGAAGGAGATCACGTTCTCGGATCGCGACGAGAAGGGGTTCTGGGAAGTCCGCGGCTACTCGAATTCCGCCTTCCCCTGGAAGAACGACCGGTACAGTTGACCGGAGGATGAAAAGAGCCGATCGGGATTTCTTCAAATCTCGACGGGGCTGGCGATCCAGGGCCGTAGATCCCTCTCTCCACCGCCAGGCGCCAAGGCCGCCAAGGACCCCACTTGAGTTTCCGGTGATGAGGGGGAGTATAATGGCCGCGCAACTGCTCCACGGGAGGACGGACCATGGTCGCTCCCTTGCCTGCCCTGCCGCAAGGCTTCCTTTTCCGACGGCGGTCGGAATCCGGGAAACTTTCCTGTGTCACTCACGCTCGATCGGTTCGTGCAAGACAACACTCTGACCAGCGGCGGCGAGCTTTCTGTTTTCTGGTCGCGAGCCTCGTGATCACATTCGCGGTCGCGGCATTCGCCGGACTGAACGCGACCATCTCGCTGGCGGCCAGCTATTTCCCTAACCTTTCCCAAACCCATCTCGCGGAAGGAAAGGCCTTCCTCAATCGAGGCGACGTCGCAGAGGCCATCGCCGAATTTCGCGCGGCGATCAGGCTCCAACCGGACCATGCCGAAGCCTACTACAACTTGGGCTATGCGCTGGGCCGGCAGGGAGACCTCGATGGCGCTATCGCCGCCTATGCGGAAGCGGTCCATTTGCGGCCCCACGACCCCGCCTATGCCGATGTCTACGCGAACCTCGCCCATGCCCTCGGCCAGAAAGGCGACCTGGACGGCGCGATTGCCGCTTGGAAAGAGGTGGTCCGTCTCCATCCCGGCGATACGGAAGCCAGCGCAAACCTGCAACTCGCGTTGCGAAAGCGAGGCGATCTGGATCGAGTGGTCGTGGCCTGGCAGGAAGCGATTCGCTTGCAACCGGGCGAATCGTTGGCCTATGCCGGGCTGGCGACCACCCTGACTGAAAAGGGCGATCTGGATGGCGCGATTGCCGCCTGGCGGCACAGCGTCCGTTTGAACGAGAACGACGCCCTCGCGCAGCTCAACCTGGGCGTGGCGCTGGGACAGAAGGGTGATCTCGACGGAGAGATCGCCGCCTACCGCGAGGCCATCCGTCTCAAACCCAACGACCCGGACTTCGCCGAGGCCTATTTTGACCTCGCCTACGCCCTCGCGCAGAAAGGCGAGGTGGAGGAGGCGATTGCGGCCTGGCGGAAAGCGATCCGCCTGAACCCGACCGCAGGATCGGAACGCAAACGCTTGGGCCTCGCCCGCACCGCGCAGGGGAGCCTGGAGCGGGCGATTGCCGCCTGGCAAGCCCGCATCCGGGTCGATCCCGCCGACGCCTTCGCCCATTTCAAGCTGGGCATTGCGCTCGGGCAGAAGGGAGATGTGGCGGGCGAGATCGCAGCCTATCGTGAGGCCATCAGGCTCCGGCCGCATGATCCCAACCTGGCCGAAGTCTATCATCAACTCGGCAAGGCCCTGGCGCACCAGGGCGCCTGGCGCGACGCGATCGAGACCTATCAGGCGTTGGCGCGTGTCAAGCCGGACGATCCGCGCATCAAACATTCGCTGGGCGACGCGCATCGCGTGTTGGGTCTGACCTTGCTCGAAAAAGGCGAGCTGAGCCAGGCCATCGAGCAGTTGGGCATGACCCTGCGATTCGATCCCGCCAACGAGGAGGCCAAGCGCGCCCTCGCCAGCGCCCTGCTCACGGAACGCACCCAGCGACGGTAATCCCTTCAAGGTTTGGACGAGAAGAGCTTCTGGGGAGTCCGCGGCTATTCGAATAGCGCCTTGCCGTGGAAGCACGACTGGTACGGTTGATGTAGAACCTCGGGCAGGATAGTTACACACATTACGTGTGTACTTTTATAATAGATACGCCAACAGATACCTCCTCTCTTGAGACCTTCAGAAGCACCCAAGTGCCGGGGTGACGGCATGGTCCCTCGTATGGGCAAACGCCTCAGAGAAGCAGCGGCCAATGGTCAGTGTCGGAAGGGCTTGAAGACATCGACGCATCTTGACGTAGCCTGAGCTGTCCATCCCATCCTTCGTCAGCGGACCATGAGAGTCTCTTTAAGAAGCCTCTTGGAATGGTCACCTCCTCTCACGAGATCGCCTTCTCGAACCAGTCGCGCAGGATCAACTGCTTCGTCAGGAACAGGGTCATCCCAATTTGGACCATTGTTCTGGCGCCGAAGATGATCAGGTGTCCGAGCTTATGTAGAAGGAGCCGCATCATCGAAGACCTCTCACGCCATCAGGAAGAGCAACTTCCGGACCACGAGCTTGCCGAGCGAAAAGATTGGCGTTCTCTCGATCTTCGATCAGTAATCGTTGCGATTTCTCGAGGGATTAGAAGGAAGGATTGGGACGGAGGGAATCAGACGGGAGGTCCGGCGCAACCTGCTGCCGGCTGCGCTGTATCTGTTTCTTCAACCGGTGTATCGGAACGTATACGAGGGGGGATCGGAAGCTTGGGATGAGGTGGCGGAAGCCTCTCGGAACAGGTCGCTATTTCTTTATCCACTGCCCGGAAGGCGACTGAACGAAATGCCCGGGCTTGGTGTTTTGAATCGCCTTTTCGCCTGCCAGGGATTCGACATCTTTGATATTCGTCTTGTTGCGGCTTGCAATGTCCTCATAGGCCTGACGGCGCTTCTGATTGATGTCATTCACCAGGGCCTGCACCTCCCCTCCGCCGGAGACGACCCCCAGGTACCCGCTCGGCTTCTCTCCGACCAGCCCCTTGGCCTTGGCTTCATCCAACGACAGGGCCCAGGCCGGGATGCCCCACACGAAACCCATCACGACGAGCGCACCAACCAGGACGGCTTGATTCCACCGGTGCATGATCTTTCTCCTTGCCGATACGATCAGAAGAGGCCGCTCTTATCCGAGAGCACCTGATCCAATTCCTTATCAACCTTGACCCGGATCTCGTGGTCGATCTTGACGTTGAGATTGATCGTGATGGGCTTATCCGGCGGCGCGACTTCCACCCGGGGCGTGCACCCGACGAGGCCGGTTCCGGTTGCAACCATCGCAAGGCCCGCGACAACGAGGCGCCTCCGCCTATTCACCGATCTCCTCTCCTCTCTTCACGCTCCGGAGCGTCTTTGTCGCCGCCCTCGGGCTCGCCGCCACTGCCGCCCTGCCTGTCCAATCGCTCGGTGAGGGCATCCTGTACCTTCGTCACCGTCTCCAGCGTCTTTAACAGCGCCGGGATATTCTCCTGTACGTTCAGGTTGAAGTGCACCGGCCGCCCGTTCTGCCACCCGGGATTGCGCCCCTCGAGACGCGTATTCAGCAGCAGGGTCCCGTCCTCTTGATACTGCACGGACATCGCGAGCACATTGTAGTGAAAATCGGAAAGCGCTTGCAAAACCATTTCCATGTGCGGATTTGTCGACGCGACCGCCTGGCCGGCGGCCGGCGGCGGCCGGTATCGAATCACGCCGCCCGGCGGGCGGGCTTCCACCAGCCCCTCCTCGACCATGACCGCCCTGCCGCTGATGACCAGGGGCAACGTGCCGTCCAAGAGACCGGTGCCCTCCAGACCCTTCTGTTGCTCCAGGTTCAGGAGCTTCTGGACCTCGAAGTTTTGAAGCTGGAGCGTGAGCCGGTGAACCGGCTGAGCCGGATCGTATCGGAGCCCCTCGCTGACAACCTGGCCGCCGAACAGGCCGGCGCGCAGGCGCCGAAGATCGACCCAGGCGATGGTCGAGGGATCGGTCCACTCGACTTTCCCGACCTGCACCTCGCAGGACACCTTGGTGACCTCGACCGGTCCCTGAACGGACGCCACGGTCACCTTGGCCGGTTCCGGCATGCTGAGAACGTCCATGCCCTGGACCTCCACCACGACATTCGTCGACAGGCCACGGATGTCATACGTGTGATACCGTCCGTCGAGTCCGCTCAACGACACCGTCACGGTGCCCTGTTGAATCGTCGGTCGCTCCTCGGCCTGTCTTGGGTCCCCCTTCCAACTCACCGTGATATCCGACGAGACCTCGCCCCGAACGATATCGAACGGATAGGGCCAGGGGGTCGCCAACGTGCTGAGCAGGGCTTGCGGCGGCTCGAACCGGACCGGCCCCACACGCAGACGCGCCGAGCCCTGTTTCTCGGACCAGTGATGGGTGCCGGTGCCGGTCACTGATAGGAAGTTTTCGGGCGTCGTCCCCTCCACCTCGACCGTGATCATCGACTGGTCCGTTACAGCATGGGCCTGCCAGTTCGACGGAGGCAGGGTCGGCGTGGTCATGCTGGGCGCCAACCGGGAAAGCGCGAGCGTCAGATCCGCATTCCAGCCGTTCTCGACCGGCTCCAAGCGCTTGATCCCAAGATCCGCTCGATCGAGCGTGACCCTGGTCTCCTTCATAACGAAACTGGGCGCGCGCAGTCGAACCAGGCCGCGATTCATCACCCAATGTTGGCTCGGCAGATCGACCAGCAGGCGAACCGGCTCCGCGACGGCCAGGCTCACATTCGACGCCCGGAACTGGTCCATGCGCACTCTCGATGTCTTTACCACCGAGGCGCGATCGACCAGGACCTCAGCCCTGGTCGCCTCGACCGTCACCTCCCCATCTACATTCCACGTCGCCTCAGCCACCTGAATAAGGTCTTGTGCGATCGGGCCAAGCTTGCCCTCCACATGAACCGTCCCTCGCCCTGACAGCTCCTGAACTGGTGACTGGGCCAGGCTCGTAGCGATCAGTTCGGCACGGATCGGCCTCGTGGCATTCCCGTACCGAATGCGGACCGGACCCTCCATGGCCCACGATGGCGATTCGGTCGAGGGGATCAGATGGCCATGCGTGCCGGACGGCACATCGATCGTCAAGGGAGAGAAGCCCTTGGCAAGCGGATCCATCAGCCAAGCCGGCAGCTTCACCGCCGCAAGCGAAACATTGGCTCCGAAGAGGCTGTCTTCGTTCAGCGTCCAGTCGAGACGATGGCCATTGCCGGACACCCGCCCGCTGAGCAAGAGAGCCATGGTCTGTGCCCGCCCCGGCCATTCGGGGAGCGCCAACCGGAGCCGCACCTGCCCTTCGACCTTGGTCTCCGGATCGAGCCAGAGGGACTGCACCGCCGCCGACCGCGACGCCGTTACCGACCATTCGGCCATCACGGTGCCGGAGATCTGCTCGATCTGCGGGCCGAGCGGAACCATCAAGGCCAACAGGGGCGCCAGTTCCTGAAATTCCGTCTGAAAGGTCCCGCGCAGGCGGAGGTCCGATTCGGCCGGCACTTCCTCTGTACGAAAGGCAACGACCGGGGAACCCTGCCGTCCGATCCGATGCAACTCCGCCGTCATCGAGCCGGCATGTCGGCCCATCCATCGCAATTGGTAGGCGCTCCCCTCCAGGCCCTTGAAGGTCAGGGCCCCCGTGAGCACCTGCTCGCGTTCCTGGACGGTTCCGGAAATCGTCATGTCGCGAAAGGGCCCGCTGGCACGATCCCGATGCACCGTCACTTGATCCAGAAACAGTTGGTCGAGAGGCAACCGCGGAATCGGCTGGAACAGGGCTCCCAACGACAGCGCCGCCTGCTTCGATAATTCCGCTTCGCCGGTGGGCTCAGGCCCTCGCTGCTCATCTTGAAGCATGATCGAGGCACGGGGGACAACCACCGTATTGACTCGTCCCCCGAGCAGTTCTCGCAGGTCGTACTCCACCTGGACATCCTCCAGTTGGAGGCGCAGGTGCTCAGGACCCAGGTCTTTTTGAACCGACAGGCGCGGGATGCGCAGGGAGATCAGGCCCGGTCGGTCCACCTGCACGACGACCTGGTCAAATCCACGCTGGATCAGGAGGCGGGTCAACAGCCGGGACGCCAGGTCCGGCAGGATGCCATAGAGCAGGAACGTCAACCCCAAGATGATCAGCAGCAAGCCGGCGAGAATTTTGGCGAGTCGCGTCAGCACGGAGTCCCAACAGCCGCCTTGTGAAAGGGGCGGAGCATGCACCAGTAGAGGAGATCGGCGGCCGAGTCAACTGGTCTTGGTGAATTGGATACGGATTTGTCGAAGATGGGATCAGAGCGAAACCGAGCTCAGTCCGCGCCGAAAGGCAGATCCAGCACATACAGCCAGGTCCCGTCCGGTTGCCGGCGGAGTACTTCAACGCTCTTGCCACCCATTTCCACGGCCGACCCGTCAGGTCCTGTTCCAGTCAGCTTCCACTGTCCGCTGAGGACGGCCATGTCGCCAGCCTCCAGGACATAGCGGGTCGTCAGGTCCATGCGAGGCTTCAGGGCTAGAAAGCCCTGCAGGGCGGTCCGAATGGCCTCTCGTCCTTGTACCTCCTGACCCGGCTGTGGCGCCAGCTTCGCGTTCGGTTCATAGAGCGCGAGCAACCCGTCCAAATCCCCTTCGTTGAACCGCTCATTGAATACCGCATGCATGTCTTCCGGTCGGCGAATGGACATGGTCTCTCCCGACGGAGCCATCCTCAGGTCACATCCCTCTACTGCGATCGTCATTCCAATGTCTGGCAGTATTGTTCAAACTGCAGGACAAAGGCAACAAATTCGTCCCCGCCTTGCTGCCAATACCGTCCGGACGACACGTTGGTCCGCCGTTCTCGCGCCAATTGCCGACAGGCTTCCTGCTCAGCCCGTTGCACCTGCGGCTGCAGGCGCGCCTGCTCCTCCGGAGAGCGGCGTAGCAGGGACTGCTGCATCTGTTGAAGCCCGCGATAATGATCGTACAAATCCGGCTGGGGTGACACTGGCTCGGGCTCCGCCCCCGGTTCCGCCGTCGCCAGGCCTGCAACGAGAAAGATGCCCACACCAATCGCCCTCACTAACGACCATCTGTTCATGGTGCCAATCCTCTCAAGCGAGACGAATTCCTTGCTGCGCGGGAATCTTCTCGATCAACCGAAAGTCGGTGCGCACGGACGCGATCGTTTCGCCCCGCTGCTCGATACAGGAGTCATCGATCGGTCCCAGCCAGCGATCGGCCCGAGCCAAATACGACAGCCTGTACGGATCAATCCCCATGATCCGGCAACAAGTCGCATCCACCGCCGGAAGATTGCGCCCCATCACGAGCACCCCCACCTGCTTGGGATCGCCCATGATCGGGCCATCGCCTTCCATGCCGACGATGCCGTCCACAATCGCAAACTGCGGCTTCAACGTCGCGTTGATATCCAGGATCGAATTTTCGATCCCCGCATGGTGCAACACGTTCTTCGGCCAGCCATAATAGATGCCGGGCATCACGCCGAACAGGTTTTTCATCGACAACGTCGCGCCAGCCCAATGGTGCGTCTTCATTTTGGCCACGGAAACAATCCAATCGACTTCCTTGAACAGGGCGGGAAACGTCAGCGTCGGTAAGGAGGTCTGCCTCCCGACATTCGCCATCTCATAGCCCGTGATGTAATTCAGGTCGTGAAACGTGATGCGATCTTCCGTCAGCACATCCGCCAGGCCGGATTCTTCATAGACCGCCAGCGTATCTCTCCGATGACCAGGTCCTTCGGCGACCATGACGGACCCCGCCCCAAGTCCGAGGAATGCTTCAATCGCCCCACGCAGGACCAGCGGATGGGTATTGATGTGGGGCGCCCTGGAACTGGTCTCCACAAGATTCGGCTTGAGCAGAATCCGTTTGCCCTTCACTTCCTCAGCCGTCACTCCCAGCTCGCGCAGGCCACGTGAAATCGCATCGGCGATATCCAACTCGTACCGAGCCGCCTTCGCGACAAAGGTTTGAGCCTGTTGCGGCAGCCGAAGATACCGCTTGGGGAGCAGCAACCATCCGGTTCCAATGACCACCCCTGCCGCCCCTGCAAAGAGCAGATCGCGACGAGTCAGGCCTTGTCCAAGTTTCGATTCCCTCTGATTCGACACAATGCTCCTTATGATGTATGGCTCGTCGCTACGAGCCCGCTGCCCGAGGCAGCCAGGAATAGGAGACTAAGCGCGGACGTGTCGTAGGGGCCATAGCGGGATTGGTTGGCCAGACACAGTTCGACCAGAGCATCGCTGTTGGCTGGCGTCCGACCCCAAGCGGCAAGCCCGAGCAAAGCCCATCCCAACGAGAGGGGCGTCCGTAGACGACCCACCTCTCCGAGCATATATTCGAGGCTGCGTGCCACCTTGTCCTGAGAAACCTGCCCGGCCAATCCGGCCAACGCGGCTCCCGTACTTTCCGGCATCGGATGCAGTTCCTGCCCGAACACGAGCGTATTCCCGTAATTCCATCCTCCATGAGGCAACTGCCGGTCCAGCATCATCAGGATGGCCTCACGAACACGTTCATGTTGGCCAAACCCCGTTACCCGTAATGCCATCACACTCAGTGCGGTGGGCTCAATCCAGGAATGAGTGCCTGCGACCCAAGGCCATCCTTTCAAGAATGTATTGTGCGCCACAGGATCATCGGGGCGCCGATGATAGTGCACACCGCTGGCATCAAGGAGAAAATGGATCGCACGGCTCTGAGCGAGGCGGTTTGCCGGAGAATCCTGCCAGGCGAGGATGGCGAGCGCGGTCGGCCAATAGGCATCGGGATGGTTTCGATCCATCCAGACTCGGCCATCCGCTCCTTGTTCCTGGGCCAGACGCCCCCTGAGCGGTCCGAGCGATTCCTGTCGTGCCCCGGATGCACGGAGGGCAAGAATTCCCCAGGCGGTCGCATCGACCCGGAACCGACCACCGGGCAGGTCGGCCAGCCCCCCATCGGCCAGCAGCCGAGAGGCGAGGGCCGTTTCCACGATCTGGGTGAGGGACGAGCGAGACAAGTCCGCTCCGAATTATTGACCGAGCAGCGCGGGAAAGAGCACTCTCACCATGCGGATGCAAGCCGGCCCGATCGTGACGATGAACATGCTGGGGAAAATGAAGAAGATGAGGGGCAACAGGAGCTTGACCGGTAACTTGGCTGCCAGCTCTTCCGCCTTGAGCCGGCGCGTCGTTCGCATGGAATCCGCATGGACGCGAAGGGCCTGGCCGATACTGGTCCCGAATCGGTCTGTCTGAACCAGAATCGCAACCAGATTTCTCACTTCCTCCAAATCCGTGCGGTGCGCCAAATTTCTCAGCGCCTCCTGCCGCGTGACGCCCGTTCGTAATTCAAGGGCCAGGAGGTTCAGCTCATCGCCCAAAGCCGGATGGGCGCGCTTGACCTCTTCGCCGACCCGCCCGATGGCCTGATCCAATCCGAGCCCGGCCTCCACACAGACCACCATCAGGTCCAATGCATCCGGGATCGCCCGCTGGAGCGCATCCTGGCGGCTCGCAATCGCCCTGCGCAGCCACAACGATGGAGCATAATACCCGCAGGCTGCGGCCAAGACATAGTAAAAAATCAATTGCGTAGTGCTGGGGAACCCAAGGACCTTGGCTGGAATCAGGGCTATCAGACAGACGGCGATCACCGCCAGCAACAGCTTGGCGCCGACGTAGAACAAGGACGCTTTCCCGCTACGGTAACCGGCGCAGACCAACTTGCCCCGCGTCGCGCGCACCTCCTCCGAGTTGGACGGCTGATTCAGCTTACCCAACCATTCGAGCAGGGCATACACTTGCACTTTGACCTGCTCGACGACTCCGGGAGAAACCTCATCAGCCTCCGCGACGGCTCGGTCGCCATCCGCCCGTCGGCGCCAGACTTTCAGCGCCTCTCTTGAATTGAGATAGAGAATCCCAGCTGAACTCGCCAGCAGAACAGCTAGAAATGTGACGACCGCACCGATCAATGGGACATCCATGGTTGGCTCCTCAGACCTTAATCGCCACCATCCGTTTCATCACCGCCGCGCCGATCACCATCAACAGGCTGCCGACGGTCGCGAGATTCTGACCCCAGGGATCCGTGAACAAGAGCCCCATGTACTCAGGATTCATTTTAAAGAGGAGCCCCCCCACAAATAGCGGAAGGCCGAACAACACAATTGCCGACATCCGCCCTTCTGCAGACAAGGCCCGCACTCTGAGCTGCAACTCGAACCGTTCGCGGATGAGTCCGGCCAACGAATCGATGATCTCCGCGAGGTTGCCGCCGGTCTCCCGCTGGACCAGCACCGACGTCACGAAGAACCGCAAATCCACGCAATCAATCCGGTTGGTCATGTTCTGGAGCGCCTGCGGAAGGGCGACTCCCATTGCCACCTCTTCAAAGACCCGCCGAAACTCCATGCCGATGGGATCGGCCGCCTCCTCTCCAACCAGCTTCAACCCCACTGAGAACGCATGCCCGGCCCGGAGGGCTCGCGAGACGAGTTCCAGCGCCTCCGGCAACTGACGTTCAAACATCGCCATCCGTTGACGCTTGAGCCAATAGAGGTAGCAGGCCGGCAGGGAGCCCGCCGACGCCGCCAGGAGGACCGCCGGCGCAAGGGGGACGTGCAGTGACAGGGCCGTCATGAGTCCCGCCAATCCTAAGAGAGGCATGGCCAGCACGAACAGGCCCAAGGGAGTCCGACAGTCCGCCTGCCGATGGAGCGTGCGGAGAGGTTGGATGCGACGAGCCTGGAGCAAGAGAGCGTTCAACCAAGGAATGTCGCTCAACGACTCCTTGCGGACAATGTCCAATTGAGCAGCCGCTTCCGGGGCCGACCATTTCTGGATCCGCTCGATGGCGCGATCCATCCCGCGCGGAACCATGGCTCGATGCACGGCCGCACAGCCTTGCAGAAACAACAGGATCGTGACGAAGATCCCCAAGGCGATCAGGACGGTCAGCATTCGTACACCTTCAACGGGTCGAACAGATCTGCAGGCAGGGCCACGCCCTTGGCCGTCAACCGTTCGGTAAACTTGGGCCGTACGCCGGTGGCCTTGAACCGTCCTTTAACCTTCCGATTTTCGTCCAGACCGGTCTGCTGGAAGACGAAGAGTTCCTGCAGCGTGATGAGATCGCCTTCCATCCCGACGACCTCTTGCAGGCTGATCAGTTTCCTCGTGCCGTCCGACAATCGCGCAATCTGAATGATGACATCCAACGCGGATGACACGTAATGCCGCATGGCCTTCGTCGCCAGGTTGAGCCCCGCCATCGACACCAAGGTCTCGATCCTGGTTAAGGCGTCCCGAGGCGAGTTGGCGTGGACCGTCGTCAATGATCCATCGTGTCCGGTGTTCATCGCCTGCAACATGTCGAGGCTCTCCGCCCCGCGGACCTCGCCTAAAATGATCCGATCCGGCCTCATACGGAGGGCGTTTTTCACTAGCTCCCGCTGCGCGATTTCGCCCTTCCCCTCGATATTGGCCGGACGTGTTTCCAGTCGGACGACATGGTCCTGCCGGAGTTGGAGTTCGGCGGCGTCCTCAATCGTGACGATCCGTTCATTGTTCGGGATGAATCCTGACAACACGTTCAACAGGGTGGTTTTCCCCGATCCCGTTCCGCCCGAGATCAGCACGTTCAACCTCGCCTGCACGATCGCCTTCAACAATTCGCCGATTTCCGGAGTCAGGGAGCGTTTCTCGATCAAATGGTACAACTGCAACGGATCCTTGCTGAATTTTCTGATCGAGAGGGACGGGCCGTCGATCGCGAGCGGAGGAATGATGGCGTTGACCCGGGACCCGTCCGCGAGCCGGGCATCCACCATCGGCACGGATTCATCGATGCGACGCCCCACACGTGACACGATCTTCTCAATGATTTTTTTCAGGTGTGCATCATCCTTGAATCGGACCGGCGTGAGTTCGAGACGCCCGTACCGCTCGACAAAGACCTGCTTGTGCCCATTGACGAGGATATCGGCCACGGATGGATCGGCCAGCAAGGGCTCCAACGGTCCCAACCCCAATACCTCATGAAGAATATCTTGCGTAATTTGAGCCCGTTCCCGTTGATTGAGCGGAACCGATTCCTGCTGCAGGAGTTGCTCGATCAACTTGGTCAACTGGGCCGTGACGGCTTCTTGCGGCATCGCGCTCACGGCATTCAGATCGAGCAACTCGATCACACGTTGGTGGAGCCGGTCTTTCAGCGCTTGATAGTGCGAGGAGGCCTCGGCCCCGTTCATCTGTTTCATGGTCAGCATGGCGGCGTTCTGTCCCCCTTTCCGATCGACTCGTCACATACGCAACCGGTGCGCTCAGACAATGGACGGCTTGCCCTTGGCTTCGAGCCCGAGACTCGCAAAACAGCGTCCGAGCAGCGACCCCTTCTTATCCTGCCCCCGTTCGGATGCCGCTCCGCTGGCGGCGGTTCTGTCGCCGATCAGCCGATCGGCTCCCTGCACAAACCACCGCCCAAGCGAGGTTCTCGGCGCCATCATCGTCAGGGGCTTCCCATGATTGACGGCCTCGTTGGCCGTCCCATAATCGTTCGGAATCAGCCCGGCCGCTTGGACACCCAACATATTCTCGGTTTCGACCAGCAAGTCCTTCTGGTCATTCCCATAGCGATTGACGACCACCGCGATCTTGCTTCCCGGAAAGTGCGCAACTTTCAAGGCTTCCAGCAGCCGCCTGGTTCGGCGAATGACGGGCAAGGAGAGCGTGGTCACAACCACGACCTGATCTGAACTTTCCCAAGCCTCTTTGACGGCCGGCTCCAGGACATGCCCGCAATCGACCACCACATGCCGGTGCAGGGATCGAAGGAGACCGATCACCCGCATGGCGCTGCCGGGCCTCGGCTCGACATCTTCGAATCCCTCATACCCGGAGGCCAGAAGGTAGAGTCCCGACGCATGCCTCAACATCGTGCTCCTGATGATGGTTTCATCAAGCCGCGAGACATCTTCTGAAAGGTGCTTGAGTCCTTGAGCGGCACGCAGGTCCAAGAACAAACCCAGATCCCCGCCATGGACGTCGAGGTCCACGAGCGCCACGGATTCCCGTGGCCTTGCCTGTTGCACGGAGATCGCGAGGTTGGTGGCCACCGTGCTCGTTCCGAACGCGGAACCAACAGTCTTCCCCGGTCGCTAGAATTGGATTCTTGAGACGCACGAGAGCTCCGCGTTCATCTAATTCCTTGGTGACGCCTTCGCTTCTCTGCCCCTCAGCGAGCACTTCGCACCGTTGCCGGCACCCGACCCGCAACGTCTTTCTCCACTCGGGCCGGTCGGTCGCCGCCAGGATAGCAACGCTCAGGAAAAGGCCGTTCACGGCACCCCAGAACAGGCTGACTTCCAATCCTGGATAGGGCTCCTGACTCATCCACAAGCGAATGCCGTTGAACAGTCCGGCGACGAGCAATCCCAAACAGATCAGATGAGGCGCCAGACGGGTGAGGTGACTCCACTTCGGCTTATCCTGTTGCCGTCCCTTTGGAGTCACAACGAAGGGTCGTTTCTTCCAGGGGTTCAATAGGGTTTTCACATTCGCCCAGAGCAACGGGAAGCACATGGCCGTTTCGTAAACTTCCGACCAAAATGCATTGCGTGTGCCGTGACTCACCGTCCGGAGCATCACGAGCGTCGCGATATAGTAGGCCCCAAAATAGTGCACCAATGAGGCCACACTGGCTGTGACAGGAATGATTCCCATCAACAGGGCCAAGAGGGGAGCCGTCAGGCAGATCACTCGGGGCAGTCCATGGAGAAAATAATGGATGGAAGCCAGATATCCCAGTCGCTGCGGGATCGTCAGGCCGCGCAGGGTCAAAGGATTATCCTTGAAAAACATCTGCACGTGCCCGATCGCCCAGCGGGTCCGCTGCTTGATGTAGGCGTCGAAGGATTCAGGCATCAGCCCGACGGCCAGCACCTTGTTGAGGTAGCAAGACTTATAGCCCCTTGCGTGGATCAGCATGCTGGTATGGATGTCTTCCGTGACGGTCTCGGTCTTGAATCCCCCGATCTCCAGTAACGGTTGTCGCCGAAAGAGCCCGCAGCTCCCGGCAAAAAATGCGCTGTTATGGGCATCACGTCCGGCTTGGAGCACGCGATAAAACAGCGCTTGTTCATTGCGGAGGACCCGTTCCATTCGGAGATTCCGCTGGAAAATGTCCGGGTTGTAGAAGTGATGGGGCGTCTGGACAAAGGCCACTCGTGGATCATCAAAAAGCCCGACTGTTTCCTTGAGAAACACCCGTGTCGGCACATGATCCACATCAAAGACGGCAATGAGTTCACCGGTGGTTCTCTGTAAGGCGTGATTGAGGTTCCCGGCCTTGGCGCCCTGCCGATCCTGCCGCCGGATATACTGGCAACCGAATGAGGCGGCCAACGTCTTGACATCGTCCCGCTGGCCATCGTCCAGTACATAGACGGTGTATTTGTCCTGCGGATATTGCTGGCTCACACACCCGATGAGCGTGCGGCGAAGAATATCCAACGGTTCGTTGACGATCGTCACGAAGACATCGACCGTCGGGCCGCGTTTCGTCGGCACGGAACGCCGATCGAGCGGAGACCAGGCATGATAGACAAACAAGGTCACCTGGCAGAGTGCGTAGATTTCCGCGAAGTACACCGCCAGACCGGCCAGGGTGGTCATCCAGTCTTCGGTGTTCAACGTATAGACGGCACGCCAGACCATGTAGCGGATGTAGAGAAGCAGCGTGAGGAACAGAATCGCCTTCCGCCCCTTTCCCAGCCAACTCAAGGTGGCGACCACGCCCAGAAGAGCGATCGTGAAGAGGATCGAAAAGGGATCGCCGTAAAAGGCATCGAGAATGGCCATGCCCTACCTATGCTTGTCCCGGCGTTCAGAATTGGAGTGCGCGGAGACAGGATCAGCCCAGGCCAATGGGAGGCTTCGATACCAAACCAGTGCAGAAAGAGAACAACGGACAATTATTGTCACCGCCGTCTCCTTCCCCGAGACGTGCGCGACAGTCCTGCGCTTCCCTGACCGCAGCAACGCATGCGCTAAAGGTAGCGAGGGTCGACCACCCTGCACATACCTAGGAGGAAGGGACCACGTGCCCTCCAATGGTGCTTCCCCGAATGAGGGACCGTGCGAGGTCGACTCACCGGGAGTCGCCTCGAAGTGGATCACTCAGTTCTTGGTCAGAGGAAAACTGAAGGAAAGGCCGTGAGGAAACAGAGCGACGAGGAGCGTTTGATCAGCACGATCGCGGGAGAGCGGCTGGCCAGCGTGGTCGAGAAACAGGTCGTGCGAGGGATGGTGTAGACGAATGGCTGAGACTACAATCGTTCGCCGTATTTTTTGAAATGCTCCTGCTTGGCGCCTTTGATCCAGTTGTCGCGCAGGATTCGGCCCTTGAACGTATCCAGCTTGGCGTCAATCATGTCGATGTCGTCTTTGGTCCAGGAGGCGATCTGCCGGAAGTAGAACACCCCGTTGCGGTGCAGCAGCTTTTCAAGCGTCGGCCCAATCCCGGCGATGCACGTGAGATCGTCCTGCGCGCCTCCGTCCGGCAGGTGGGCACCCCATTTGGGCAGGGCTGAGTTGTTCGCTTTGGGAGCGACCGCGTGCGACTTGAGCGCCTTGGTCTTGGTCCGGACTTTTTCCAACTTCACCAGCGGAGCGCTCCCTTCCAACCGAGTGCGCAATTCTCGAATCTCTTCGTCACGCACCGCAAGGGCCAGGCGCTGCCGCTCGGCCTCGACCCGCCAACGCTCGTTTTCCCGCAGCGCGGCTTCGCGGCCGGCGGCCTGCTCGCGCAGCTCCTGCGCCTGATGATCAGCTTGTGAGAGCCGTTGTTTCAACGCCGCCAGTTCCTGCTCCCAATGCTCGGCCAGACTCCGCAAACGGTCCCGATCCTGCTCCACCTGCTCCAACCGCTCGACCGACGCCGCGAGCTTGTCGATCTCCCGTTCCCGTTCCGCCACGATGTGCGTGAGCACATGCAGTTCCCGCTCCTGCGTCTGAAAACGCGACAGCTCCTCATGCAGGCTGCGGATCGTGGCGTCTCGCTCGTCGAGCAATTGCCGCGCCCAGGCATCTTCCTGTTCGGCCGTCGCCCGGGCGGACGCCAATTGCTCGCGCAGTTCGTGAATCTCGGCCTGGAGCCGCATCCGCAAATCCTCCACGCTGCCCCGCGCGACCATTTCACCCAGTTGGGCCTGCAAGGCGGCCACTTCGGTGTCCCGCTGAGCCAGTTGCGCCGGCAACTCTTCCATCGCGACCAGTCTGGCCCGCAGGTCAGCCAGCGTCGCCTCCTGCATCGTAAGCTTAGCCGGCAGCGATTCGAGCGAGGCCAGTCGCGCGCGCAAACCCTGGATGGCCTCGTCCCGATCCGCCACCTGGCCCCGCAGTTGCGCGGCGGCCTCCTCGGCCTGCGCGATCAGTCCGACCTTGTCAGCCGCCGATTGTTGCGCGGCCTCCAGATCTCGCTGCAGGGCCTGCACTTTCCGCTCGGCGGCGGTGAGTTTCACTTCCAGCTCAAAACGCGTCACGCCGATTTGTTGGTCTTCCAGCGAGAGTTTCTTGAGCATCCAGCCGACGACGGTCCCGATCGCCGCGGCGGGCAACAGACACAGCAGCAACTCTTGAATGACGGGTCCCATGGAAAATGTCCTACGGAGACCGGAACCGGTCCCGCTTACAGCGCCTCGAACGTGACGCGCCGGTTTTGCTTGCGCCCATCCTTGGTTTTGTTGCTGGCGATGGGTTTCGATTCGCCGTAGCCTTTCGAGACCAGGCGACGCCCATCGACCCCCTTTGACGCCAGATATTGCGCCACCGCGACTGCGCGCGCGTGGCTGATCAACTGGTTGAACTTCGGATCGCCGTAATTGTCTGTGTGGCCGCCGATTTCCAGCTTCAGGTCTTTGTCCGATTGAATGATGGGGACCAACTCGTCCAAGACCTTCATCCCCCTCGGCGTCAAGGTGGCGGAGCTGACCTCGAACTCGATCGTCTTGCCGGCCAGCGCCTCATGAATCTTCGCCACAGCCGGCGAGGCCTTGGGCTGCGCCGCTTGCGCCGGAAGCTCCATCTGATTTTCGACCTTCAGCAAAGCGCCGAAAACACCGGCCAGTTCCTCCGTCCGCTTGGCCTTCTCGGCTTCATTCTTGGCCTCCCCCTTGACGATCACGTGTCGTCCATCAAACGAGAGACCGCCACTGCCCCAGGAATTGAGTTTTTGGATCGACTCGGCCGCCTTCAGCGACCAATCCTCCGCCGTGGCGCCCGGCACCACCGTCAGGTGATTGGCTACGTATCCGGCCCCGAACGCCTGGTAGGCCTTGGCGACGAGCAGTTGTTTCACCGAATCAGGGACCGCCCCGCGGAGCACAATCTTGCCGTCTTCCACCGACAGGGACAGTTTGCTCGCCTCCGCCCCACGCGTGGTGCCGGCCGTCGAGGTCATCGCCGTCCGCTGCGCGCACAGGAATGCGAGCATGAACAAGGCCGCGAGCCCGAGCGCGACCACCTTGGTCCGCGTCATGACTAGGCCGGACGAAGAAGAATGCTGAGAGAGCGGGTCTCGGGCAAACCGCACGGATATAGCTCCGGAGGGACGAACGCTGAACAGGGAGTTTTGTGCTGAAAACTACAACACTTTGAGCTAGGCCGTCAATTTCGCGCTTTGCCTACACAGGCAAAGGAAGGAACGGGCCTGGATACCCGAGCATTTTGGCCCCGGTTTCGCGTGGTCGGTCACACGCGACAGCCCGGCGACCGGCACCGCTTACTCTCTTTCCCTCTTACCCCCTTGCGCCGATCGGAGGAACACGATATCTAGGCACGCGGGAACCGAGAGCATCACCGGATGTGACGCCCGACCTCTGATGAACGACCCTTCTCTCACCGTCACCCGTATTGAACTCTGGCCGGTCGATATTCCCATCACAGACCCGTTCGTGGTCGCGACCGGGGCCCGGACCCTGGCCGAAAACGTCTTCATCCGCGTCACCCTCGCCGGCGGCGCACAGGGCTATGGGGAAGCCGCCCCCTTTCCCGAAGTGGGCGGAGAAACCAGGGAGGCCTGTGTGGCCGCGGCGACTGAACTGGCCACGACGCTGATCGGACAATCGGCGGCGGATTATCGAACCTTGGGCTATCGCCTGTACGCGCAGGCCGCTTCGCAGCCCTCGGCCCGCTGTGGGCTCGAAACCGCCCTCATCGATGCCTATTGCCATGCGACGGGACAGCCGCTCTGGGCGTTTTGGGGCGGCGCAGACGTCCGAGTGCGCGAAACAGACATCACCATTCCCATCGTCGATCTCGACAACACGGTCAGGCTGGCCCGCCATTGGTATGAGCGAGGGTTTCGGCTGTTCAAGATGAAGATCGGCCAGGACGTGGAGGGAGATGTCCGGCGGCTGGAGGCGGTGCATCGACGGTTGCCGGGGATCGCCTTTATCGGGGATGCAAATCAAGGCTATTCACGGGAGGCCTGTTTGGCTTTCGTGAGCGGAGTGAAACAATTCGGCGGTTACCTGGTGCTGCTCGAGCAGCCGGTCGCGCGGGAGGACCTGGACGGCCTTGCAGCCCTACGCCATCTCACCGGCATTCCTGTTGCCGCCGACGAATCGGTCCGGTCGCTGGAAGACGCCAAAACCGTCCTGTCCAAACAGGCAGCGGACTATATCAATATCAAGATCATGAAAACCGGGGTGGCGGCGGCACTGGAAATCGCCTCGTTCGCGCTGACTTCGGGCCTGCGTCTGATGATCGGCGGCATGGTTGAAGCGCGGATCGCCATGGGCTGCTCCTTCAGCCTGGTCCTCGGCTTCAGCGGGTTCGATGTGTTGGATCTCGACACGCCGCTGCTCCTGGCCCTAGATCCCGTGCGGGGCGGGTACCGGTACGAGGGTCCACGGCTCCACCCCTGGCAGGGTGCCGGCCTGGATATGGTTGTCGATCCCTCGCCGCAAGCCACCGTCATTGAATAGGCTTCGCCTGATCGGACAGCCGGCTGTCTTATCCGCTACCCTTCTCCATCACATTTCTTACAGTTCAGGATTGTCCCGAGATGGGCCCGACGTCCCTCCTCGGTCAAGACCCACGGCCGGCTCGTCATCGGCGGCTGATGGCGCACATGCTGCCCATGGCCGCAGGCGAGGTCGGCCACCCAATCTTGGTACTCGTCGAGATGATACCCCACGATCGGCTGATTCACGTTGCCGTTCCTTTCGAACTGAAGCTCAACTGAGCCGACATAGCGAATGTGCTAGACTGCCGCACGTTCGCCGCATCGTTCTCACAAGATCATGCTTGCCCATCACTATAAGGATCATCCCATGACGCCATCATCCAGCTTCCATATCGGATTCGTCGGAGTCGGACGCATGGGGGCCAATATGGCCCGCCGCTTGAAGGACCGGCGGTTTTCTCTCACGGCAGTCTATGACATCGATCAGGCGAAAACCAATTCGCTCGCACGCGAACTCGGCTGCGAGTCGGTCTCGTCGCCGGGCCGAGTAGCCGAACGGGCGGACACGGTACTGACGGTCGTGACGGACGATGCCGCCATGCGGCAGCTTTTCAACCCCGCCGCCCCGGAAAGTCTGCTCGCCCATGCCAAGGATCGGCTGTTTATCAACTGCGCCACCCTCTCGCCGTCGGTGCATGTGGAAGTGGAACGGCTCGTGGAACAGAGGGGCGGCCGGAGCCTGGAAGCCTGCATGGCGAGCAGCATCACGCAGGCCAGAGAGGGCCGCCTCTATCTGATGTGCGGCGGCGGGAGAGACACGTTCGAGCGGGCTAAGCCGCTGTTGGAGGTCCTGAGCGAACGGCTGCGCTATATCGGTCCGGCCGGGGAAGCCGCCAAGGTCAAGGCGCTCGTCAATATGGTAATGAACTGCAACACGGCGGCGTTGGCCGAAGGATTGGGCTTGGGCGCGGCACTCGGGCTCGACCTGACCATGCTGCGGGAGGTCTTTGCCCAAACGGGCGCCCATTCGCGCGTGCTCGAAACGGACGGCGAGGACATGCAGCAGCGGGCGCATGACTGTTATTTCTCCGCGGCCCACGCGGCGAAGGATTCCGGCATCGCCGTAAGCTTGGCCGAGACGGTGGACTTAGAGCTTCCCCTGGCCAAAGCAACCTATGAGCAGTATCGGCGGCTGGTCGCGCTTGGCAAGGGCGAGTTGGACAAGTCTGCGGTGGCGGAACTGACCTTCAAAGACCGACTGTCCTCCAATTGAATCCCATTCGTGGCCGACATTCGTACAGTCGCGGATCAGGCGATCAGAACGACCCGCCTGCCGCGCTGATCAGCCCCTCGGCTTGAGGATCATGGGAAGCCCGTGCCTCGGCCGTAAGGTCACGGCCAGTTCGATCTCCACCTTCTGCCCAGGGACTAAGGTGAGGTCATAGCGCTGCGCGATCAATGCCAGCAGGAGCACGCCTTCCACCATGGCGAAGTGGTTCCCGATGCAGGTCCGTGGTCCGGCCCCAAAGGGAAGAAAAGCCAAATGGTGATCGTTGGCCGTACGGTCGGCAGCGAACCGATCCGGATCGAACCGCTCCGGCTGTTCCCAAAATCCAGGGTGGCGATGGATGTTCCACAGGCTTATGACCACAAGCGAGCCGGCCGGCAGTAATCTGCCTCCGACCGTCGTGTCCTTGATGGTCCGCCGCTGCACCGCCGGCGCCGGCGGATAGAGGCGCAAGGCCTCCTCGAAGACCGACCGCGTGAACGGGAGCCTGGGCAGATCATCGATCGTCGGCGCCCGCCCGCCGAGCACATTGGAGAGTTCCTCCCTCAACTTGGTCGCCGCCGCCGGATGGGTCGCGAGCAAATACCAGGTCCAGGTCAAGGCGTTTGCGGTGGTTTCATGGCCAGCCGCCGCGATCGTGAGCAGTTCATCCCGCTGCTGCTCCCGGCTCATCCCTGTACCGGTTTCCGCATCGACGGCCGAGAGCAAGAGGTCCAGCAGGTCGTCTGGTTTCACGCCGGATTGCTGCCGCTCCTCGATCAATCCATAGATCATCCGATCAACCAGCCGCTTGGCCCGGAGGAACTCACGGTTCTCGGCGGTCGGCACCCATAACGGCAACCGAAATGGATTGTGAAAGGCTCGAAAGGCATAGCGGATCAACACCAGCAACGCCGGCCCCAAGGAAGCCACGTCCTTCAGGACGCTGGTGCTGAACATGGTGCGGGTCACCACCTCCAGCGCCAACTGCATCATCTCGGCGGCCACGTCGCATGGCTCGCCCGGGCGCCGTTCCGCCCATCGCGCCAGCATCTGCTCGCCGGCTTCGACCATCTGCGCGGACAGGCGCGCCACCCTTGCCCGCTGAAACATGGGCTGGATCAACTTCCGTTGCCGGCGCCACAGCTCTCCCCCGCTGGTCAACAAGCCGTTGCCGAGCACCAGCGCCAATCCGGTCGGCCTGTTCGGATCATAGACTTTCTGAAAAATGTCGGCTTGCTTGACCAACACCTCTTCTGCTAAGGCCGGATGGCTCAACAGGTACAGCTCTTTCGGTCCTAGTGAGAAACGCACAAAGTCGCCGCAGCGCTCCCGCCATGACGTCATGGTCTCAAGGGGATTGCGCTTGAACTCCAGCACGTGACCGAGAAACCACCGTTTTCCCGGTGCCTCGACGATGGAGAATGGCTCGGGCGTGGGAGGCACTGTTCAGACTCGCGTCGCTAGCGCCCTGAAGGATGTTCCCAAAGGATGACAAGCGTTCAATTTGTTATTCAACTTGCCGGAACCGCCAGCATACACGGCTCGCAGGTCCAGTTCGAGCGCCTTGTCATGGTCAGATAGAGAGTGGAACAGGCCTCGAGGAGATCTTGGTGCATCTCTGCCGCCCGGGCGGTACCATAGGTCCCGCCATGACGATTTTCCTGTTCACCATCGGACGCTCCCTGAGCTTCGTGCTCGCTGGCCTTCTCTCGCTGGTGCCGGTTGCGGTGCAGGCTGATTCGGACAACCTGCCTGACGCGACAGCTCCGGTGATCGAGGATATTCCCCTCATCTATGTCTCGGACTATTTCTCGTTCGTCGGCCGCGACAGCCAGGGCTATGTCGCCTTGGCGTTGGACAACAATCGAGGGCGCGACGGCGAGACCTATCAGGCCGAGCACTTTGTCGTCCTGCACGACGAGCGGGAGGGATGGGTGAAACTCGATGGCAACGGAGCCTATGAGAACAAACGGCATGAATTAGCGAGGATTCCTGACTCAGCATCGTTCCAATTTGAAGGCACGCCGGAAGCAGGTCTCACCATTACCAGCGCGGTCAATCAGCTCACACTCCGAATCGATCCTCTGCCGATTCGGACCAGTCGTACCCACGAACAGGCCATCGTCCGGATGGGCTCGGCCCCGGCCGTCCTGACCTGGCGTAATCGCACGATTGTCGGGCGCGTGATTTACGAATACCTGACGATGCCGAACTTCAACCGCCTGACGCGCACCTACTGGGGGTTCTGGAAGGACTTCCAAGGTCTCTCTGTATTGGCCGAGCCGAGCGGCGACCTCTACCTTCATCGCCAACAGAGCGAGCGGATCGCGGCACTCGTTGGCACCCTGGCCGGGTTTGCCGTGCTGGATGGTGAGCCGGCAGTGATGGGGCAGCTTCAAGTCGAGGTGTTGGAACGGGCCTTTGCCTGGGGCTTTTATCGCTGGCCAACCGCCTGGCGAGTGTCCTGGACCGGCCGCCACGGTGCGGCTTCCATGACCTTGACCCTTTCGGATCGGAAGACCATCGCGGGATGGGTCATCGGCGGGTTCGCCATGGGTATCGTTCGAGGCGAGCTGTCGTACGGGGGCCGGACCTTCCCTCTCTATGGCCTTGCTGAACTGTTGATGTGAGATATGGCTGGTTGTCGGGGCTCGTTGATCCTATCCGAGATTCCCTGACCCGAATGGCGCCGGGACGCCCCTCTGAACGGGCGTCCCGGCCATCGTTCTTGAACTCCCCATTCAGGAGAGGAGACAACAGCCGGCAAGGCGGTTACCGCTCGACGATATCGCTCCTCATCGGGCCGAGTGCCGCAAGTAACTCGTCCTTCTCGGCTTTCGGCACTCTGTGCGAATCCAGCGCTCCGACTAGATCCTGTACCAGGGCATCGAAATCCGCATTGGTCAAGCCCATGCCGGCATGAGTCGCCTTCATCGTCCGCCCCGTATACTTGCAGGGACCGCCGGTCGCTTCGCAGACCTGATTGACCAGATGCATTTTCAGGTTGGGAATATCCGTACTCGCAAAGAACTTGTTGATGCGGTTGTCCGCAGCCACCTTGGCCACGAACGTATCCACCACTGCCGTGATCGCCTCTTTTCCCCCCAACCGTTGATACAGGCTCGGCTTGGACGCCATCTGCGTTTCTGCGCAACCGGCCAAACCCGCAAGGCCCATTACGCCCATCAAGACCCACGACGCGGCCCGATATGACTGCCTCATCATCCTTCCTCCTTGCTGTGCATTATGGTGAAGTACCAGAACGACTGCCCTTCCGCTCAACTCACAACCGTTTCCGTCTTCCTGATTTGGTGCAGGCCCAGAAAGCCGGCCAACTGCTCCGTTGCCGCCAGTCCGCTGAGCACCTCGCCGTCCCGGCGGACCAGCATGGGCACGCTGTTCACCCCCACCTCTTCCCAATCCTGCTGCCATTGAGCCACCAGCGCGTTGATCTCAGGCCGGATTGTCAGGCCGGACAAACCCAGCCCGCGAGCGCAGGTCGCCAGGACTCGCTCATCGGAGATGTCCGCATCCGACTGCCAGAGGCTCCGATACAGCCGTCGCTTGAACACATGCCCCAGGGCGGGATCAATGTGGAGCGCTGCTGCAATCGCTCGGATGGCCGGTCCCGTATTCGGCTTTCCGCTCAGTATCCGAATCGGCACCTCCGGGGCCAGTTGGCCGACCAAGAGCACTTCGCGGCCAATCGCGGCATTCAACCGGGCGTTGCGCTCGTCCCGTGGAATCGGCAGGTGCGGCGCGTGCTGAACGCCGCGCCATTCGACCTGACGCTCAACACCGAGGGTCAGCAGCCGCTCCCCGATGGCATAACAAAACGGACAATTGGGATCGCTGTAGAGCGTCGCCACAATATATTCTTGCCGCGCCATGCGGGCCTCCCTTACAAGCCGACCGCATTTATTATTTAGGTTGCCGAATAGTAGCAGCGGGCGGGGCTCGCGTCAAGAGGGAATTGGCGAGCCGGAGACACTCTCTTGGGAGGGGGATGAACGATTTGAAGTTGGAACGTCCGAGGACAGGTCTTTGAGGATCACCTCTCGCTGAGAGGCACGCCGCAGCCGGCGCAGGAGAGCGGAAGCGCTCGTCCGGATCGTGCCGACGCGTCACGTAGGGAGTCGGGTCCAGCCGCTGGAGGAGGCCCCAAGAACAACCGAGCGAAGCCACTGGCACGATGCCGTGCGAGCAGCTTCGGCATGAACAGAAAGAACAAGACCATCAGGCTGCCTGCGACGATCAACGGCCATTGGGCCGAGACCACGCTGCTGCCCAGATAGGTAAAGGCGAAGGTCGGCGGAATCATCCCGAATAGCGTTGCCAGCGCAAAGGTTCTCAGCGAAATATTAGTGAGGCCAGCGCCATAGCTCACGACATCAAAGGAGAAGACCGGGATCAGCCGCGCGAAAAACATGAGTCCCATCAGTTGATGATCCGTGCACAGTTGGCAAAACACTGCGTCGGCCTTGAGATAGCGAGACAGGGCCTCTCGCCCGACGGCACGGGCGATGAAAAACGCTCCGATGGCCCCCACTTCCGCTCCCAGCACCGCGTAGAGGGTGCCGAAGAACGGTCCAAACGCGGCTCCCGCGGCAAGGTCCAACGGTAAGCTCGGAATCGGCGGGATCACGACCGCCCCTGCCATGCTGACAATCAGCAGGAGCGGCGCGAGGGGGCCGGCATCCTCCAACCATCGCACGATTACGGTAGGGGTAAGGTACCGCCCGTAGTCCACAACGGACAACAGCCACCAGCAGGCCGCGACGGTCAGGGCCAGACACCCGATCCTGATCCACTTTCCAACGGTCCGCGGCAAACCGGTCACGGCCAACATTCCGGCCGTCATCGGGACACCAGTTGCAGCGTGTGCCCGTCGGGATCGCGCACGAGGAATCCCTGCGCAAACCCCAGCGCGCGATCGTGCATCGGCCCCCCACTATTTGAAACGCAGAACACGCGGGCGCATAGGATCGTCATCGCAGCCACTGCGTCGGGGACGACGACCGTGACGTGCCAATGCCATAGGTCCGTCGGACTGGTGTCCGACGGCATCGGCCGGCCAGCGGCCGGCAGCTCATATTCCAGAAATTCCACTCCGGGCGGTCCTGTTTCGGTCTTCAGACCGGTGACCCTCACCCTCGCGCCCGGCAGGCTGTCCAAGTGCTCCTGTTCCATACCGACGTTCAAACTGCCGCCGGCCATCATCAGACCGAGCAGATCGCGGTAGAACTGGAGACTCTTGTCCGTGTTCCGCACCGTGATGGCTGTGTGGTCGATGCCCAGAAACAGATCCGTCCCCGGTTGATGCCACCGCGCGTTGCCTTTGCCTTGAGGGAACCAGAGCAGTTCAAGATTGTGCCCGTCGGGATCACGGAACTTGATCGCTCTGATGCCGGCGGCAGCCACATTGGAGGCGGGAATCGTCTGAGGCCGGGGCGAGATCTGCCGGACGTGATGCTTCCGGAGGCGCGCCCAGGCTTCATCCATATCACGCACCACGATCGCGACGTGTTGGAACCAGAGGTCGTTGCTGTACGAGGGCGCCGGGATCGGCCTGGCATCCGGCGGCGACAGGAATTGCATCAGCTCCAACGCCTGCTCGCCCAGTTGCATCCTGACAAGACGAACCCGCGCGCCGAAGACGCCCCAGAACCGGTCATATTCGGGCCCGTCCACCTCCACGTCGCTGACCGGTTTGAAAGTGAGCACATCCCTGTAGAACCGAATAGACCGGTCCATATCAGAGACGGTCATGCCGATGGAGTCCACAGCCTGTACCAGCGGCCCTGCCCATCCTTCCGCACGAGGGAGAAGGAACACAATCAGAAGCCAGATCGCACCTAGGTGTGGCCTCATTGCATTCGCTCCAGCAGATGGTCCCCCACTCTCAAGGCGTTCGCAATGATCGTCAACGACGGATTCACCGCGGTGCTGGAGACAAAGAAACTCGCATCCACGACATACAAGTTATCCAGATCGTGCGCCTTACAGTTCACGTCCAACGCCGAGGTTTTCGGGTCGCGTCCGAACCGCACCGTGCCGCATTGGTGCGCCGTGCCGGCAATGGGAATCTTTTTTCCCAAGTACAGGTGATGCGGCACCAAATGGCGTTCGCAGCCGATGTGTTCCAGCATGCCTTTCAGCTTGGCGGCCAGCCGCCGGTGCCCTTCCAGATTGTTCTCGGTGTAGTGCAACGAGATCGTGCCGTCCCGATCCACCAACACGCGATTGTGCGGGTCCGGCAAATCCTCCGAGGTCATCCAGAAATCCAAGGAATGGCGTGCGATGACATCGAGCGCCAACCCCGGCGCAAACGGAGGCGCCCCGGCGCGCAGGGATTCCAGATCCTGCTTTCCCACCATCGAGATGTGACCCAGCGGATAGTCCCAGTCGTCAGAGCCGGAATAAAAATCGTTCAAGCCGATCGTCTTCTGAAACACCGTCGGATTGGGCTTCTTCGAAATCGCGAGCATCACTGAATTGTTGTGGCACATATAATGGCGGCCGACGACATCGGAGGAATTGGCCAGACCGTTGGGATGCCGATCGTTCGCCGACCGTAAGAGCAACGCCGCGGAGTTGATCGCCCCGCAGGACACGACGACAATATCGGCCTTGTACGTTTCCACCTGGCCATTCCGCTCCACCACTACTCCTGTCACCGCTCGCCCTGACGGATTCGTTTCGATCCGGCTGACCAATGCGCCGGTGACCATCGACACATTGGGGTACTTCAGCGCCGGGTCCACGCAGACCACCTGCGCATCCGCCTTGGCATTGACCAGGCAGGGAAAGCCATCGCAGGTCCCGCACCGGATGCAGGCGCCCCGTTCCGGCCGCTCTTCATCACGCATGACGCCGACCGGCAAATGAAATGGCCGATAGCCCAGCTTCTGCCAATCCTCATGCAATTCCTGAATGCGCGGCTCGTGCGGGAGGGCGGGATACTTGTACGGCGCGCCGGCCGGCGGCTCGGTCGAATCTTCCCCCCTGGTGCCGTGGACGTGGTACAGGTGCTCGGCCTGCGTGTAGTACGGTTCCAGATCCTCGTAGCGGATCGGCCAGGCCGGTGAGATGCCGCCGTGATGCTTGATCTCTTCGAAATCCTGCCGGCGGAATCTCAACAGCGCGGCCCCGTAGACCTTCGTGTTCCCGCCCACATAATAATGGATGCCCGGGTGAAAGCTGTTGCCGTTCTTGTCCTTCCACCCGACCTTGGCCTTGTACTTGCTCTCCACGAACACTGCCCGTGAACTCCAATTGTCCTTTTCCCTCGGAAGGTACCCGCCCCGTTCCAGCAGCAGGATCTCCTTGCCGGACGGAGCCAGCTTGTAGGCCAGCGTACCGCCGCCGGCCCCGGTACCGATGATGATGATGTCGTAGTGGGTGGAGGTGGACATGGAGTGTAGTCGGCAAGAAGGTTGCGGCCTTACAAAGAAAAGGTGGCGGGACCAGCCAGGTTGCCGCCCATGCCCGCAGAGGCCACACAATAGGAAGAGCGGAAGTGTGACCTGATGATCTCCTGTGCTCGCGCAACGCGCACACAAGATCTTCTAGATTCTCACATTGCGGGCGGTGCTCGTTGGACGCGCGCAGTGGCAGATCAATCAGGCCACCTTCCGGTGAGGAAAGAATAGGCAAGCTGGGCAGGAGCATTCAATATAGGATAGGGCCTCGTTCCAAGGCCGAAGAAGCGTATTCAGCAATCTCGGAAGGAACATATACAGTGGGTGGTGTCACCCGCGGCGACCGCACCCAAGGTCATGCGACTCCTCGCAAGTCGCAGAGCGGCCCCCCTCCATCCTTCCTAGGACTGGAGAGAGAAATAGACGAGCAAGCTTGGAGGGAGCAATAAAGGCAACTATTTTGGGTCCAACAGATAAGTATCAATTGACACCTCTACGAACAGAAAGTAGCCTGTTTCATCATTATCGATCTCACGGGACATAGTAGAGAGCAATAAACCCATCTTCTTTAGAAAGTCGCGGGTAGCGATCTGTATCTTCGGGGTCGCTATCCTGACGTCAAGCCAATGCTCTAGTATCCCTAAACTAATTCTGATGCGAATCGCGGGCTTTACAATAAGAAATTACCGTTCTTGCCGTGAGACTTCGGCCATATTGCATCCTGAACTCTCTGCACTTATAGGCATCAATGGGTCTGGGAAGACAAATATACTTAGTGCCTTGCTCTTGCTCAGAAAGGTAATTGGCTGGCGCCCTTGGGGGCGTTCTTCCGAGAAAGCTGCTAGTCAATGTACATTGCGCATAGACTTTGAAGTTGATGGAAGGACTGTAGAGTATGAAGCGGTAATTGACTACACCACTACAGAAAGAAATACCGAGGAAGTGATAAGTGCGGCCGAGAAATGGAATCTTCGAGCAGTGACTGGCGAAGATCAGTGGGTTTCCTTTCCCTCATTTCTGTTTAGAGTTCGCCGAGAGGAGCCGAAGTATCTTCTCCCCCAATTTATTATGGAATGGAAGCGAACGGCGCTTTCGCGAGGGGCGGAAATTACGCCTGGTGATCTCCCTCAAGCATTTATGGAAGAACCCATTTTGCCCATTCTGCAAACCATCCAGGGGTTCATTTCAAAGATCAGCTACTACAGTGCTTCTCAATACACGAATCCATCTGAATGCCCCGCGTACATTACCTTGGAGGAGGATGACTATCTCCGGCATAGGAACTATGGTCGCCATGCCAAGTTTCTTCATGATCTTTACCTATTCAAAGAGAAGAGCCCGGATAGCTTTCAAGAATATCAATCTATTGTTGGGAAGCAAGGCTTAAGGCTTGTAGATAAGATCGAATTTCATCCTGTTCGAGTGCCCTCAAGTGAGGTCGAAGTCCGCACGGGGGGGCGCATTGTTAAAAAGGAAATCAAACGAGTACTAGTCGTCCCTCACTTCGTCATCCATAGCACCAAATTATCCCCTAGTCAGCTATCAGAGGGGACATTCAAAACTCTTGCCGTACTTCTGTATCTCAGTACAGACGTAAGCGAGTTACTTCTCTTAGAAGAGCCTGAAGTGTGCATTCATCATGGATTGCTATCCAGCCTCATTGAACTGATCAAGTCTTATTCAAAGCAAAAGCAGATTGTCCTGTCGACACATTCTGATTTTGTGCTAGATCAATTGGCTCCCGAAAATGTGTTCCTTGTTAGCAATTCGCGATCGTCCGGCACGGTCGCTGTTACTCTTCCGGAAGGACTTTCTGCCAGAGGTTTCAGGGCATTGAAAGAGTATCTGAGAACATCCGGAAACCTAGGTGAATTCTGGCGACACGCGGGTTTTGAGGATGTCTAGAAGCCTTGGCTTAATCGCAGAAGATCATAGCGACGTCAAAGTAATTAGAGCGCTCATACCAAGAATCACTGGTGGTCGCCACTGTAAGGTAAAACCATTCGTCGGACATGGATGCGGCAAGATAAGAGGAAAGTGCAGGCAGTGGGCCATAAACCTTCGTTCACGAGGATGCACCTCATTGGTAGTTGTCCATGACTTAGATAACAAGTCGGCGACAGATCTTGAAAATGAACTGCGGGAAGCTCTGAATCCTTCACCGATCTCAAGACACGCGATTGTTGTTCCAGTTCAAATGATTGAGTCCTGGCTTTTGTCGGACGCAATCGCAATCCAGAAAGTTTTTAATCTCCCCTCACCGCCCAATTCAATTCCCAATCCAGAAGCCCTTTTCGATCCAAAATCTAAGCTAGAAGAGTTGGTCTATATTTCTTCAGGCAAGAGAAAACGTTACATCAACACTATTCATAATGAGTTGATCGCAGCAGAGGCAAATTTGGAACGACTGCGGAAATGTGCTTCATTCCTTCCTCTTGAAGAGTTTATTCGGACTATTTTTCACAGTGCAAGGGACTAGCCCATTTCACAGCGTGCATCAGATCCTCATCCTACAAGTTAGGTAAGGTAAGACTGTGAAGTCTCGGATCACAGTTATTACTCTGTAGGTTGACGACCTTGAACGATCGCTGAGGTTTTATCGGGATAGACTTGGATTCCCCACTCCAGGTACTGCCGGAAGTGGATCTGAGTACAGCGCCGTCGCGTTCCTTGACTTGCAGGACAGCCTAAAGCTCGCCATCTGAGCACGGCTGACACAGACGATACACCGCGCAGCTGTCAGATCACTTTTCATCAAGTTCTATAACCACCTTAAATCACCCGCTTACCTTTTGCACTTCAGGCCACTACTAGCGGCTTAGCTAACCAAGCGATCTGTATCAGAATACCGGTCACCTGCAGTCAAACTACTAAAGTAGCATTGCGCAACAGCGGCGCGGGGCGAGAGTATTGGGACCGTATTTGATGTGACGGTCCGGCTTGTAAGCAGAGCCGCTTGGCTTCTGGATCATTTTGTACACAGATGGAGGCTATTACCGACTGTGGAAGACGGCGGTTTACACGGTTTTTCAGAATACAACTGCATAGCATGACATTTGCCTCAGGGAGGAGCGGCTTCGATCGCTGACGCACCAGCACGCCACTCTCATATATGAACGCTACGCGTCTCGTCTCTCTGCTGACTACGTTAGACATTTAAGAACAGGTGACACACATGAACACAACCGAGAACCATTCCACACCGCTCATCATAGGGCTCATGGGAGTACTGCTCACTGCTCTGATAGCCGGATGCGGCAGCAATGGTGGGGATAGTACGCAGCCTGGTGTCCTGAGCGTGTCGCTAACCGATGCGCCGGCCTGCGGCTTTGATGAGGTGAATGTCACCGTCGGCAAAGTGCGGGTGCATCAAAGCGACAACGCGAGTGACAACAGCAGCGGCTGGGCCGATATCACGTTAGACCCACCGCGCAAAATCAATCTGCTCGATCTTAACGATCCCACGCAACCAAATTTTGCGCTTGAACATCTCGGCGAGGCCCCGCTGGCGGCAGGCCATTACACGCAATTGCGCCTGGTGTTGGTCCCCAACAGCCCCGGTCAGCGCTTGGCCAATTCGGTTGTGCTGTCCGGCCAACCTAGTGAACTTGCGTTGGATACGCCCAGTGGAGTCCAAACCGGAATTAAATTGATCCATCAGTTCACCGTGGATCCCGGACAACGGGTCGATCTGCTGCTGGACTTTGACGCCTGCCAGTCGGTCGTGAAACGCAGTAACAATACATACGCGCTCAAACCCGTGATCAAAGCCATTCCTTTTGCGTTGAACGGCATCGAAGGCTTTCTTGATCAGTCTCTGACCAATGTCGTCGTCTCGGCCCAAATGAACGGTGCGATCGTTCGCGCGACGGTGCCGAACTCGCTGACCGGCAAATTCTTCCTCGCCCGGCTTGACCCGGCACAGTACGACGTCGTCATCACGGCGGACAACCATGCGACCGCGGTCATCGCCGGGGTGCCGGTCACAAGCGACACCAGCACGACCATCATTAGCACTCAAGCTGCGCCAATCCTGTTGCAGGCCTCCACCGCCAGGAGCATTAGCGGCACGGTGACCTTGAACCCGTCAACCGACGACCCAACAGTCTTTGTTGCGGCAAAGCAATCGCTCAACGGCGGTCCCGTCGTCACCGTGAAATCGCAACCCGCCACCCTTGTAGCCGGTAATCCACCCGGCGACTCTGAGTACGCCCTCATGCTGCCCAGCGGCGCGCCATCGCTTGGCCAATACAGCCCCACCCTGCCCATTACACTGAATGCAGCGGCGCAGTCCGCAGTGGCAGGAAAGTATACGATGGAGGCCTCCGCGATCGGATATGCCACTCAGACGGCCGTCAATGTGGATATTTCTGCTGCTGATGCGACACAGAACTTTCTCCTGAGCCCTTAAGCCTGCAAACGACAAAAGCGGGAACCGGGTTACTGCGTGAAGCGCCGCATTCTAGGAAGGAGACCGCGGCGCGCACGGTGCCATGGTTCCATCTTCCTTTCCGGTGCATTCGACAACTTCCTACGCATGGGCTTTCCGCGCCTTCGCCTTTTTCCCAGGAACGTTGGAAATGTGCTCCACCGAAGGAACCCCACATTACCCGCAAGAGTTCCATTACCTAGGGGCCGACCGGTTTCGGGTGAGTACTACGGCCAAAGGAAGAGTCTCTTCTGATTCCCGGTTCTAGGTCATTTTCAGCGCGAGCTTTTTGGAATGCTACCGCACCGTCCACCAACAAATAGACGGCGAACACCATCAGCACGGTTCCGGCAGCAAACCAATCAAAGTCTGCCGGCCCAGCCATCTGAGCGGTCGGAGGCATCAAGAAGCCCGCTATGCCACAGATGCAGCCGGCTCCTGCCATCAGACGGGCGACAAGAGTCCGTTTTCTTCCAGGCAGCATAGATCACCTCATGTGCAAGAGGTCCACTTCACCTGATTGGTTCTCCTCGCCGCTCCTCATCTTTTCCACAATCTGCTCATTCATCATCCAGGTGTCACCCTGTGCCCGTCCCTTCTATCGATAGTTTGGAAGATTGAGTCTCGGCCGCTGCAATGATACATCGACCGGACAAGAAATGCGTCGGCCCCGTTTTGGGACGCACGGAGGAGCCGGCAGGCGTCACCCTCTTATGGCGGCACGAACCAGATAGACTGATTGTCCACGCATCACGAAATCGGCATCTCGTCCTCTTGTGCCGTATTATTCGACCGAACACCGCTTCGGCGGCGCCCTCCCTCTTGAAGAGGGAAGGCGCGCCTCGATGACGTCCGATCGCCCTCCCTCAGAACTTGTTTGGAAACTGCTTGGCCAGGGCGCCGGTCAACGCATCAGCCACGACATAGATGTGTTGCTTCATGCCGTTCCAGGTCTCGGCTTCCCGCGCATACTCGCCGGCCTTCAACTGTTGGAATTGCGTGATGTGATGGGCCGCATGGGCCATGAGCAATCCGAGCACCGTATCCTTCGGCAGATAGGGATTGGCTCCGCTCAGGAATGTGGCGATTTCACCGGCATTGGCGGTGAGTTGCTTCATGGCCGCATCTTGCTGGGTGGGATTGCCCGCAACTGTCGCGTCCAAATGATCGCGAATCGCTCCGTAGTGACCGGCCAACAAGGTGAAGAGTTTGTCCGACGCCGGCTTGCCATAGAACGGCTCCACCGACCGGGCGATCTGTTCGGCATTAGTCACCACGCCCTTTTCAGCGACCTCTCGGGCCGCGGGATTCTTGTCCATCGTCGCGACTGCCACGTTACGTATGGCCAAGATGTGTCCGAGCCACAGGTCGCGGAGCGCCGCTTTGGTATCCGCTACCTTGGCCGAGGGTGCCGCCGATGGCGTGGCCGCCTGGGGGCTGTGTGTACAGGCCACCGACATGAGAACCAATACGAGTGCAGACAGTGAACGGATCACACGAGTCATGAGAAACCTCCTGGGTTGAAAGGACACCTCGATGCTTGAGAATGCGCAGAGTAGTCGCGAACACACCATTTGTCAAGTAATATATGTTATAAGTGTTGTAATAGACATTTGCGCAGTCCTTTCTGTATATTTCGGACGAGGAAATTCTTGGATGCACCCTCAAGCCACTCGCCGGGAGCAGCTCTTACGGTTGCTCTTGGAACGGAAAACAGGCCTCACTGTAGAGGAGCTGGCAGGCCGCCTGCACGTCTCGCGGAATGCCGTGCGGCAGCACCTGACCTCCCTTGAGGCGGAAGGCCTCGTGATCAAAGGCGCGACGCAAGCCACGGGGGGAAGGCCGGAACAATTGTATGTCCTGAGCACCGCCGGCAACGAGAGCTTTCCGCGCAAATATTCGTGGTTCTCGGAATTGTTATTGGATTCGCTCAGGACCGAGAAAGGAGAGGACGCGCTGATCGCGCGATTCGAGAGGTTGGGCAATCAAGTCGGGACACAGATGCAGGCCGCTCACCGTCTACCGGAGAATCCTACCGAACGGGTGAAGCACCTGGCGGCTGTCATGCAGGAGTTAGGGTATGAAGCGAAGGCGACGGAGTTATCGGGTCGCCAGCTTCCGATGATCGAGGCCACGAATTGTGTCTTTCACCAACTCGCCGCTCGCTTTCCCGAGATCTGCCATTTTGATCTCGCCCTGCTCTCGACCTTCGTCGGGCGCCCCGTCGTGCATGACGAATGCATTGTCCGGGGCGGGCATGTCTGCCGATTCAAATTTAAGCACACCTGACCGATTCAATGTACAATCGCTGCTGATGTCATCCCGCTCGCAGCGCGCGGCCTCCTGTCTCTCAAAATACATGCATTTCCCCAACATCCCGTTGACTCCTTCGTCTCCGACGAGTAGCCTGTCCCCCATTCTCACGGTGTGAATGTCCTGCACGGGGTGAGGCATTCAGCATGGCCTCTCCGTTTTCCTTCGTCATCTTCTTCCTTCTCGCTTGCGGCAGACACATGGCGAGCGGTGCTGGCTTCTTCGGGTTCGCCTGAAGGAGAACCATGGGCATTCGTATCCTTGTCGCCGATGATGAGCCGGATATTGTCTTGAGCCTCTCGGACCGGCTCAGTTGGTTGGGGCATGACGTGACCTCCGCCGACGATGGGCAAGCCGCCCTGACCGCGCTGGAGTCGCAACCGGCCGACCTCGTCTTCCTCGACATGGAAATGCCGCGCATGAGCGGCATTGAAGCCCTCAAGCAGATCAGGCGGCGCTGGCCGGACCTGCCGGTCATCATCCTGACTGCGCACGGCACCATCGGGCTGGCCGTGGAGGCCATGAAGGAAGGGGCTGCCGATTTCCTCACCAAGCCGTTCGAATCCGGCCACCTGGACTCCATCATTGCCAAGGCGCTGGAGCGCAATGGATTGAAAAGCGAGATTACCAGGCTGCTGGGAGAGATCAGTCATGACGTCAAGAATCTCCTAATGCCGCTTGTCACGGGCACGGACCTGCTCGCGGGGGAACTCGACGAGCTGTTCAAGAAACTGCCCGAGATCGAAGCGGTCCGAGCCCAGGCCAGTCACCAGGTGTGCGACGAAGTGATCCAGATGTTGCGAAATACGTCCGAGCGCATTCAGGGTCGGATGAAGGGGATTGCGGATTATGTCGCAGCCACCCGCGCGCCGCAGAGGTTCGAGTCCTGCCACCTTGTGAAGGTTGCTGACAGCGTTGCGACATCCTTGCAGGTACTGTTGGATCAGAAGCAGATTGCGCTTCGGATGGAAGGGCTCGACAACTTGCCGCCGATCATGGCCGACGAGCAGCGGCTCTATTCAGCACTCTACAACCTGGTTCACAATGCTGTTCCGGAGGTTCCTCCGCGCGGCTCCATCACGATCCGCGGTAGCCTCGACACAGCAGGCAGGTCCATCGTGCTCACCGTGCAAGATACAGGCAGGGGCATGCCACCCGCGATCCGCGACAGTCTGTTCACAACCCGCGTCCTGAGCCGGAAAGCCGGCGGAACGGGGTTGGGCACGAAGATCGTCAAGGACGCGGTCGATGCTCACGGAGGGCAGATTTCCGTGGAAAGCCAAGAGGGAAAGGGCACGACGTTTGTCATCCGCCTCCCCATCCACCTGTCGCCCGTCTCAGAGAAATCCGCAGGGTCCGTGTGAAAGGAAAGTGAGCGAAAGTCAGCCAGCCAGTACCGTTTCACTGTGCGCAGCGGCCTGCTCGCTCCTACCATGGCATGCCGGTTTTCACGCCGGTCCGCCGCTAATACCCGCGCCCGCTTCCGCTTCGGCCCATTCGGTCCATCGGCAAGGCCTCGTAGCGCTTCTTGAGATCCGGGTGTTGGTCGAGATACTCCCGGACCGCAGTTTCATCTCCCAGTACCTCCCGGCTCCGGCTTCGATATTCCTCCGCCGTCAGGCCATAGGGTTCAAGCACCTTCGCCAGGCGGGCATTGATGTCTTCCCGCATGTCGCGCATTTGTTCCGGCGACGGTCTACCGCCCTCTCCAAACGACATTCCGCCGCGGTCTTTGAAATAATTCGTCATCATCTCGCCGATGTCGATCCGCGCGCGGATAAACTTGTCGAGATCCGGAAGATTCCCTTGCTCAGCGCTCCATGCCGGCCCGCCCAGCACCAGCATCGCCAACATTCCCAGAACCGCCAGGGTCCGTCTGTGTAAGGTCATCATGACTTCCTTTCCGTTGTTCCCGTTCATCAATGCATACCAACTGCAATGAGCCGCCTCATTCTCTGCTACCTTAACGGTTTGCCGCCTGGCAGAGCAAGGAGGGCCGCGGAGCCCGCGATGTCCTGTTGACATCATCCATCCTGAAACGTAGCCTGTCGTCGCTGTCGCGTTCATTCGGATCATCCGAACAGGAGTCGATTCACGAGGAGGCGCCGATCATGCAGGTGAGATTCCGGTCGGGAACAGCCGAGGATGCCCAATCCTGCGGCTTGATCTGTTTCGAATCGTTCAAGGCCATCGCCGAGCAGCATAATTTTCCCCCGGACTTCCCTTCTCCGGACATCGCGGTGGGTCTCCTGAACTCCATCTTGTCGCGAGCGGACGTCTATTCGGTCATCGCGGAGGTCGATGGTCGCATTGTCGGCAGCAACTTCCTCTGGGAGCATGCTGTCATCGCCGGAGTCGGTCCGATTACGGTCCATCCGTCCGTCCAGAACGGGTCGATCGGCCGCCGGTTAATGGAGCATGTGCTGGACCGGGCGCATACACAACGGTTCGCGGGCGTGCGGTTGGTGCAGGCCGCCTATCACAACCGCTCGCTCTCGATGTACACCAAGCTGGGCTTCGATGCGCGCGAGCCACTTTCCACCATGCAGGGTCCTGCGCTGAAGCTGACTTTGCCGGGCTATGTCGTCCGGAAGGCGACGGAGGGGGATCTAGAGGCCTGTAATCGCCTCTGCCGTCAGGTCCATGGCCACGATCGCGCCCGCGAATTGCTCGACGCGATCAAGCAAGATACGGCCATGGTCGTGGAACATGACGGTCGTCTGACGGGTTATGCCACCTCTATCGGGTTTTTCGGCCACGTGGTCGGCCGGACAAATGAAGAGCTGAAGGCGCTGATCGGCGCAGCCCCGGCCTTTCTCGGACCAGGGTTCCTACTTCCCACCAGGAACGCCGAGCTGTTCCGTTGGTGCCTTGAGCAAGGCCTGCGCGTGGTCCAGCCGATGACCTTGATGAGCCAAGGCCTCTACCAGAAACCGCTGGGGGCCTTTCTCCCTTCGGTCCTGTACTGACCGCCGGATAAGACCAAAGTGAAATAACGACGGATTTGGCAAAGAAGAACCTCTCCGGCTGAAATACCAGTATTTCGCATGACCGGCTGTTGACAGCCGGGGCGGTGCCCGGTACGCTTGCGGCGCTTCAACTCACCGGGGGGACTCCATGTCCGTCCCGTTTCTGTCGTCTTCACGGCTCTCATTTCGACCGGACGGCATCGGACCATTTCGAAAGCACGCTCATGCATGCTGAGGCCGACGATCTCAGCCTATACGAAGAATGGCGTCATACCTTCGCGAGAGACCGTCTCCGCACCCTGTACTATCTCGGCCTTGTGGCCAATCCTGTATTCCTGTTATCCGATCTCCTGTTCTATCGAGATCATTGGCCGACACTGCTGACTCTCCGAGTGCTTCTCCAAACCGGTCTGCTCGGCATGTTCCTGTTATTCGTGCGGCGCCGGACCGCGGTCAACCCGCGAGTGCCTCTCATCGCCTGGGTGGTCATTGCCAATGTCTGCGTGGCGCATATGACGGTGAGTTTAGGGGGCTTCCCATCTCCCTATTACAGCGGCTTGAACCTCGTGTTGCTTGCGGCCGCTGTGATCGTGCCGTTCTCGTGGCTCAGCCATCTGTCGGCCCAGATCGTGACCCTGGTCTACTACTACGGCATCAATTTTCTGGGCCCCCTCCCGCCCGGAGCGGAGGCCGCCGCCGTTCAGAACTCCTTCTTCCTGGTCTGGACCTGCGTGGCTTGCCTCTTTTCAGTCTCTCTCTACGAGAAGCTGCAAGCCGCCGAATTCCAGGCGCGGCTCTCGGAACGGCGGGCCCGCGAGGAACTCGAGATCTCGCATCGCAAGCTGCTTGAGCTGGATCGGCTGAAAGATCAATTCTTCGCCAATATCAGCCACGAGTTTCGCACACCGCTCACGGTCAGCCTGGGAGCTTTCAGGGCTCTCTCCAAATCGTCGTTGTCCCCGGAAACCCTTGCGGTCGTCCAATCCGGGCTGCGGAACACTTCACGCCTCTTGTTTCTGATCAATGAGCTGCTGGAGTTGGCCCGGTTCGAGAGCGGACGGGCCAACCTGAGAACCGTCTGCGTGGATCTGGTGTCGCTGGTCAAGAACGTGGCCGCCAATTTTGAATCCTCGGAGCGGCAGCGGATCTTCATAGAAGGAACTTCGCAACTTATTCCGGCCAACCTCGATGTTCGCAAGATGACTAAAGTGATCTATAACCTCCTGGCGAACGCGTTCAAGTTCAGCGACCCGGAGGAGGGCAAGGTCTGGATCCGCTTGGCGCCGGAAGAGCAGCGCATTTCGATCGAGATCCGCGACAACGGCATCGGCATTCCCGAGAACCAGTTCGAACGTATTTTCGACCGATTTACACAAGTTGAAGGCGAAGCGACCAGGCGGTTTGAAGGAAGCGGGATCGGATTGGCTTTGGCAAAGGAGATCGTGACCCTGCACGGAGGAGACATCGGCGTCCGGAGCAGTCTCGGCCAAGGATCGACCTTTACCATCACCCTGCCCCGTGGAGAGGTCCGGCCGGAGGACGTCCTGCCGGTCGGAGAGGAGGACATGCTGGAGTTGCCGGTGCCGGAGGCGGGCGACCGAGCCGGCCAACGCGACCGGTCAGCGGATGAGACCGCGCCCGTGGACCGTCCGCTTATTCTCGTGGTTGATGACCACGCGGACATGCGAGCCTACCTCATGCGATTGCTGGCGGACGACTGTCACGTGGTCCCAGCCTGCGACGGAGCCGAGGCATTGGAGAAGGTCCGGCGGCTTCGACCAGCCTTGGTGCTGGCGGACATCATGATGCCGGTCATGAGCGGGCACGATCTCTTGCGGGCGATGCGGGCCGACGACGCGCTCCGGACGATCCCCGTCATTCTGCTCACGGCCAGGGCGGGGACGGAGGCGCGGGTGGAGAGTCTGGAGGCTGGCGCGGACGACTACGTCTGCAAGCCCTTCAATGAGGAGGAACTGGTGGCCCGGGTCAAGAACCAGTTGCGCATCCATCGCCAGGAACGGGAGTTGGAAGCGAGGACCGCTCAACTGCAAGACCTCTATGCAAAGCTCGAAGCGGCCAATGCGGAGCTTCGCGAAGCAAGCCTCAGGAAGTCGGAGTTTGTCTCGATCGTGTCCCACGACCTGCGGACCCCGCTGACTGCAATCGGCGGCTTCGTCGATAACCTATTGGAGGGCATCGGTGGACCGCTCACAGAGAAACAACGCCGATCTCTCGATCGGATCAATATGAACATCGGCCGCCTGGTCCGCATGATCAACGACCTGCTTGACCTGTCCAAGATCGAGGCCGGAACGCTGCCCTTCCAATCCAACACCATCGCCGTCGCGGATCTCGTGGACTCGCTGATGGATAGCCTGCAGCCGCTGGCCCGCGAGAAGTCGCTCCGGCTTCGGTCAACCATGCAGAACAGGGGCCTCCTGGTCCAAGGCGATCCGGACAAGCTCACACAGGTCATGACCAACCTCATTCAGAATGCCTGTAAGTTCACACCCTCAGGTGGAGACGTGTGCCTGGACGTGACCGCGGACGGGGCCGATTTCGCTCAGATCTGCGTCAGCGATACGGGTTGCGGCATTCTGCCGGACGAACTGCCGCATGTGTTCGACAAATTCTATCGAGGTACGGCTTCACGAGGAGAGGCGCGAGGAGCGGGACTGGGGCTGGCCATCGTGAAACATTTTGTGGAGTTGCATCAGGGCCGTATTTGGGTGGAGAGCGCGCCGGAGCAGGGTAGCCGCTTTTACTTTACAATTCCTCTGGCTCATCGCCCAGACCCACAGACTGCGGTTGAAACGCCGATGCCCGTGGAGCCGGCCTAACCCGCATTATTCATGAACGCTTCTGCTGCCTAGGCTTATTGCAACAGACGATCAATGAGTCGATCTGCAACAGGTGCACCGCGACGAACCGTCATGAATAATGCGGGCTAAACACGACCTCTGGTTGGCAGTGCGGCAGGGAACATCATTGACAGGTGGCGTGAGGCCCATGCAGGAATCGGAGGGACGACCGGCAGGAGGCACACACGATCAACTGGATCCTCGGATTGGAATCCCTCCTGCGCCCTCAATCACCCGCCGATACATTCGGCCTGAAACTCAGACTCATGGACCTGCTCCAACTCCCGCTTGCCCATCGCCGCCAAGATCCCGTCATAAATCTTCTGAGCCGAGGCCGACCAGGAGGGATTAAAGGGATCGCCACGAAACGCCGCCTCGGCGGCCTTGCTTTCGTCATAGGTGAGGGCACGGGGTGGCTGGGAGGTCCTTCCTGTCACCTTATCGGAATTCCGGCTGGCATCGCGTTCCATCATGCTCGGCATCATGGTGCACCCTCCTTGGAAGCGTCTTGCTGTTGCTCAGCTCTCCCCGTTGACGTCCTACCCTCTCTACGTTCCGAACCCTCCTCTCGGGTTGCTCCTCCTCTATCGGTTCCTGTGCCTCTAAATTGAGCAAGCTTAGTGCCAGCCTGGCCTCTACCAATCAGTCTCTTCGTACAGCTTGATCTTTCACATAAGTTTCCCTTTGTTGCCAGCTTTTCTCCGTTTCGATCCAGGTCTCACCCTTTGGTGTTTTTGATACGCCTGTATCGAATCCGATACGTCGGCGGATGCTGACGACCGGACTTATTGCGACTGGTCTGAGGAAAAATTCTACAGGTGCACCTGGTCAGTACCCGGCGCCTTTGGTGGTGAGCCTGATCCGATAGACGGAATCGGCACCGGTGATGAATAACGTGCGGCCATCCTCGCCCCAGGCCACGTTGGAGGTCGGTCGACCGGTTTCGATGGTGCCGAGCAACATGCCGTCGGGCGCGATCACGCTGATCCCTCCCGGCCTCGCGCCAAAGAGATGGCCATGTTCATCGACTTTGAATCCGTCCGGCCCGAAGAACGGATCCGTTCGCCAACGGGTGGCGTCGAAGAAGACACGCCCGTTCGTGACCGTGCCGTCCGGGCGAACATCGTAGGCCAACCAAGCGGCCCGTTTGGGATCGACGTCGGACACATAGAGGGTCTGTTCATCCGGCGAGAAAGCGAGGCCGTTTGGCGCAGTAATATCGCTGATCAGCAGCGTCACCACCCCGTCCGTCGAGAGGCGATACAGGCCCTGCACCGGCGCCTTCACCGGGTCGTCAAAGGCCTTGGGCAAGCCAAACGGCGGATCAGTGAAATAGAGTGCACCGTTGGACTTGAAGACTAGATCGTTCGGGCTGTTGAACCGATGGCCGTCATAGTGGTCGGCCAACACCGTCAGCCGGCCGTCCTGTTCGAGTCTCGCGATCTGCCGGTCGCCGTGCCGGCAGAGCACCAGCCGCCCGTCTCGGTCGAACGTCAGACCGTTGGAACCCGGTTCCTTTCCGGTGAACGGCGCGACTCCGCTATAGCCGCTGCGTTCAAGATAGACGCTGACTCCCTCGCCGGACTTCCACTTGTAGACCCTGTTGGCCGGAATGTCGGAAAAGAGCAAGAAGCCGCCTTCCTTATTCCACACCGGCCCCTCCACCCACGTGAACCCGCCGGCAATTCTTTCGAGCTTGGCGTCCGGTGGAACGAGCCGGTCGAAGCGCGGGTCCAGCGACCGAATCTGAGCCGTGACGATTTCTGACGCATCAGTCAGAGGAACCAGGAGCGCCAGGCAGACAAGGGTCGTGACGAAGAGAGACCAGGACGCGCCCGACAAGAACATCAGGAAACCCTCCCTGCCCGTCAGTCACCGAGGACTCCGCTTCCTTACGGGTCGCGACTTCGAGCCTCCATCCTGATTCATCCCCTCGTCGACGCCCGGATCGCCCACCGTCAATTGAACATGCCCTTCGCCCCTCCATCCTCCTTCGCATCAACCATGCCGCGCCGCACAGCGTGATCGGCTCCACCAGAAATGGGGGAGGCAAACCGCATCGTGCTCCCCGCTGGTACAACGACATCCTTGGAGGCTTCGGATGCCCGCGGCATGACGGCAAAGCGCATGGAGGTACCTGGCGCCGCCTGCTTCGCGGTGACCTGTGGAACGGCCCTTTGCCCCTGCTCCACGCCCCTGAACCGCTGAGTGGTGCCAAGGTTCTTCGAATCCCCCTCCCAAGCTGAGGCGCCGCTGCAGAGCACCATGCCCAACCCCAGGCCGATGATTGTGCGATTGATGATCCCGTGCTGTTTCATGTCGTCCCTCCTTTTTATCCTTATCCTTCTTGATCTTCGTGAGCCCTATCCCATGTGCTCACTGTAATGCCTGAGATATCATCAGTAAAATTGATTGTTCATGCATCCATCATTTATTATTCTTATCGCACGATCATGACCCTCACCGAACTTCGCTACATCGTCGCGGTCGCGCAGGAGCGCCACTTCGGACGAGCGGCTGAACGCTGTTTCATCACTCAACCGGCCCTGAGTGTGGCCATTCAGAAGCTGGAGGAGGAATTGGGCACCGCGATCTTCGAACGGAAGAAGCACGAGGTGACGCTCACCCCGTTGGGCGAGCAGATCGTGCAACAGGCGCAGCGCGTCCTGGAGGAGGCGGAGCGGATTACGATCATCGCCGCGCAGGGGAAGGATCAGTTAGTCGGGCCGTTGCGGCTCGGCGTGATCGCGACCGTCGGCCCCTACATCCTGCCGGACCTGGTCGCGACCCTCCACAAGCGAGCGCCGAAGATGCCGCTGGAGATCGAAGAGAATCTGACCGCGAACCTCTCCCGCATGCTCAAGAGCGGCAGGCTAGATGTCATCCTGATCGCGTTGCCGTTCGAGGAATCGGCCATCGTTACGCAGCCGCTCTACGACGAGCCGTTCAAGGCGGTGGTGCCGGTCACCCATCCTTGGGCGAAGAAAACCCGCATCAATGCGGAGCAGCTCTCACGCGAGCAGGTGTTGTTGCCTCATGCGGGCCATTGCTTCCGCCAGCAGGTGTTGGACAGTTGTCCGGAGCTGAGCCGGTCGGACATGGAGGGCATTCAGGGAAATTCGTTGGAGACGATCAGGCAGATGGTCGTGTCCGGTCTGGGCATCACCGTCATGCCCAGCAGCGCACTCACGGCGAAGCACCAGAACAAACGCCTGGCCGTGGTGAGTTTCGCCGAACCGATGCCGCAGCGCCGCATCGGGATGGCCTGGCGAACGGGATTCACCAGGCCTGCCGCGCTGGAGGTGCTCCGTGATGCCGTGCAATCGCTGAAGATTCCCGGACTAACTCCGGTCACATCGTCATGAACCGGCCTGCGGACCAGGCCGTACGCCGGCGACATGCGTCCGAATCTTGTAGATGCCGGAGACGGCGGTGATGTACAGCGTCTTTCCGTCATCGTCGCCCCAGGCCAGGTTGTGGGGATTCTCCGGGAACGTGATGGTCCCGAGGTGCCGTCCTTCCGGCGAGATGATCCAGAGACCGCCGGGACCCGTGCAATAGACGTTTCCCTTCATATCGACTTTCATCCCGTCCAGTGCATCCTCGCCCGGAGCGGTGGTCATGTCGAAGAACACGCGGCCATTCGACAGCCGGCCGTCCGGCTGCACGTCGTAGCGCATGATGACCTTCTTCTTCTGGTTCCAGTTGTTGACATAGAGAAATCGTTCGTCCGTCGAGAAGGCGATGCCGTTGGGCGCATCCAGATCGTCGGTCACCAGGTCGATCTTGCCGTTGGCGACCCGATAGACCCCGCTGAACGGCAACTCCTTGCGCGGATCGTCGAAGACCTTCGGGAGCCCGAACGGCGGATCGGTGAAATAGAGCGACCCGTCCGACTTATAGACCAGATCGTTCGGGCTGTTGAGCCGCCTGCCCTGGTAGCGATCCGCCAGAACCGTGATGTCGCCGTGGGGCTCGACACGAATGACGCGCCGGTTGCCATGCTGGTTGATCGTCAGCCGCCCTTGCCGATCGAGCGTGAGCCCGTTGGAACCGGGCTGGTGATATTCGCCGATATCGAACCCCGCATACCCGCTCTTGGTGCGAAACACGGAGACATCCCCATCGGCCGTCATCCGATAAATGAGGTTGTCATTGGGCACGCTGAAGAGCAGATATCCCTCGACGCCGTCCTTCCCCGGCACCCATACCGGCCCCTCCGTGAACGAGAAACCTCCCGCGAGTTTTTCCACGACGGCCGTCGAAGAGATCACCTGGTCCAGCGCCGGGTCGACCCGGACGATGCCGCCCACGCGCTCGCGCGCCGATTCGAAGCGGGACTGGGCATAGAAGTCGAGGGAGGCCGACCGGACCCAGATGAAGTTGCCCGGCGGTTTGGAGAGGGGGCCGTTGGCGCCCAGCACCGCAAGCTGAATGCGATCGCCTGGCCTGGCCCGGCGCGTCACGACCACTCGATTCGGCGCGTTGAAGCCCTTGATCACCTGTCCTCCGGTTTGGCCGAGCACGAGCGGCAAGGTCCCGTTCACCCAGACTTCGGCGTAATCGTCGATCACGATCTCAAAAACCATGGTCGAACCGGTCGGATCGAAGTTCCCGATCCGATCGGGAATGGTCACGGCGATGCGGTACCAATTGAAGCAGAGCCGGCCCGTCGAACGCCGGGCTTCCAGGTCCGGCGCGTCGATCTCCTGCCACCCCGAATCGTCGAAGTCCGCCACGCCCGCATGGGGAATCAGATCGTAGGTCCGATTCGGCGGTCCGCTGGGACCGAGATCAGCTCCGACCCTGTGATGATCGACCTCGATGATTTTCGTGTCGCTGTACCGCCACCGGCCCTTCACCAGCGTCACGCCTTCCTGCGCCATCAGGTCGATCACCGCATCCGGCTTCTGATCCAGCACCTGCGGGACGGCCAGGGCCGGTGAGCTGGATGTCGCATCCATCAAGATCAATAGAAGACTGATCAACAGTCCGATCCCAACTTGCATAGCTTCCTCCGCCCTCGTCATTCGTCAAGCACCATTCGTCAACCGCCGCATGAATTTTCACCAGACAACGGAGTGCTGACACGCCAACTCTACCCGCTTGACGACTGACCAATGACGACTGACGCGGCCTTACCTTACTTTGACCACGTAATAGTTGAACGGCGCCGACACTTCCTTGAACCAATGAGGGACCCCGTTGGGGATGATGACCACGTCGCCCGGCACCAACCGCCTGGTCTCCCCGCCTGTGACCGAGCTGCCGCGAAGCTCGTGCGGCGCGATCGGTTTCGTCCCGACCGGCTCCCCACCGGTCACCAACGTGGCGGTCCCTTCCAGGACATAGACGATGTCCGTGTCGAGCTCATGGATCTCCACCAAGCCGGGCCTGTCGCGATGGCTGGCATGCACCATATAGTTCCGGGCCGCGTGCATCATCGTTTCGTCCTCGCCCACCAGCACGGCTCCGTTTCGAAACGCGGCGGAGACCTGCCGGCTTTCGATATAGGTGACGGGCAGCGGAGTCTGCGTTTCACCTATCTTGTCTCTTGCGAGGTCCATTGATTCCAATGATTGCGCGCCAGCCATCGCGAGGTCTTCATCTTGCTGCGCGCTGGCCGCGCCGCTCACCCCGATCGCGCCGACTACCTTCCCTTCCCATTCGAGCGGAATGCCGCCTTGAAGCGGGGTGAAATTCTGAAGATCGCCCCCCAACGTCACCATCGACGTCCGCCCGCTCTTGATGGCCTCCTCGAAGGCCTTGGTCGGCTTCTTGAAGAGCGCGGCGGTCCGCGCCTTGCCGATCGCGATATTCGCGCTCGCCGCAAAGGTTTGGTCCAAGCGCTCCAAGGCCAGAAGGTTGCCGCCGTCATCCACGACGGCGATGGAGCCACCCGGCGCCTTGAGGCGGCTGGCTTCGGCCCTCGCGGCAGCGATGACTTTTTTGGCCCCTTCGAGAGTCAGCCCTCGTCTGTCGGCTACCGATTCGGCATGAGCGGTCGAACCCACCATGACCATCAGCAGTGCTCCTGTTGCCGCGTTGAGGTACTTCATGACGACTCTCCTCTCTCCTCTTTCACTTCTCATTTATCATCGGATTTCAAAAATGACCCCGCGACCGCCGCCCCCGCCTTGGCAATCGCTTCGTCCTGCTGCGGCGTTTCGCCGCTAACTCCGATCGCGCCGATCACCTTGCCTTCGACGATGATCGGCACGCCCCCTTGCAACGGTACAGCTCCATGCAGGGCCAGAGCCGCCACGCGACCGTCGCGCACCTGATCTTCGAAGACTTTGCTCGGTCGCCGGAAGATGGCGGCGGTCCGTGCCTTGTCGATGCCCACGTTCACGCTGGCAACCTGCGTATCGTCCAGCCGTTCGAGCAGCAACAGGCTTCCTCCGTCATCCACCACCGCGATCACGACCCTGGCCCCTTCCGCTTTCGCCCGAGTCTCCGCCGCGGCGACGATCTTCTTGGCTCCCTCAAGCGATAGCGTCCTTTTCTCGATCACCTGCGCCTGCACCGAGAGCGCACCGAGGACCGTGGTACTTGCCAGGACGAGCTGTAGCATCAGTTTCATGGCCATTCTCCTTCTCACAGCATCACGTCCATTGATCCGGCTGGGACGGTTCGATCTTTCCCCCATCCCAGCCGGTTGAAGGCGGTATCACCGTCCCATCGCCATGCCGTCGTGCTTCATGCTGTCATGCTTCATGCCGCCCTCGGCCCGCATGCCGTTCTCAAAGCCGGCCATCGCGATCGGCTTGGGAAAGGACGCCTCGCCGAGCAGCGCCTCGGCCCAGGCACACCAGATCTGGACCTTCGCCACGTCATGCACGTAGGGTGGAATCGTGATCGTGCGGTTCTCCTTCTCGCCGCCCAATAGGCCGCCTTTGATCTTCAGGCGGTTGAGCAGATAGACATTGCCCTTGGAATCCACGACCTGCCAGTGGGGAGCCGGCGTGTCCGGAATCTTGAAGTCCTCCGACCAGGTCAAGGTGTCCTGGTTCCCCTGCCGGCCGTGCGTGGCCGTTCCGCTGTTGGCCTTGGCCCCTTCGAATTTCGAGGTGGTATGCGCGTCGGCGGCAAACGCAGGCACGGCGCCCATCAAGGTGAAGGCACAGACGGCTGCACAGGCCGCCACGGAACCCATTGTCGAGATACGGTCCTTACGCATGGATCTCCTCCTTGTGTGAGTGTGTCGGTTCGTCTCGCGAGCCCTGCACCTCCGTGCCCGACTCGCCCATGACGCCCCTGTAGTCCGCAGCCCACCCCCGTCCTTACAGTTGCCACACTGGAGATCCAGCACTGTGATGCCCCGTTCATCCGCACGATTCATGAAATTCATTGTGGGCGGTTCGGCCTTGGGCTATCTGTACTGGAGGCGGCGGTTCCCGGCGCCTGCGAGTTCCCATTCACATTGGAGGAGGTTGTCGATGCGTCACGTTGCAATCCCCGTCGTGGCACTGTCGTGTCTGTTTGGATTTGGCTCGCTGGCTCTCGCTGATGAGCCCATGGACCTTGGAACCCCTATGGCGCCAGAAATGGGTCAGATGGCCGACGAGATGAAGGCTCATCAGGACAATATCCAGGCTCAGAAGGAGCAGATGAAGAGCGAGGTCAAGTCCAAGAAGGAGCGGATGAAGGCCGAGCAGAAACACAAGAAGGAGGCGGCCACAGCCGAGAGGAAAAAGGCGGCCAAGGCCGCCGATCGCGTCAAGGACCATCAGAAGCAGATGAAGGCTCATATGAAAGCCAAGAAGCAGAAGGCCCACTCCAGCGCCAAGGAAGCGGCCGAGGCACTCAAGCACGAGGGCGAGGGGATGAGGCAGGATCTGCCCGTGATCGTCCAGTAGTCGCAACCAGTCCGAGACCTGTTCGGCATGCACCGGCCTGCGGAGGCATCCGGCCTTCGCAGGCCCTGTTGTCTTGCGCAAAGACCGTTCGTCCTCTCTGCTGGAGCCCTCCTTCGCCGGCCCCGTAAGAACCGTCCTCCCGCTCCGACTCATCTGCAGGAGGACCTGCGATGACCACCGCGGGGGACCCCAACACTGAGACGATCGTTCGCATCGACAAGATCGAACCGGCGGAGTGGGCGGCTCAGGCTGACCCCGTTCAGGCCACGCCACGGGCCCGGCCCGACAGCCGCACCTATCGCCACACAGCGCCGGTGCGACTCAGCCATTGGGTGAATGTCGCCTGCCTGTTCGTCTTGATCGGAAGCGGGCTTCAGATTTTCAACGCGCATCCCGCCCTGTATTGGGGCGATCGTTCGGACCGTGACGAACCGTTTTTGGCCATGCGGGCGGTCAGGTCCGATTCCGGGGAGCCCCGCGGCATCACCACCATTCTCGGGCATGAATTCGATACAACCGGCCTGCTCGGCTATTCGGGAGGCCGGGCGCGTGGCTTTCCAGCCTGGGCCACGATTCCCGGGCCGCAGTGGCTCGCCATGGGCCGCCAGTGGCACCTGTTCTTCGCCTGGCTCTTTGTCGTCAACGGTCTGATCTTCTGGGCTTACGGATGGCTCAGCCGGCACTTCACCCGCGACGTGATCCCGCAGGGCCGTGACCTGCGCATGATCGGGCGCGCGGTCCGAGACCATCTACGCCTGAAGCATCCGACCAGCGAGGACGCGAAGCACTACAACGTGCTTCAGAAGCTGGCCTACGCGGCGGTGATTCTGGGACTGGGCCCCCTGATCGTGCTGACGGGCCTGACCATGTCGCCCACAATCGACGCGGCAGCGCCCTGGTTGCTGGACCTCTTCGGCGGCAGGCAAAGCGCCCGGACCCTTCATTTCCTGGCCTGCTTTGCCTTCGTCGGCTTCATCGTCATCCACGTCTCGCAAGTCATCCTCACGGGACTCGTCAACAATCTCCGTTCCATGATCACCGGCTGGTATCGACTTCCGGAAGAGGAGCAGATCCATGATCTTCGACACACCACTTGATCGGCGGCGCTTTCTCACCCACAGCCTCAAGGCAGCCGGTGTTTTTGCACTTGCCGGCTGCGACGGGCTTTCCGGCCAGGAGGGGGTGCGCAGGTTTCTGGGCAAGACGGAACGGCTGACGGACCATATCCAGCGGGCGCTCACGCCGAAGCAGGCCATGGCCAAGGAATATCGGGAGGCCGACCTGTCGGCCGTCTTTCCCGCCAACGGCAACACCGACCCCAACAATCGGCTCTACGATGCGCTCGCCGCCGATGATTTCAGGGACTGGAGGCTGATGGTGACCGGGCTGGTGGAGAGGCCTGTCAGCTTTTCCCTGGAGGAATTGAGGGCGCTGCCCTCCCGCACGCAAATCACGCGACACGACTGTGTCGAAGGCTGGAGCGCGATCGGCAAATGGACGGGCGTCCCCTTGCGGGAGATCATGGAACAGGTGCAACCACAACCGTCCGCCAGCTATATCCTGTTCCATTGCGCCGATCTGGACGAGGACAACGTGCCCTATTACGAGAGCATGGCGCTGGAAGACGCCTACCATCCGCAGACCATTCTCGCCTATGAGATGAACGACCGGCCCTTGGACGTCCCTCATGGCGCGCCGCTCCGGCTCCGCTTCGAGCGACAACTCGGATACAAGCACGCGAAGTACCTGATGGGACTGGAAGTGACCGACAGCCTGGCCGGCTTCGGTGGGGGCAAGGGTGGCTACTGGGAGGACCAAGGGTACGAATGGTACGCGGGCATCTGACAGGATGCTGAAAGGCCCGTCTGGCGGGTGATCGCGGCGTCCCAAGCTCTCATCATGCGTCAAGCGTCAGTCGTCTGGGGCAAGGAAAACATAATACCGGGCTTCGAACACCGTCACGGTTGACGATTGACGAATCACGATTGTCGTCCCCTCGCCCTTTTGAGGATCCTGCGCGACACACATATCGGCTTCACGTTAGCACCTTATGCGCCGCCTGGCTTGCCGCAGAAGATGCAGCGCCGGCGGTTGGCATGGTGCAGCTTGGGACAGGCCAATTCTTCATCTGCTTGATGTACCCACGTGAACAGCGCGGCAGCCGCCAACATTCCCGATAACGGCGCGACGAAATAGACCCACAGGGAGAAAAACAGGTGGGCGACCATCGCCGAGGCCAAGCTGCGCGCCGGGTTCATGCTCATGCCCGACAGCGGCGCCTCCAGGGAAATATACAGCGCGACCAGACAGCCGGCGCAGACGCCCGTCCAAGAGGCCAGGGTCTTATGGTTGGAGAGGGTCAACACGGCGAGCATCAATCCACAGGAGATCACGGTCTCTGCCGCAAACGCGACGATCGGCCCCGAATCGCCGGGAACCGTCACCACATAATTCACCGCCGGATCGGCGAGGTACGTCCCACCGACCAATGCTGCCAACGCAAGACCCAGCCATCCTCCGACAAACTGGGCCAGAATATAGAAGGCCGCGTCTGTCGGCCGCACTTTCCCCAGCCTCATGAACGTCAGGGTCACCGCCGGATTCAAATGGGCGCCGGACTGTTTGCCCCAGGGGGAATAGATGATTCCGATCGCGGTCAGTCCCATAGCCAGGCCGATCAGGACGCGGCGGGCGATCGGATCGGGAAGTGCCTGGTGAAACGGCGAGCCGGGATACTCCAGCAGGCTCGTGACTGCGGCTGCCGAGATCATGAAGAGCCCCAGCCCGGCTGCCTCCATGAGGTACTCGGGCCAATGTTGGCACACCATCCGACCAACTGACGGTGCCGTGGCTGATCCGGACGGGCGGACGGCCAGATCAGGGACAACCTCGGTCGTCCCGTTCATCTCATGTGCTCCTGGGTTCGATGGGCAACGCGCGGCCGGCTGACTGAGGCTGGCCCAACGGGGGAATAGCCGACCTCCTCACTAAGGTTTCTCACCTGCCCCTGAGCCAGATCGAGATAGAAGGCATAGTCCGGTTCGGCGTAGTGCTCGGCAATCACGCGGACGACTCGCTCCACTTCATGCCTATCACCGGCGGTGTGGGCCAGCGAGCCGGCCCGAGCCAAGCAGGTCGCCGCGACCGCCTTGGGATCGATCGCTGTTCGAACCGGCGGCACCGCGACCAGCGAGCGCAGTAGCCACGGAATGGCCGCGAGAGCCGGCTGCTCTTCCAAGGCCGCGCGATGCAATTCATCGGACAACCGGCGCAGATGGTCGCGGTCCTGGGTTGTCCGGCAGACCTGATGCCGGTGCCACAGGCTGGTCATGGCCCGATCCTGGTCCGGCGTGGCAGTCGGGATCTGGCAGCCGGCACAAGACAAACCGAGGAGGAGCAGCATCAGTCTCATGCCGGGGAGTCGAAATTGCCGGAACGTTCTTACAAAGTCATAGGAGCCTATGCTGGGAGGGACAAGAGATGAAGCGAGTGAGACGGCTGGCGGCACTACGCGGCAAGGGAGAGCGGTTTTCGACGCCCGGTCCGTAATCGCCCGGCAACGGGACGGTCACAGCCCGTCCATTCCCGTACCGGGTAGCGCATCCGCCGAGGACGGTCGGCCTCTCCCGCCGGCTCACAGAGGATTTCTTCCACGACCTCGCCGCACCCGGCGCAATGCCACCGGGTCACGCGCAGCGTGAGGTGTTCGTCAACACTGTTGAATGGCGGGTCTGGGATCATAGCTTGGCGGCACTGATCACAACGCATCGAAACCTCCTCCGGTTCTGATGGCGATTGGTCTCGCCGGCAACCGAATGCTTACAGAGGGCATCGCGCCGCCCGGCGAGGCTGGAGCACCTGATTCCTTCAGGACCGGAGACTGGTGCGGGCAGGGACAACACAACCGATTGGATGCTGGGGCTGGGCGTTCCCTACGGCTGCACCTGAGCATGCTCGATCTTGGTAACATGAGATCGACAGGCCGTCGCCAGTTCACGGGGATCCGCCGCAAGCCGCGTCGGAGGCTTTTCAACATACCGATCAAGCGTGGAGGGAAGAAAGGTCGTACGGTCTGACTCGTGCAACACCGCCTGGTGGAGCAGATCCGCCTGCCGGCGGGCTGTATCCAAATCCCGGCTGGTCATGCAACGCGTATAGGCCTTCCAGAGGTGATCGAACTGAGAGGGATCAATCGCGGGCCCGGGCGTAGAGGACGAGGAAGTTTGGCATCCCGCTGAGAAACACAGCGCCAACACCAACCACCATTCCGATTTCGGAATTCTGCTGCGTGCCATAAGCTCGCCTGGGGATTGAGATCAACTTGTGAGGCTTTTCTGAGTATCACATCCTGACGGCAGGCGCAAGAGCCATTATCGGCGACCGGCCTCATGGACGCCGGCACACGACCACGATTGCCTGGTTGCAGTAAGAACTGGATCAGCTAGGATCGGCGGGACCGCCGGGTGGCCGTTCGCGCTCGGGCGGTGCCCGCGGCTGGCTTGCGCGTGATCGGTCTGGTCGCCCGGGATGGCGACAGGTCTTCGAGCAGCGCCCGCAATGGTTCAGCCACCGACCAGGCCTGGGCCACACAGCCCCGAGGTAGATGCGGCGGGTCTGCATCGAAGATTTCCGAGACTTGACCGAGGCAGCATTCCTCCAGATGTTGCTCCAAGCCCTGGAGCAGCTTCCGGCCCTGCCGCCTCGTCCCCTCGTTCCGACCATACACGTTCATCCAGGCGGTGACGAAGGGACCGAGCAGAAAGGGCCAGACGGTCCCTTGATGGTACGCTCCGTCTCGCTCGACGACCCCTCCTTCATAATGGGGGCGATACTGCGGATGGTGCGTGGCAAGCGTGCGAAGCCCGACCGGGGTCAGCAAACGCTCCTGGACGATGCGCACGACGCGCCGTTGTTGCTCCTTGGTCAAGAGTTTGCCGGTCAAGGCCACCGCGTAAATTTGGTTTGGTCTCAGCGAGGCGTCGTCTCCACCTTCGCCGTCGACCACATCGTAGAGATACCCGCCCTCCTCGTACCAAAACCTGGACCGGAACGATCTGCTCGCCAGCGCACAGTCCCGGCGACAGCAAGCGGCGAACTCCGGCTCGTCGAACTTCGTCCCCAACCACGCGCCTATTTCAAGCGCCCGGACCCAGAGGGCCTGGATCTCGACCGGTTTGCCGCTTCGCGGGGTCACGACCCAATCGCCCACCTTCGCATCCATCCAGGTGAGCTGGACTCCCGGCGCCCCTCCGGTGATCAGTCCATCCGCGTCCATTCTGATCCCGTACCTCGTCCCGGTTCGATAGCCGTCGATGATCTGCTTGACCCCCGGCCAGGCCACGAGCCGGACGAACTCCTCGTCCTTGGAGTAGAAGAGATAGCGGTCCGCCGCATGCACGTACCAGAGGGAAGCATCGACCGTGTTGTACTCCGGCTGCTCGCCGGCGTCGGGAAACCGATTCGGGATCATCCCCTGTGAAATATGGTCGGCAAAGGCCTGCAAGACCTGTCGCGCTGTGCCATACCGCCCCGTCACCAAGCAGAGGCCAGGCAACGAAATGAAGGCGTCCCGTCCCCAATCGGTAAACCAGGGATAGCCTGCGATGACCGTCTGTTGCTCGCCTCGTGCGGAGATGAAGGCCTCCGTGGCGCGCCACAGCCGTCTCACCAAATCATCGCCGGCCGGTGCTTCGCTCGCCACCAACTCGCGGCGGCGGCGTTCGGCCTCCAGCAACTCCGGCATCTCCAATGCGCCGACCGGCTCGGTGGTGAACGCCAGCCATGCCTGACCGGTTTCGCGCAAGTCCAAGCGGAACTCGCCCGGCGACCACCAATCCTCCTCCCCGTCGAGGCCGCGCGTTTGCTCAACCGGAAACTGCACCCGGTAAAACCACTCCGGCTGATGGGAATATTCGCCGCCATGGTGCGCGTGGACCGCGGGGAGATCCGAATAAGGACGCCATGACACCAGTCCTTTCTCCGCCTGCGCCTCCGATTGCAGCGCCGAATTGGCATGGTGTGTCGCATGGTAATCGCGGCCCGACAGCATCGGGCGCACCTTGAGAACGACGTTCCGAGAGCCCTCAGCCACCCGCCAACGGACCACGACCAGATCTCTTCCCCGGATACCAACAATTTCCCTGGTCATTCGAATCCCGGCGACCTCATAGGTCCAGGTCGGCCAGGGATCTGAGATGAAACCTGAACAGAATCGATACCCCTCGGGATACACGGCCCCTGGATAGAGCGTGGATGATAGAGGCAGGTGGCTCTCACCAACCTCCGCCCATTCTTCAAGATGGTTGACGAGCACGACTCGATCGACCGGCGGTCTCCGAGCGGTCAACAGGAGAGCATGGTACCGTCTCGTATTCGGTCCCGCGACCGTTCCGGAGGCGAACCCGCCGAGGCCGTTCGGTTCAAGCCATTCAAGGCTGAGCGCGCGTTGGAGGTCTTGGCAGTCTACGGCTGCGATTCGCCCGGTCTTCATCCGCTCACCTTCCCGTCGCGCTGAGGCTGAATAAGGATGTCTTCATGAATGCTGAGTGCGAGGCTTCCTCATTCCCCTGATTGCTGGATCAGCTTGGCCACGAGCCCCGTCCAGCCGGTCTGGTGAGAAGCTCCGATGCCCGCCCCATTGTCCCCGTGGAGGTATTCATAGAACAGAATCAGATCGCGCCAATGGGGGTCGGTTTGGAAGAGGTCCGCGCCGCCGTACACTGGCCGTTGCCCCTTGGCGTCCCGCAGGAAGGTCCTCACCAGCCGCCGCGACAGTTCTCCCGCCACCTCCCACAACGTCACGAGACGTCCTGATCCTGTGGGACATTCCACTTTGAACTGATCGCCGAGGAAATAATGGAATTTCTGAAGGGACTCGACCAACAGATAGTTCACCGGGAACCAGACCGGACCCCGCCAATTCGAATTCCCCCCGAACAGGCCCGTGCTCGACTCCGCCGGTTCATAATCGACCCGATGTTCCACGCCCATCATGGAGAAGACGTAGGGATGTGCGCGATGGTACTGCGACAGCGCCCGCACGCCGTGAGGGGACAGAAACTCCTGCTCATCCAACATGTAGCGCAGGACCTTCTTCAGACGGGTCCGATTGACCAACGACAGAAACCGCCGGACTTCCCCGTCCTCGGACTGTGTTTCGACGTGCGAGGCGAAGTCGGGCCGGTTCTCCATGAACCATTGCATGCGATGCTTGAATCGCGGCAATTGGTCGATCAGTTCGGAATCCAGTGTCTCGACGGCAAAGAGCGGGATCAGGCCGACCATGGACCGCACCTTCAACGGCAGGGTCCGTCCGTCCGGCAGATGGAGCACATCGTAGAAAAATCCGTCTTCCTTGTTCCACAGCTCGATGTTCTCGCCGCCGATATGGTTCATCGCCCGGCAGATGTAGACGAAATGCTCGAAGAATTTGCTCGCCACGTCCTCATAGGCCCGGTTGTCGCGCGCCAGCTCCAGCGCGATCGCGAGCATGTTCAGGCAGTACATGCCCATCCAGCTCGTGGCGTCGGATTGTTCGATGTGGCCACCGGTGGGGAGCGGCGCGCTGCGATCGAACACGCCGATGTTGTCCAGCCCGAGGAACCCGCCTTGAAAAATATTCTTACCTTCGGCGTCCTTCCGATTCACCCACCAGGTGAAATTCAAGAGCAGCTTATGGAACACACGCTCCAGAAACGTCCGGTCCCCCACTCCCGTCCGCTTCTTTTCGATCTTATAGACGCGCCAAGCCGCCCAGGCATGGACGGGCGGATTGACGTCGCCGAACGCCCACTCGTACGCGGGAATCTGCCCGTTGGGATGCATATACCACTCGCGCAACATCAGGATGAGTTGGTCCTTCGCAAATTTCGGGTCCACCAAGGCGAGCGGGATACAGTGGAAGGCCAGATCCCAGACGGCATACCAGGGATACTCCCATTTATCGGGCATCGAGATCACGTCCGCATTGTAGAGATGCGTCCAGTCCGAGTTGCGGCCCCTCAGGCGGCTCGCGGGCGGCTCCGGGCCGGCAGGGTCGCCTTTCAACCACCGTGCGAGGTCATAGTGATAAAACTGCTTGCTCCAGAGGAGGCCGGCAAAGGCCTGGCGCTGGACCCGCTTGGCGTCATCGGACAGGCCGGGCGGAGCCAACTGCGCGTAGAAGTCGTCCGCTTCGGCTTTTCTCTCCGCCAACATAGTCGTGAAGAATGGCTCGGTCACGGTTTCGTTGGACGATTGATCGGTGAACCGCAAGCGGATCGTCTTCGTTTCACCGGCCCCCAACGTGAACGTGTAATGAGCCGCCACCTTCGAGCCCACGTGATCGGGATTCACCGCTTCCTTCAATCCCCGCACCACATAGTCGTTGATCCCATCTTTGGCGTACCGCGGGCCGTCGTCATCTCCCCACAGTCGTCTGGCATTGGTCTCGTTTTCGGTGAACAGGAGCGGCGGCTCGCCCTGGCAGAGGAGGCGTCGAAACCCATAGTAATCATGGGTCAGCTCGACCACGCTCATATCGTGGATCGGCTCCCCCTGTCGGAGGCGAGGCCGGCGCACATCCAAGCCCCATGACCAGGTATTTCTGAACCACAGGGTCGGAAGCACCGTGATTTCCGAAGTCTCAGGACCGCGGTTCACCACTTCGATCTGCACAAGAAGATCCTCCGGAGAAACCTTGGCGTACTCGACGATCACATCGAAATACCGGTTGCCTTGAAACACACCCGCATCCAGCAACTCGAATTCCGACTCGCGGCGTCCGCGCCGGCGATTCTCCTCGACCAGACGGGCGTAGGGAAACTCGGCCTGAGGATACTTATAGAGCCATTTCATGTAGGAATGGGTGGGCGTGGAGTCCAGATAGAAGTAGTATTCCTTGACGTCCTCCCCATGGTTGCCTTCGTTGCCCGTTAAGCCGAACGCCCGTTCCTTCAAGATCGGATCGCGTCCGTTCCATAAGGCCAAGGCGAAACAGATCCATTGATGGCGATCGCAGAATCCGGCCAGCCCGTCCTCGTTCCATCGATAGGCGCGGGAACGGGCATGATCATGGGGGAAATGCTCCCACGCCGTTCCATTCGGACTATAGTCCTCGCGGACCGTGCCCCACGCCCGTTCGCTCAGGTAAGGACCCCACCGTTTCCAATGTTTGATCCGTTTGGCATCTTCCATCAAGCGCAGATCCTCAGCCGTCTGGCCGGGTGGAGGCAGGGAACCAGCTTGTCGAGTCTTTTTCATCGGATGCCCCGTCGGTGTGAAGTGGATTTCTCTACTCTAAGCTCTCCGGTTCGGTCATTCCAAGCCTTGAAAATACAGATCCTCTTGGCAGGCATCGCCCACCTATCAAGGTGGTTTCCGGCCGCGGCCCGATGGGCGCGCCGGGGTTGGCCGCAACCGCTCACCACAAACGATGTCCTCGTCGGACGGTAAACGGACAGGGTGCCGATCCGGCTCAATTGGTCAACGAGAGAAAATAGCTGGTTCCAGGTACAGCCGGGAAGCCTGGTGATGAGATCGTCGAATTCGAGCGACCCCTCTTCGGCCAAGACGCCGATAAGCGCCGCGCGCAACGGCGTCGATTCGCCCTGCATGAAGACGGCTCCTTCCGTTGACGCAACAACACAGGTCCGGATGCCGGTTGGTCGTCAAATATGGGATGGCCTTACAAGGTGGGGCGCACAATCCTCGATCGGACAGGAGTCGTGAGACGGAATGGGCGCAGGCAGCGATTAAGCTTACGCGCCAGAAGGGCAAGGCAGCGAGCAGAGATTCACGGAAGAAGAGGACGCTCCGCGCGGCAGGTCAGCTCCAGGTGACTTGGTCCTGGTTGAGCAGGTAATCAATGACTTCGATACTGTCGCGCATCTGGTTCTGGGCCTTCTCGGACATCGGCACCACGGCCCCGACCAGTTTGCCGCCCTCAAGTTCATCCAACGACGGCATATGCTGAAAGCGGGATTTTTCGAGGTCTGATCGGTAACTCGCCACCCTTCGCCTCCCTGCGACGGTCCCAAGATGGGTTCGGGCTGGACCGTCCTGCTTCTCATATGGTTGATGTCTTGACTAAGCATAGCACAGGGAATTCACATCGTGTGCCAGGGGCGTAAGCTACTGGATTTCAAGTTAAATTTAGGGTCGGATGAATCAACGCTCAGATGAGACCGGCGCGAGCGCTCCGAGGTAGGCAAAATCGTGGACCTTGATCAGTGGACTGTCGGTACGCAATCGGAAATCGTCACGGCTCGGGTCCAGAAAGCCAGGATCGGCTGTGAGGTCGGACCCGTTGCCCAATTCCGGTGCCGGCACCGCAGGCGTTCCGGGACGAACATAGGGCTCACCGGTTTCGGAGAAGGCGTTGTGAGAGAACTGCACCTGGCTGGTCAGGGCCACCACGAATCCGACTTTGTTCAAGCTCACGATATTCCCCGACACCTCGCTCTGCGACCTGGCGAGGAAGGCGGCTGCGCCTCCGTTCTTGACCAGCGTGTTGGCGATCACAACGGCGCGGGCTTGATCCGTCACCACCACGGCCTCGAACAATTGGCGGGTGATCAGATTGCGCTCCAACCGCACGACGCTCTTCCCCGCAATGTTGACCCCGTGGTCATTGTCGTGAATCACGTTCCCGATCAGCAGCGCTTGCGAATCGGCAAACTGCACGCCGGTGGTTTCGCTGCCGCCGATCTGGCAGCGTTCGATCCGGACATCCTGGACCTGCTGGCCGAACAGCATGCCTCTGACCTTGAGATCGTGGAGCACTAGCCCCTTGCCGTTGAAGATCCCCACGGCATGCCCGCCATGCTCATTGATGGTCATGCCGCTGATCTCAATGTTGGTGGCGCCATAGGGCCACTTCCCGATGTGCAACACGCCGACCCGATCCTTGCCGAGGATCGTCACCGTATCGATCCCCTCGCCGATGAGCTTGAGATCCTCCTTGCTGTGAATGGTCACATCTTCCGGATAGACGCCGGCTTTGATCCGGATCGTATCCCCCTTGCCGGCGACGTCCAACGCCGCTTGAATCGAACGAAACTCGCCGCTACCGTCCAAGGCTACGACGATCGTGCGCGGGTCGCGTTGCTCCTGCGGCAACTCCCCCTCCCCAAGGGCCGGCGTCCCGGCTGTGCTTATCCACCAGGCGATGACTGCAATAATGATTCTGCACGGCGTCATACCAGCCTCTTACAGGCCCGCGCCCGGAGAAGTCAACGAGCGCCCTGGCAAGAATTGTCGGACTGGGAGGCGCATGGTATTCTCGCCGCGTGATCCTCGTGGGCCTGACAGGCGGGGTGGCGACCGGCAAAAGCACCGTCGCACGAATGTTTCATCAATGCGGCGCTTCTATCATCGACGCCGACCTCTTGGCCAGGCAGGTGGTGGAACCGGGACGACCGGCCTGGCGCGATGTCGTCAAGGCCTTTGGACGCGGCATTCTCAGGCCGGACCGGACCATCGATCGGGCGGCTCTCGCCGGAATCGTTTTTGCCGACTACCGGAAGCTCAGGCGGCTCGGGGCGATCATTCACCCGCGCGTGGCCAGGGAGCAGGCCAAGCACGTTCGAGCCATCGTCGAAAAACATCCTCATGCGGTCATCATTTATGACGCCCCCGTGCTGGTCGAAGCCGGCGCCCATGAGCGAATGGATCGGTTGGCGGTGGTCACGGCACGGCGTGACACGCAAATCGCCCGCCTCCGGCGGCGGAACGGGTTCAGCCGCGCCGAAGCCTTGCGGCGCATCCGATCCCAAATGCCCCTGAGCCGAAAGCGCCGGCTCGCAGACGACGTCATCGACGGAGATCGGCCGCTGGCCGAGCTCCGCCGCCAGGTTGCCCGCTTGTTTCGCACCTATTCGGCCATGGCCTAGCGCGAGGCGCTTGACCTCGCACGATCACCCGAGCCCGAGCGATGCAGCCGTTGGATCTGGTGTGTTAGAGTGCCGGCATGCGTCAGGTCGTCATCATCGGCTCCGGCCCCGCCGGCCTCACGGCCGCCCTGTACACGGCGCGAGCCAATCTGTCCCCGCTGTTGATCGAAGGTTGGCAAGCGGGCGGCCAACTCACGACCACCACCGAGGTGGAAAATTATCCCGGTTTTGCCCAGGCGATCATGGGGCCTGACCTGATGAAGGCGATGCGGGCCCAGGCCGAGCGGTTCGGCACGGAGTTTCTCACCGGCGACGTGACCTCGGTGGATCTCAGCCATCGGCCGATCACCCTGACCGTCGATGGGGAGAAGAACCTGACAACCAAAGCCCTCATTATCGCCACAGGCGCGTCGGCCGTTCGATTGGGCTTGCCCAATGAATCGCGCCTGACCGGCCACGGAGTCTCCACCTGCGCCACCTGCGACGGATTTTTCTTTCGGGGTCAGGAGCTGGTCGTGGTGGGCGGCGGCGACAGTGCCATGGAAGAAGCGCTCTTTCTCACGAAATTCGCCACCAAGGTCACCGTGGTACACCGGCGCGACAAACTGCGCGCGTCCAAGATCCTGCAGGAGCGCGCGCAGAAGAACGCCAAAATCTCCTTTCTCTGGAACAGGGTCGTCGAGGACATTCTGGGTACAGGCAAGGTGACCGGCGTGCGGCTCCGGCAGGTGACGACCAATGAGGTATCGGAACTGCCCTGCGCCGGAGTGTTTGTGGCGATCGGCCACAGGCCGAACACCGACCTCTTCAAGGGTCAACTTGAGATGGATGAGAAAGGCTATATCGTGACCCGGAAGGGAACCGCCACGAGCGTCGTCGGTGTCTTCGCCGCCGGGGACGTGCAAGACTCGGTCTACCGTCAGGCCGTCACCGCCGCCGGCTCCGGCTGCATGGCCGCCATCGACTGTGAACGCTGGCTGGAAGCAGCGGGAGATTCCTGATGCGGGTGGCCATCGTCCATTACCACGAGTTGGCTCTCAAGGGACGCAACCGTCCATTTTTCGAGCAGCGGCTGGTCGAGCACCTGCGCGGCGCGCTCAAGGACCTTGGCCTGCGGCAGGTCCAGGCGCTCCACGGTCGCATCCGGGTCGAGCTGGCGGCGGAGACCGATTGGGATGTCGTCCGGGGTCGCCTGGCGCAGGCCTTCGGGTGTACGCACTTCTTCCTGGCCCACGCCGTCCCCATGGACGTCGCACAACCGGACTTGGAACCGGTCAGGACCGCGGCCGCGGTCCTGACCGGCCGCCAAGCCTTCACCACTTTCCGCGTCAGCGCCAAGCGGGCCGACAAGCGCTTCCCCTGGACCTCGATGGACATCGAACGGGCGGTCGGCGAGCACGTCTGCGCGACGACGGGCAAGAAGGTGAAGCTGAAAGCGCCGGACCTGACGATCTATATCGAGCTGGCATCGAAGGAAGCCTATGTGGCGGTCGAGCGACATGCGGGACCGGGTGGCTTACCAATCGGAGTCAGCGGCAAGGTGGCTTGCCTGTTCTCGGGGGGGATCGATTCCCCCGTCGCTTCTTACCGCATGATGAAGCGCGGCTGCCGGGCCATGTTTGTTCATTTCCATGGCAGGCCGTTCGTGAGCCGCGCGTCGGAGGAGAAGGCCCGCGATCTGGTCAAGATCCTCACGCCCTACCAACTCGTCTCTCGCCTGTATCTCGTTCCGTTCGGCGAGATCCAACGACAGATCGTGCTCGGCGCCCCGGCCGCGTTCCGCGTGGTCCTCTACCGCCGCATGATGATCCGGATTGCGGAGGAACTCGCCAGGCGGGAGCACTGTTGGGCCATGGTGACCGGAGACAGCCTGGGGCAAGTGGCGTCGCAGACGCCCCAGAATTTGAGCGTGGTCGAGGAAGCGGCCACCCTTCCTCTCCTGCGCCCGCTCATCGGCATGGACAAGATTGAGATCACCGGCGAGGCGCAAGCCATCGGCACCTTCGAGACCTCGATCGAGCCGGACCAGGACTGCTGTCGCCTGTTCGTCCCGCCCCATCCCAGCACCAAAACTGATCTCGACCACATCCGCAGGATCGAACGACACCTCGATATCGGCGCCCTGACCAAACAGGGCCTGGAGGCCGCCGAGTCCGTCGATTTTGCATTTCCCCGCTAATGACTCTTGTCCAGCTTGGCCAGTTTTGCCCGCACCAATTTGAAATGCGCCTCAAGCTCGCGTTTGACCTCGAGAGCCACGAGCCAGTCCGGCGCCATCGTCTTGGGCTCGACCAGGAGGTCGAACTCCGCCTTGGTGTGGGCGGGAGACCCGTTTGAAGACAGTTTCCATGTGCGCGCATAGCGCTTGAAGTCTCCGCCGATCATGGTGGTCGTCAAGCCCCCGTCCGGCAACACGCGGTTTTCCCCAAGCAACCTCGATTCGCCGGGCAAAATGGGATGCGCAATGAAGACTTCGGTAATCGTGCGATCGGGCATCCGCTCGACTCTTCCGACCCGCATGGACACGTCGAACAGCTCCGGCCAGTGTTCGTAATCGGTGAACAGGGCCTGCACGGCGGCCAGCGAAGCCGGCAGATCAAGGACGGCGTGGGCCCGGACTCCGCCTTTCGGGTCGGTCGTGACGTCGAGGTGCGTGCCGATCGCCGCCACGTCCTCGAGGGCCGCCCCCGCGACTACCGGTCCGTGAAACAAGGCGAGCGCGCACCGGAGCAGCAGCCCTGCCCAGACCGTCACCGGATGCCTCATCGACCCGTCCTCTTCATGCTCCCAACTTCATGAGCGCATCCAGCAGTCGCTGATGGATGCGGCGCACGCGCTCAAGCTGCCCCTTGGCCGGAAACCGCTCATAAAAGCCGTCGGACCGGAACTCCTTGGCCAGCTTCGCCCAGGGCCGCAGCAAGTCGGCAAACGGCTTCGGCGACCGTTGCTGCTCCCAGTCGCTGATGAGTTTCCGGTCGATGATCAGGTCGTCCAGTACGCGGATCAGCGCCTTGAGCGTCACGTCCCGCGTGAACATGTAGCGTTCGTTGTTTCCCCAGACCTCGCCCATGACCTCTTTAGCGCCCTTCAGATAGTCCCGCACGAGGGCATAACAGCGATCGGCCTTCATCCCGAGATGCGACTCCATCCAGCGCTTATGCGCCGTCACGACCTTCAGCAGCTCATTGAAGATCTCCGACTGGAGCACCCACTTTTCCTGCTTGCTGCGCCCGCCCAGCCGGTTGATCTTGTATTGGAGCGGCGAGTCCGCCTCTTCATAGAGCAGGTTCACCACCTTGGCGGTGAACTTCTTTTCCGGGCTTTCCCAGGACACCTTTTCGTACAGATCCACCAGATGCGACCGGTTGATGCGCGTGTGGGTCGAGTTGATAATCACGAACATCTCGGTGGCGAAGTCCGCGCTGCGCCCGTCGAACAGCACGCAGGGCACCTCCACCTGCCCGATTTGATCCGGGTGCTTGTCCTGAAAAAAATGGAGGCCGGCCAATCGGTGCTGGCCGTCGATCACCAGATACTTGCCGCTCGGCTCGCTCAAGTGCCCCAGCGTTTCGTTCCCGTCGAGTTTCTGAAACCGCAGGGTTTCATCGGTGAACAACAGCACGGTGCCGGGGATCATGGGCTGCGTGACGACCGTCTCGTAGAAGTTCACGATCTGCTTGATCTTCTGCCGGTTGAGCAAGCGCTGGAACCCCTTTTCGCTCCGCTCGATGCTCGCGATGAACTTGGCCACCTCATCGTGCTCGGACACTTTTGTTTCCGCAATTTCCTCGCCTTCGAAGTAGTAGCGGCTGGTGAACCGCACCTTGTGCAACAGGTCCTGCGCCTTGTAGGAGATGAAGTAGAACGTGCCTTCCTTTTGGCGGATCCGCGTCGCGAGCATAGTCACTCCTCGTGCTGATTCCGTTCACTGCTTCAGAGCCGCGGCGATCTCGGCCGGCTCCAGTGTATTGACCACATCGGTGACGCTCAGCCCTCCCTTGCGGGCGACGTTCACCCCGAACGGCACGTCCTGCAAACCTTCGACTGCATGGGCGTCGGGATTGATGCTGACCTTCACGCCCTGCGCTTTCGCCGAGGGACAGAGACGCCAGTCGAGGTCGAGCCGGTGCGGGTTGGCGTTGATTTCGAGAATTTTGCCGTGCTCCTTCGCAGCCCGGATCACGCGTGCCATATCGATCCGGTACCCCTCGCGGGAGAGCAGCAGGCGGCCGGTGGGATGCCCGAGCATCGTCACATGCGGATGGGCCAGGGCTCGCACGACGCGGGAAGTCTGCTCCTCTTCCGGTAGATTGAACCGGCTGTGGACGGAGGCGATCACGAAGTCGAACGTGGCCAATACCTCATCCGGATAGTCCATCGTGCCGTCAGCCAGAATATCGGCTTCGATACCCTTCAGAATGAGGATGCCGGAAACCCGCTTGCGCAAGGCGTCGATCGCCGCATGCTGCTCGCGGATGCGGTCTTCCTTCAAGCCGTGCGCATAGAACGCCGACTGGCTGTGATCCGAGATGCCGATATAACGATACCCGAGCCTGCAAGCTTCCTCGACCATCTCCTCCAACGTCGCGGACCCGTCGCTGGCCGTCGTATGGTTGTGAAAGATCCCTTGGATGTCTTGTGAAGTCACCAGATGCGCCAGCTCGCCTCGCTCGGCCGCCTCGATCTCGCCCAACCCCTCCCGCAACTCAGGCTGGATCAAGGGCAGATCCAGCGCGCGATAGAGATCAGCCTCCGTCTCCGCCGGCGGAGACAGGGGTCCCCCATCCTCCTCCAGGTTCCACGTGAGTCGCCGAGCCTCCGCCCGCGCCTTCAGTTGAGTCAGATGCTGGGCACTGCCGGTCTTGGCAAGCAAGAGGTGAGGGGATAGGGACCTGGCGACATGGATCACCAGGGCGAGTCCCAGCGCCGACCGCCCGCGAAGGACAGGCCCCTCCTCCACGAACCGATCGTCCAGGCCATGGGCGGCGAGCGCCTGCCCGACGGAATCCGGCCGATCTGTGGCAACCACCAGCTCGATCGTGTCGGCGATCTCCATCCGACGCCGGAGATCGCCGACCAGATCCACCTGTCTGATGCCGGATGCCGACCGGCAGGCGGCCATGAGCGCCCGTGCCTCCACGATCGCGGTGGCGTAGAGCTGAAACCCCTTCCGTTTTTTGAACTGGAGAATCCCCTGCTTGATCTTGTCCTGCGTTTTCGATCCGAACCCGGGGAGCCCGACCAGCCGGTTCTCGATGCAGGCATACTCGAGTTCCCCCACCGTGGTGATGCCGAGCAGTTGCCATACAGCGAGGATTTTTTTAGGCCCCATGCCGGCGATAGCCCGCATCTCAACCAGCCCGGCCGGTACCGTCCGTTTTAGCTCTTCATAGTAGGCCAACCGTCCCGTCCGCACCAGTTCAGTGAGTTTGTCTGCCAGGGCTTGTCCGATCCCCTTCAACTCACGGATGCGGCCCGTGGCAACCAACTGGACGAGATCCTCGGTAGTTCCCTCAATGGTCCTAGCCGCGTTGTAATAGGCCTGGCTCTTGAACGGACTCTCACCTTTGAGCTCCAGGAGCAATCCAATATCCTCAAGGATCTGCGCGATCTCGCGCTTGGTGGGCGACGCCATGGCGGGGAAATTCTACGCCCCCCACGGAAGTGGCCGCAACTGATCGGCCTATGCTAGGATGCGCCCATCGTGAACTGGCGTCCTGTCATGTTCTTAGTTGCCGTGGTGATCGGAGGCGGATGGACCGCCCTGTTCTTCCTGAGAGCTGTTCCCGACTCGACCTGGGCCCAGGGCATGCCGGAAGACTCGCAGGCCACGACCGAACGGTTTTGCAGCTTCGGCATGGCCAAGGGCGAGAAGCAGCAGAGATGCGAGGTGCCGATTCTGCCGGGCTGCACCGTTGCGAACTTTCCTGGGACGAAGAAGCCCTGGACCACCATTTCCAAGGGCGGGAAGACGACCTGCCAGTTCGACCCCAAGGCCACCGATTGGAAAACCAGGATCGTCGGCGCCTGTACCAAATGCACCTCCTCGCAATGCTCCGTCACGTTCCATGTTCGTTTCACGTGTTCGTAGCGCGCATTATCCATGACTATTCCTCGCGAAAATGCGCTCGGGAGGGACGTCATCCGTCATTCGTCAATCGTGGATTGCTTCTCAGGTTGACGCCTTTGCATGTCCCGGGTGCCGAGCCACCTTCCGGCCGCCCATGTCCCTCAGCAACCGGATCAGACAGGAAGCGCTGGCGCTGGGATTCGACGCGGTCGGGATCGCCCGTGTCCCGCCGGCCGGCCAGGACAGCGGCCGAGACGGCAAGCCGTCGCCATCGGCGTTTCTGTCTCAACTATTCGATCGGCTTCGCACCTGGCTGGATGCCCAGTTTCATGGAACGATGGGATGGATGGCGCGGGACCCCGCTAGGCGGGCCGATCCCACGCAAGTCCTGCCCGGCTGCCGGTCCGTTATCTCGGTTGGTCTGAATTATTTCACCGGCCATCATGCCGACGAACGCCCCGGGCACGGACGGATCGCGCGCTATGCCTGGGGGCGCGACTATCACGAGGTGCTGGGCGTCAAGCTGACCGCCCTCTGCTCCCGCATCCAAGCTCTTGCGCCGGAGTCCCGCTCGATCTGGTACGTGGATACCGGACCGGTGATGGAGAAGGCCTGGGCGCAACAGGCCGGGCTCGGCTGGATCGGCAAACATTCCAACCTGGTCTCCGGGCAGTACGGATCATGGCTGGTGCTGGGCGAAGTCCTGACCACCTTGGACCTGGAACCGGATGAGGCAGGCAGCGACCTCTGCGGGTCCTGCTCGCTCTGCATTAAAGCCTGCCCGACCGGCGCGATCGTCGAACCCTACGTGGTCGACGCAAGGCGTTGCATCTCCTATCTCACAATCGAATACCGCGGCGAGGCCCTAGAGATTCCCGAAGTGCTCCGCCGCGGGATCGGCCATCGCATGTTCGGCTGCGACGACTGCTTGGACGTCTGTCCGTATAACACGCAGGCCTCGGCCACCATGAATGCCGATCTTCAACCCAGATCCTGGACGCTCCGACCCGATCTTGAGGATCTCAGCCGGACCACCAATGGCGACTTCCTGAGACTCACCGACCAGAGCCCGATCCGCCGAACGAAACTTAGGGGCTTCCTGCGGAACGTCGAGATCGCGCGCCGGAACCAGCAGCCATCGTAACGGTCGTCATCGCGAGCCCGGCTCTCTGGTCCCGGGATAGACGCTCGCTTCTCGACGGGGGTATGATGGCGCCAACGGCCGGTCCGTTCACATGAACAGTCCCTGAACCAGACCGGTTTCTTGTCGGCCGGCAAGAGGTCACATGCGGCCACCTCTCCTGCTCATCATCGAGGACGAAGAGCGCATGCGCCGGCTCTTCGAGCTGGTCCTGTCGCCGGAAGGCTACGACCTGCGTCTGGCCAGAAACGGGGAACTGGGTCTGCAACTCCTCGCCGACACTCCCACTCCCGATCTGATCATCACCGACCTCCAATTGGGTTCCGGCATGACCGGCATGCAGGTGCTGGAGTCGGCGAAAGCCTCCTATCCCGACATTCCGGTGCTGATCGTGACGGGGTACGGCACCGTGAAATCGGCCGTGGAGGCCATGCAAAAGGGCGCCTACGACTATATCTCCAAACCCATCGACAACGATGAGCTGAAGATCGTGGTCGCCCGCGCCATCGAGCTCCGGCGCCTCTCCCAGACCCAGCGCGTCATGTATCGGGACCTGGAAAATGAATACGGGTTCGACCGCATGATCAGCCTCTCCCCCCGCATGGCGCAGTTGAAGGCGCTGGCCCGCGACATCGCCAAGACGGATGCGACAGTTCTCATCACCGGAGAAAGCGGTACGGGGAAGGAACTGCTCGCGCGCGCCATCCATCTGGCCGGTCCGCGATCCGGAGGCCCGTTGGTCGCCGTCAACTGCGCCGGCATTCCCGAGCACCTGCTGGAGTCTGAACTGTTCGGCTACGAGAAGGGGGCCTTCACCGACGCCAAACGATCCAAGCCCGGTCGCTTTCAACTCGCCGATCGCGGCACCCTGTTCCTGGACGAGATCGGCGAAATGAGCCTGACCGCGCAGGCCACCCTGCTGCGGGTGTTGGAAACCCGTCTCGTCGAACCGCTGGGCTCGGTGCGAGGCGTCACCGTGGACATCCGCGTGATCGCCGCCACGCACCAGTCGTTACCCGATCTGGTCAAACAGGGGCGGTTCCGCGAGGACCTCTATTATCGTTTGAACGTCTGCCACCTGCACATCCCTCCGCTCCGCGAACGGCCTGAGGATATTCGTCCCCTGCTCGATGCTTTCCTCGAACGATCTCGGAGGGAAAGCGGGACCCCCCTGCGGCGGATTTCCCCCGAGGCCTTGGCGCGCTTGGAGCAATATGAATGGCCCGGCAACGTCCGAGAGCTACGGAACTTGGTGGAATGGCTCACCATCACTTGCAAACGGGACGAGGCCGGATTGGAGGATCTCCCCCCCGCCTGGACGGGCCGCGCCCCGGCCGCCGCACAGGCCGATCCGCGGCCTGGCTCCCTATTGGCCTTCGGCCTATCGGCCGACGAGATGGAAAAACGCTTGCTGCAGGAGGCCCTCGACAAGAGCCGGGGCAACATTTCCGAGGCGGCCCGTTTGCTCAAGATAACGCGGAACACGCTCCGGTACCGGATGGCGAAGTATCAGCTTTCCTAACCCGCATTATTCATGACGGTTCGTCGCGAAATCGTGGAATCGCCAAGCGTTGGACCCATTGCATGGAAAAGCGCAATGGGTACCCCCAAGCGCAGCCGTGAGGGAGGGAGGCATGCTTGAAACAGTATGTTGATCGACTGAGCGGCAAGCACGCCCGCCATACCAAGCTTCGCTTGAACCGCCGCGTTCGATCACATCGCGGCGGAGAGGTACGTTGCCTTCGACTTCTCGTTGTTGGCTTGTCGCAGCGGCGAAGCCGCGATTGGAGCAGAAGCGTTCATGAATGATGTGGGTTAACAAGGCACCGGCATGACCGCTCCGGCCCGACGTGGCGGGCTCCAACGCAAGTTCTTCTTCACCCTCCTGCTGGTCGGTATCCTGCCTGGGATCGCGGCCCTCGTCGCCACGTATCTGTACAGCACACACAGCCTGAAACACTCGATCGGCAGCGGCTTCCAAGAAATCGCCCGCTCGGCCGCCCTCCGGCTCGCCTCCACGGTGGACGCCGAGATCGATCGCGCCGAGCGCCTGGCGCTGGTGCCGGTCCACATCCGGCGGAACGTCGAGGCCGCCAATCGACGGTACGAGGGGAAGAGCCGCGACGAGATTCGATCTCTGCTCGATCGGATGCCGCCGACCGAGGACCGCCGGCGCGACAACGGCTCTTCCGGTTCTCATCAGGAAACCGTCGACTACCTGCAACAGTGGGTCGCCAAGACCCGCTATTACATCGACGTGACCGTGACCGATCGAGAGGGCGTCACGGTCGCCTCCAGCGACCCCGATGCTCCACTCTTCAACCGAGACCAACTCTGGTGGCAGGAAGTCATGGGCGGAGGCGGCGCTGCCTACGTCAGCTCGCTCAAGTGGGATGGAGCCTTTCAGGATTACGTCTTCGATGTGGCGGCTCCAATCCTGTCCCGCGACGGATCTGGTCCGATCGGGGTCGTGCACAGTCTCATCCGCCGAGGCGCTCTAATGCATACCGTCTTGACGATTCATGTCGGCGAGACCGGGCACGGCATGCTCGTCGATACGGACGGGACCCCCTTGATCTGCCCGGTGCTGCCTCCCACCAGCCATCTGATTCACCAGGCCCTGTTGAATCAATTCACGAGCGACCAACCGACCTGGTTTGTCGCGGAGGATGACGCGCACGGCGGGCACCAAACCCTCGTGGGCTCGGCCCCCGTCCGCATCGCCCACCCCCTGACACCCAAGAGCCTGGGTGGAACCAGGTGGTTTGCCTTCGTGCGCCAACAACCGGAAGAGACCTATGCGCCCATTTACAACCTGTTGATCACGGTCGGCCTGATCGGCTTCGGGTTGGTGGTGGCCCTGGCCTCCTCGGGCTTCTTCGTCGGACGCAGGATCGTGGCGCCGATCTCGTCGCTCCGGCAGGAAGCGGAAGAACTGCGGCAGCGGTTTGCCGGGCAGCCGGGCGCAGGAGGGAGAGCGGAGGCGCGACCGGCCACGCAGGGAGCCGCGGCCAGCCTCGATGAAATCGAGGACTTGGCACGGTCGTTTCACACCATGCGGACGGCGCTGGAGGAGAGCCTGTCCACGGTGCGGGAGCAGCAGGAGCAGCTCATCCGGCGCGAACGGCTCGCATCCGTCGGGCAATTGCTGGCCGCGCTCGCGCACGATCTGAGAAATCCGCTCGGCGTCATCAGGAGTTCGGCCCAGATTATGTTAGACCGCAACCGGCCTGAGCCGGTGAAGGAAGAAGTCGCGCGGTACGTGATCGACGAAGTCGACCGCCTGACCCACCGCATCAACGACTTTCTCCGGTACGCGCGGCAGAAGCCGCCCGAGCCGGAACTGGTGTCGGCGGACGCGCTGCTCCGCGAGGCGCTGCACCAGTGGAATGCCCAGGGGGGACAGGAGCGGATCCGGGTGGACCTCCGGTTGGCCCCGGACCTCCCGCTCATCTTGGTCGATCCCCATCAGGTCAAGGAAGCCTTGGTGAATCTATTCATGAACGCGAGCGAGGCCATGCCCGACGGAGGAACCTTGACGGTGGGCACCAAACGCGCGGCCAGCGGGTCGGTCGAATTGACCGTGGCGGACACGGGCCTCGGCATCTCCGAGGCCAACCTGCGACGCATTTTTGAACCGTTCTTCACGACCAAGGAATTCGGGACCGGATTGGGTCTGACGAACGTGAAACGACTGGTGGAAGACAACGGCGGGACGTTACACGTCACGAGCAAGGAAGGAGCCGGAACCGAATTCGTCCTCTATTTTCCAGCGCACTGCGACCTTCCCACCGCTGCCCGCAACTCCTCTCGCAGCGGATGATCACCTGCGCTCAGGCCTTTTCGAAGCAGCGTTCGGGGGCCTCTCAGCGGACTGCGGCGAGGATAGAGACTTGCGCTCAGGGCGCGTCGGCGGCGCAGCGGAATCCCAAGGTGGGGCCCCAGTAGGTCATCTCATCCCATCCGCGGTAGCTCGTCTGGAGTTCGAGCGGACCCTGCGCCCAGTCGCCGCCTCGCAGCACCCGGAATGAGCCCCTCGGCGGCCCCTGGGGATCATGCGGCGGGGCGACCGTATAGAAGTCCTCGGCATACCAATCCTTCACCCACTCCCAGACATTGCCGGTCATATCCAGGATTCCATAGGGGGAGGCCCCTTCCTGAAAACTCCCCACCGGTTGCGGGTTGCCCTGGTTCGGCTGGTTTTCGCCGTTCTTCGCCCGGTTGAGGATCGGGTCCTGGCTGTTGCCCCACGCATAGCGTCTGCCATCGACGCCCCGCGCGGCCTTTTCCCATTCCGCTTCGGTAGGCAAGCGCCGGCCGGCCCACTGGCAATAGGTGCGGGCCTGCATCCAGGTCACGCTGGTCACCGGAAATTGGTCCCGCGCCGGATCTTCGAACGGGCCGCGGTTCTTGGGCGGCTGGCAGACCCCCGCTTCTACACACCGGCGGTAACGGGCGTTGGTGACTTCGTACTTGTCGATCCAATAGGCGCTCAGGTGCACGCGATGGACCGGCCTCGCATCCGGCAAGCCATCGTCCGTTCCCATGAGGAACTCCCCCTCCGGGATCAGCGACATATCCTCGGGTCCGACCAGCCCGCGCTGTTTCGGCCGCTGCATCTCGCTCTGTTGGATGGGTGCGGTAGGCTCGCCCTCCTTGGCCGCCGACGCAGCCGGACTTGCCTCCCGTGCGGCGCGATCGTCCGCAACACGCGGGGCACGGGGCAAGCCGCCGGCCTCTTCAGATTTGGCCCGGGCCGATGCCGCGGCGGCCGGAGCCGGCGGGTCGCCGCGCACCGTTTCGATCCGCACCGTCACGCGCGCCAGCTCACGGACAAGGTCGCCGTTCTTGTCGTCGGCTTTCGCCTCTCGCCGGCCCTTGCCGATCGCGCTGAAATCAAACTCGGGGATGTTGGCGAGCAACGGCGTGGCATAACTGAGCGGGACCGCAAAGGACATCCCCTCGGGGATGATGCCCGAGGGATGGCTGAATTTGGTCGTCAGGATGCCGATGATCTCCCCGCGCCGGTTGAAGACCGGCCCTCCGCTGTTTCCCGGATTGATCGCGGCATCGACTTGAAACACGCGCCGCACTCCTTTGGTCCGCATGGCCGCGATCCGGCCCCGCGTCACGGAGATGTCCCGCAGCCCGAACGGGAATCCGATCGTGATCACCTCCTGATCCAATCGCACCGATCCGGCGTAGCCCAGCGCCGCTTCCGAGAGTCCTACGGTGTCGATCTTGAGCAGGGCGAGATCATGCTCCTGATCGGAGCTGACGATCAACGCCGGCGCGCGAAACTCGCCGGATGTGACCACCACGATGCGCCGCGCGCCGGCGACCACATGGTACGCGGTCAGGATATAGCCGTCGGAATGGACGATGGCGCCGCTTCCGGAGGGTCGTTCGACCGGCAGCGGCGCGGACTCCGCCGCCCAGCCGAATCGCGCCGGCAGCAGGAGCAGGCCTCCAAGGATCACGAGCAGACGCGCGAACGTCATTTCTTGACCGGAATCACCACGCTGATCGCCCCGGCATTGTGGCCGAGCTGAAGCCCTTCCTTGGGATAGCCCGTTTTATCGATCTCCCCCTTCGGCTCGCCATGGCAATCCAGACAATGCCGGGTGGCGTAGAGCGGAAACATGAGCCTGAGCGCGCCGCTTCGCGCCGTGATTTCGGTGATGGTCTTTTCTCTCGGATAGGCGGGATCGGCAAAATCCCGCAAAGCGGCCTGTTCGAACGGATCGGGGGCGTTGACGGGGTTTCGGGGAGTCAGCGCGGTCTGTTTCAGCCGGACGCCGGTCTGCTTCGTGAACTGCGCGGCCGCGCGAGCGCCGAACACGGCCGGAATGAACCCGCTGAATGTGACATCAGGACGGTTGATCTGGCTCTGCGCCTCGGCCACCACCTGTTTGCTGACGGAGACCAGCGTCCGCAGAAGGCGCGCCGTCTTCGCCGACAGACGGGCCGCGGCCAAATCGTTCAGGTCGAGGCCCGAACGGCTCCGGAAGACCTCGACGAGCTGACGCTCGAACACCTCGGGAGTAAATCCCTTTGTGCTAGTGGCCGGACTGTCGAAGAGCGGCTGGTTTTCGTTGATGACCGCGCGTCCCGAATCGAGGAGCACGGCGAGGAGCCGTGCCGTTTTCTCCGCCTCGATCAGGGCATCGAAAGTAAGGCTGCCGTCGCCATCACGTCCCCGGGTCGGAGCGGCTTCCGCGAGCATTGCGGCGGCACCCAGCAACCACACGACCATTCCCCACCGTAGGACCATCTGCGACATCAGCACCTCCCACTCACCTCATCAGTCAACGGGAGCAGGCAGATGATCGCGGTCTCGGATCTCCCAACAACGCTATGTCCGAAATCCGAGACCGCCACAATGGTAATCGTCGCCTGAACGGCAAGTCAAGGCGCGCCGGCACTACCGCGTTCGATACACGTCGATGACGAAGTTGTCGGAATCCAATTCGATTTCGACGGGCATCCCCTCGGCAAAGGTCGAGAGTTTGCTGCCGGCCAGACTGTCCACTTCAAAGACCTCGGTGCCGTCGGGGGTCGAAATTTTGATCTCGCTCCAGAATGGGTCGCTGTAGGTGAGCCTGCCCGCGATCACGCGATGGTCGGGCGCCGGTAAGCCATCGGCTCGCGCATCGATCAGAATGTTGCCGGAATCGACCCATAGATTGACCTTGTCGCCGATTCTTGCATTATGCAACCCGACGCGCTCGACCCGCCTCGGGCTGATCGCCCGCGCCTGCAGGCCGACGGGCGGTTTCACGAACACCATACCGGAGTGAATCTTGGACACGACTCCGGTCAACCCATAATAGTGACTGGCATCCACCATGCCCGATTCATCCGCCGTCGCCGGGATGGCCGCACACAGCAACAGAATTCCTCCCGCCATGAACCCTATGGCCAATCGCATGATGTCCACCTCCTTGAGAAGGGCCGAACGCCCGCTGTACAAAAAATGAAGGGAGTGGTCTGCGTCGACGCCTACGGAGTCGGCGACTGGGACGGCACCATGATCCCATACTCCTGCACCGGCGTGACCATGACCGCAAAGTTGAAGAGTTCATCCGCGGCCACATCGTGTATTCCATGGTCTCGATTGCGGAGCATCCGGAACCATTTCCCCATCTCCATCCGGACGGTCCGCTGATCCCCGCGATCCACGGCTTCCCGGACCAGCGTCAATTTGTCCTGATAGGGAGTCCAGTCGGAGTTCGGGTAGGTCGCCTTGTAGAAACTGATCGAATTCGAGATCTCATCGATCCATGCCGTCTCGGCCGCGGTCGCAGCCGGGGCGAAAGCCAGCAAGCCGATACCGAACATCGTCACCCACAGAAGGACTTGTCTCGTCATGGCAACCTCCATACCAACCTTTGGTTGAACCGGCGGCTCATTGGGCGAAGCCCCTCTTCATTGACGCCGCCGGAGAAAACCCTCAAGTGATTTGCTTCTTTTGATCCAACCTTTGGTTGAACCGGCGGCTCATTGGGCGAAGCCCCTCTTCATTGACGCCGCCGGAGAAAACCCTCAAGTGATTTGCTTCTTTTGATCCAACCTTTGGTTGAACCGGCGGCTCATTGGGCGAAGCCCCTCTTCATTGACGCCGCAGGAGAAAAACCCTCAAGTGATTTGCTTCTTTTGATCCAACCTTCGGTTCAACCGGCGCCTCTGTTTCGCCTTATCGAATCCGCCGGCGCTGGAGAAACACCGACAGGGATTTGAGTTGCTTGTCCTCCTACCAACCTTCGGTTGAACCGGCCGCCCTCGACGATTCCGAAGGACGAACCGTGCGGCGCGCGCCGATCTCGATCGCGCGCCGCGCTCTGCCTCGCCGTCCACCGCTCATCATTCCGGCACACGAATCCAGACCTCATTGTCCGTGCCTAAGTCCGGATCGAACCCCAGGTTGAGCTTCTGATAGCGGGCATGGCTTTCCCGCGCCTCCGGGCTGCTTCCCGCCATGCGCTGCTCCCGGGGCGTCGCCGCAATGCCGGCGGTCTCGCCGGCTGGTCCCCTTGCTTCCGACTTCGGCACCAGCACCCACACTTCGTTGTCGATGCCCAGATCCGGGTCATATCCCAAATTGAGTTTCTTGTACCCCAGCATGTCCTGCCCGGCGAACGGCGCCGGCCGCTCCTGGGACAGGACCATCGAGGAATCGGCGGATTGATCCGCGGCCCAAGCCTGGCCTGCCCAGAGGCAGAGCCAGACAAGCCCCGCCATCACCACCAGTCGTCCTATCGTTCGGCACACATTCATCCTGCACCTTCCTTGCAAAAGTTATGGTCTCTGGTCTCGCCTCGGAAACCGAGGCACATATGGAATCACGCGCAATCTATAGGGCCGACAGGGCGGAGGGCGATTACCCGGGGGATGGATTTTGCCTCACTCTGTCGGGTGAGGCCCGCAGACGGACCAGCGGCTACGCGCCGCGCAGGAACACCAGGATGGCCTCGACTCGGCCCGAGACGCCGAGCTTGTGATAGATGTGGTGCAGGTGGGTTTTCACTGTATCCAACGACACACAGAGGTGGTCGGCGATCTCCTTGTTCCCCTGGCCGGCCGCGGCATGCGAGAGGATTTCCCGCTCCCGTTCGGTGAGCAGGGCGAGCCCGGTCGATTTTTTCGGGCCCTCGCCGTAGATGGCCCCCACCGCCCGTCGCGCGAACCGGTCCGGCATGAAGGGCGATTCGACCTGCTTGCCCCGGTGGGTCTCGCGGATGATCCGCAAAAACTCCTGATGGTCGGCATCCTTCAGGATATAGCCGCTGGCTCCCGCCAGCACGGCGGACACGATCCGCGCATCGTCATCGTGCACCGAGAGCATCAGCACTTTCGTGCCGGGCGAGCAACCGAGAATCAATTTGGTCGCGGTGATGCCGTCCACGTTCGGCATATCGACGTCCATCAGGACAACATCCGGCTTCTGTTCCATGGCCAAGAGATAGGCTTCGTGGCCGTTGGTGGCTTCACCCACCACCATGAGATCCGGCTCCCGTTCGAGCAGCAGCCTGAGGCTCTGCCGGAACAACCGTTGATCCTCGGCGATCAGGAGTCGAATGGACATACGAACGCTTCCTGACAAGGCAGGATCACCGAGAACCGCGCTCCGCCGCCCGGGCGGTTCGCCGCCACGATCCGGCCGTGATGCGCCTCCACGACAAGCCGACAGAAATGAAGCCCGAGGCCGCGGCCGATGCGTAGATCCGTCCCGTCTTTCTTCCGGAAGAACATCTCGAAGATCTGCGGCAGGTCGGTTGGATCAATCCCCGGACCGTCATCCTGCACCTCCGTCACCACCGGCGGCCCCTGCCCTTCGCCGGCGGCGTCCGGGCCCTCTCCGTTCCTCGCCAACCGCACCGTCATGACGATCTGCCCGGCTGGAGGGGAATACTTGAGCGCATTGTGCAGGAGATTGATCCAGACCCGTTGCAACCGCCGCCGGTCTCCCCGGGTCACGATTTCACCGTCCGGCGCCTCGACCCGAATCGTCACGCCCCTGGCCGAGGCCTCCGACCGGAACAAGTGGGCCACCTCTCGCAACTCCTCGTTGACCGAAAAACGCGCGCTGGAGACCGGGAGCCCCGAATAACTGTCCTGGTAGACGTCCAGCATGTCATTGATCATCCCGAGCAGCAGGTGCGCGGTGAATTGCAAGTCCTCGATCAACGTCCGCAGCGGCGCCTCCTGAAGCTCCCGGTGCTCGGCCAGCACCTCCAGCGTCTTCTTGATCCCGGCCAAGGGGTTTCGGATATCGTGCGCGAACATCGAGGCGAACTGGCTGAGCGAGGCCAGCCGTTCGGAACGGAGCAGTTGTTGCTCCAGCGCCTTCTTCTCGGTCAGGTCGCTGAACTGCCACAGCACGTGCGTGACGGAGTCGGCCCGTTTGAGCGGAACCAAGTCCACCTCGACGGTTCGGAGGAGGCCGGAAGGGGTGGGCAGTTGTGTTTCGAACGGGGGACTCTCCTCCCCCGTGGCCAGCACCCGACGGAACCGCTCCTCTACTTGATGCCGGTCGGCGTCGCGGAACAGGTCCAGCCATCCATTCCCGATGAGCCGGCTGGCCGGGCGCTCCAACTTAGATTCGGCCCGATGGTTCACATCGCGCACGAGTCCCTCGGAATCGACCAGAATCTTGGCATCCGCGGACGAATTCCACAGGGTCCGATAATGCCGCTCCGATTCAGCCAGTTCCTGGTTCGCCCGTTCGAGCTCCGTCATGGAGCGGCCGGTCTCCCGGGCCGCCTCCTCCAGGCGAGCCAGCATGGTATTGAAGCTCTCGGCCAGCGTGTCGATCTCCCGGATGCCCTCGGAAACAGCCCGGTCCAGCGGTTGAGCGCCTTTCCCCTCCGCGATGTGCCTGACCCTCAGACCCAGTTCGTTCAACGGCTGCACGATCCGGCGGGCCAGCCTCACGCCGAGCCAGACGAGCAATCCCAGGGTAACCACCCCAAAGCCGGCTAATTTCCAGAGCAGTCCGATCACAGGCGCCTCGGTCTCATCGGGATCTTGCCGGACGACCACAGACCAGGGCCTGGCTTGGAATACCCTCGGAGGCAGCGCTACAGGCGCAGCCGCAAGAATGTCGCTCGGTTGGTCGTTGGGATCTTCGCGAAAAGCAGTCCGGGCAGTCAGTCCGGTTCTCGTCTCGTCGGCTCCGTCGCCGGAGTCCCATGGGTCAGTCCGCCAAATTGGGCAAGGCGGTCTTCGCCCACAGTCCCGGGCTAGTATCAACTGCCCCGTCGCCCCGATCCGTGTCCCCAACATCGTCGCGAGCAATCGATCCATCGCGAGCACGACCTTGAGGGCCCCGATCACCCGCGCCTCCGTGTCCCTGACCGGTACGGCCACTTCCCAGTAGCGTTGCCCTTGCTCATCCACCCGGATGTCGCTCGACCAGGGCCGTCCCTCGTCGAACACCACCGGCCACCAGGGTTGCTCATGGTAATGGGCCGACTTCATGCCGGACGGGGCGGCTCCGACCAAGCGACCCTGCCGATCGAGGAGCACCAGCGAGCGGAAGTCGCGCTGGTGTTCCTCATGCCATCGCGTGATCCCCTGAGTGCGGGCGACCAGTCCCGCCCCGTCCCGAAGCGCGTCCCTGACCTCCGGAAGCCGGCTCAACCGTTCGAGCCATTCGATTTCCCTGGAAAAGACGAGGCCGACATTGGCGGCGCCCTGCCTGGACAGTTCGACGAAACTCTGGTCGATGGTGATCTGGAGCGCCTGTCTCGCGTGCCAGTAGGCATACGCCAGGCCGAGGGCCCCGAACACCAGTCCGAGGCACAGGATGGTGAGCAGGATAGAGCGCTGGAGGCTGACCCGCTGCGCCATGATGGCCTCAGGTTCAGCGCCTGCGGAGAGGAAGCGAGTACCGGCCGCTCGGCTCGTGGCCTGCAGCCGCTTCCCTGAGAAAAACCGCGTACCGTATCAGTTAGCCTATCACCTTGGCCGGCTGATTTCATCCGGGTCGGCACGCGGTGCTGGTGGCAGCTTTCGCAGGACTGTGGAGGAAGACGGCCGGTCCGGACTCGCGGTGATCAGATCAGATGCGCAGCTCGACCAGGGTGACGCCGTCGCCCCCTTCATGGCGGTCGCCGGCCCGGAACGCCGAGACGTACGGGGAACCTTTCAGATAGTCCCGCAGGATCGTCCGCAGCTTTCCGGTCCCGTGCCCGTGAATGATGCGCAGGAGCCCTCCGCCGGACAAGACCGCCTGATCAAGCCGAGCGATCACTTCATCAAGCGCCTCATCCGCAGCCTTTCCCCTCACATCCACGACGTGGTCGATCTGCGATGGCCCCAGGCGCGACCAGTGCGGCGGGGGTTTGGAGCCTGCTCCAATTGAAGAGCCGGATCGGCCCGGTCCGGCTGTCCCGGTCCCGTGGAGGTCATCCACCGATACCGACAGGTCGGCGGCGCCGACTCTGACGCGGACCCGTCGCTTGCCGGCCGGCGCATCAAGCAGGACGCCCTTGGTTCCCAGCCCTGCGATCTCGACCTCATCACCCGGTTTCAGGTCATCGACCGGGGCAATGGATTCCGCCTCCGCCAACACCCCGGACCGCTGGCGCGCCATCGCCGCCAGCCGCTCCTTTGCCGCTTTGGCCTTCTCAGCGGTCCGATCCCGCTTAAGTTCATCCAGCACGGACTGGATCTCGCTACGGGCCCGTTGCAGTTCTTCCGTGAAGCGTTTGCGCAGGCCCTTCCGTTCCGTTTGTTCAGAGGCTCGTAGGCGCTCCGTGATCGCCGCCGCCTCGCTCGCCTGCTGCTCGGTCTCGGCACGGAGCGCGGAAACCCGCTTCCATTCCTCGGCCACCCGCCGTTGTCGTTCCTGGAGATCGCCGAGCAACCGTTCAAGCGCCTGGTCGTCACGTTGCAGACGGTCCCGAGCTGCCTCCAACAGGTTCTCATCCATCCCGAGCCGTCCGGCGATTTCGATCGCGGAGGACCCGCCCGGAATCCCCATGACCAGCCGGTAAGTGGGAGCCAGCCGCGCCACATCGAACTCGACGCTGGCATTCAGAAATCCCGTTGTCTGTTGGGCGAGCACTTTCAATTCCGTGTAGTGGGTCGTGACAACCGCCTTCACGTCCTTCTCGGCCAATTTCAGCAGCAGGGCCTGGGCCAGCGCCGCCCCTTCGGCTGGGTCAGTAGAGGTCATGGGCTCGTCGAGCAGGAGGAGAAACGGCCGCGGCTTGTTCATTCCATCTTGTCCATCCCGCTGCGCCTCAGACAAGAGCCTGAGCAGGCCGATCATCGTGACCATGTGGGAGGAAAAACTCGACAGGTCCCTGGTCAAATCCTGCGCGTCGCCAATGTCCGCATAGACCTCCGCAAACAGCGCCATTTCCGACCCTTCGTCGCAGGGCAGCAACAGGCCGGCCCGGACCATGAGCGCAAAGAGCCCGAGCAGCTTCAGGACCACGGTTTTGCCGCCCGTGTTGGCACCGGAAATCACCAACGTGCGCACGGACTCATCCAGATCGATGTCGTTGGGCACCACGTCCGGACGGGCCAACGCCAGCAAGGGATGGCGCGCCTGGCAGAGCCTGATTCGTCCCCTGTCGTTCAACGCGGGCGCGGTCGCCCGCAATTGCCCCGCCAGCGCCGCCTTGGCGTGGATCGCATCGAACCGGGCCAGGATGTCGAGCGCCTCCAGCAACGCCGGCGCCTGCTCCGCGACCAGCAACGACAGCTCGTGCAGGATCCTTCGGACTTCACGCTCGACCGCCAGTTCGGCCACCTTGATCGCATTGTTCAACTCGACCAGTTCGCGAGGCTCCAGAAAGACCGTGGCGCCGCTCGCGGACACATCGTGGACGATGCCGGGCACCGCGGTTCGCATTTCCGTTTTGACCGGGACGACGTAGCGGCCTTCCCGCTGCGCGAAATAGCGTTCCTGAAGGATGTCCTCGTACCGTTTGGATTGCAGGATCGATTCGAGGCGATGCCGCGCCTGCTGCTTGAGATCATGGGCCTGTTGGGTGAGACGGCGCAGCTCGGGGGTGGCCGCGTCCTTGATGGTCCCTTCGGGATCGATGGCCCATTCGAGCTCAGTCCGGAGCCCGCTGAGCACGTGGATCGGCGGCAGCGGAGCACCCAGAGCCGCCAGATGCGATGCGTCCTCGCGATGGCGAGAGAGGTAGCGGATCACGTCCTCGATTAGCCGAACGACCCCACACACGTCCCGAAGCTCATGGGTATCCAAGACGCCGCCTTTGCCGGTGCGCTGGAGCACGTCCCTCAGATCCGGAAACGATAACGCGGGAAACGAATCCGTTCCCGTTTGGAGAACCGCCATTTCGACCGTCTCGCGCTGGCGATCCGTCGCCTGCGCCAGGTCGGTTTCGAGCTGCAACGATCGGCAGCCCTGCGCGCCCATGCCGGATCGCGCATGCCGCGCCAGCGCTTCGAGCAGGCGCTGCCATTCAAGCGCGCGTAATGTGTCCTGTTTCAGGTCGGGCTCGTCAGCCATCGCTCGCTCCTGTGCTTCCGTTCTATGACTGCTCGCCCACGGTCGCGACCTCCGGTCCGGCTAGCTTGTACAAGGCCCCCCGATGGAATGACTTGACTCGACCGGAGGCGGTCAGTACCATCTCCGAGTCCGCGTGCTGTTTTCAACCCTTCACCTCACAAACTTTTCTCGTAGGAGTTCGCACCATGGCAATCCGTGTCGGCATCAATGGGTTTGGAAGGATCGGGCGAAACGTGTTGCGCGCGTCCTTCCAAGACCCTTCGCTGGAATTCGTCGCGATCAACGACCTGACCGACGCCAAGACGTTGGCTTATCTGCTGGAATATGACTCTGTGCACGGGCGCCTGAACGCCTCGGTCTCTCACAAGGAAGACGCCATCCTCGTCAACGGGAAGCCCCTGGCTGTGCTCGCCAAGAAAGATCCCAAGGACCTGCCCTGGAAAGACCTCGGCGTCGAGATCGTCATTGAATCCACCGGACGCTTCACCGACCGGGAGGGAGCCGGCCGCCATCTGGCCGCGGGAGCCAAGCGCGTGGTGATCTCAGCCCCGGCGAAGGACCCGGATGTGACGATTGTCATGGGCGTCAACGACGGCGCCTATGATCCGACGAAACACACGATCGTGTCCAACGCCTCCTGCACGACCAACTGTCTCGCGCCAGTGGCCAAGGTGCTGCTCGACAGTTTCGGCATCAAGCACGGCGTGATGACGACCATCCATTCCTACACGAACGATCAGCAACTTCTGGATTTGCCCCACAAAGACCTGCGCCGGGCCAGGGCCGCCGCGATGTCCATGATCCCGACCAGCACCGGCGCCGCCAAGGCCCTGCATTTGGTTCTGCCGCAGTTGAAGGGAAAGATGGACGGGATGGCGATTCGCGTGCCCACGCCGAACGTGTCGCTGGTGGACCTCTCCGTCGAGACCGAGAAGGACTGCGACGCGGCGTCGATCAATGCGGCCTTCAAGAAGGCCGCCGAAGGACCGCTCAAGCACATTCTGCAATACTCCGATGCGCCGATCGTCTCGATCGACCAGAAAGGCGACCCCCATTCCGCCACCTTGGACGCGCCGCTGACTACGGTGCTGGAGGGCCGCATGGTCAAGGTCATCGCCTGGTACGACAACGAATGGGGCTACTCCTGTCGTGTGCGAGACCTTATCAAGATGATGGCGGCCAAGGGATGACCCCGCCATCTAGTTAGGCACGCCCATCGCGCTTCCCAAGGAGCCGGCATGAACCTGCACAAGCAGACGATCGACGACATCACACTCAAGGGTCAACGGGTCATCATCCGCGCGGACTTCAACGTGCCGTTGGACGACGCCCTGCAGATCACCGACGATACCAGGATTCGCGGCACCCTGCCGACGATCAATCGGGCGGTGGACGAGGGCGCGAAGGTGATCCTCTGTTCGCACCTCGGCCGTCCCAAGAGCAAGCCCGATCCCAAATACAGTCTGGCCCCGGTGGCCAAACGGTTGCAACGGCTCCTGGGCAAGGAAGTGGTGTTCGCTCCGGACTGCATCGGCCCGGGAGTCGAAGCCCTTGTGGCCAAGATGAAGCCGGGGGACGTGTTGCTGCTTGAAAACCTCCGGTTCCACGCCGGCGAAGAGAAGAACGACGATCAGTTCGCCAAGGCCCTGGCCTCGCTGGGCGACGTCTATATCAACGACGCGTTCGGCGCCGCGCACCGCGCGCACGCCTCGATCGTCGGGATCACCAAGTTCATCAAGACTGCGGCGGCCGGCTATCTGCTCAAGAAGGAAATCGAATATCTCGAAGGCGCGGTGGAAAACCCCGTGCGGCCGTTCGTCGCGATCCTGGGGGGAGCCAAGGTGTCCGGCAAGATCGGCGTGATCGAGAACCTGGGGAAGCGGGTGGACAAGGTGATCATCGGCGGCGGCATGGCCTTCACCTTCATCAAGGCGATGGGCTATGAGATCGGCAACTCGCTCGTGGAAAACGACATGCTGGATTTCGCCCGCGGCATCCAGGACCATGCGTTCTCGCGCGGAGTCAAGTTCTACCTGCCGGTGGACTGCGTGGTGGCCGCAGGCCGAGAGCCTGGCGCGGAAACCAAGATTGTGCCCATCCAGGAGATTCCCAAGGATTGGTATGCGTTGGACATCGGGCCGGCCTCGGTGAAGCTGTTCAGCGAAGCAGTTCAAAACGCCAAGACGATACTCTGGAACGGCCCGATGGGCGTCTTCGAGGTCGATGCCTTCGCCAGGGGCACGTTGGCCGTCGCCCATGCCGTCGCCAATGCCTATGCCCTGACGATCGTCGGGGGAGGAGACACGGCCTTGGCCGTGCACCGCGCCGGCGAAACGGACAGCATGTCGTTCATCTCAACCGGTGGCGGCGCGGCCCTCGAACTCCTGGAAGGCAAGCAATTGCCTGGGTTGACCGCCCTGCCCGAACGGGCCGACTAGCGAACCGGCACGCAGGTTTCGACTTCCGCTCCAGACCTCACACCCCGCTGCATGGCACGCAACCTCATCGTCGGCAATTGGAAGATGAATCGGACGGCGTCTGAAGCGCCGTCCCTGGTCACCAGGCTGCTTGAGCTTGTTCCCGCTCAGCTCCCGGTCGAAGTCGTCCTGGCTCCTCCCTTCACCAGCATCCCCGCGGTGGCGCAGCTCCTCGCCGCCGCGAACCATCGACTATCGCTGGGGGCGCAGAATGCGTTTTGGGAAGATCGCGGGGCCTACACCGGAGAGGTCTCCGTCCCCATGCTCGCGGACCTGGGCTGCCGATACGTCATTCTGGGCCACTCAGAGCGCCGGCATCTCCTGGGAGAGCAGGACGAAGCCGTGAACAAGAAAGTGAAGGCCGTCCTCCGCCACGGGCTCTTCCCGATCCTTTGCGTGGGAGAAACCCTTGCCGAGCGCCAGCATGGACAGACCGAGGCGGTCATCCGGCGTCAACTCGATGCGGGCCTTGATGGGGTCGCCGGGCAGGAATTGAAGAATCTGACGATCGCCTACGAACCGGTCTGGGCCATCGGAACCGGCCAGGCGGCGAGCGTCGAACAGGCGGCGGAAGTCCATCGGCAGATCCGTTCGGTGATCGGCGCGATCGGAGGAATGGCCGCTGGCGGCGCCGAGGCGCTCCGCATCCTGTACGGCGGGAGCGTGACGGCGCACAACATCGGCGACCTTCTCTCCTCTCGCGAGATCGACGGCGCGTTAGTGGGCGGCGCTTGTCTCGATCCCGAAGTCTTTGCTAAGATCATCAACATTGCCGCAGAGAAAAGCTGACCTCCGAGGGAGTTTGCATGTATACGCTGCTCATCATCGTTCATATTCTCACCTGTTTTTTCATGATCGCGACCATCCTGTTACAGTCCGGCAAGGGAGCGGAGATCGGAGCGGCGTTCGGCGGATCCTCCCAAACCGTCTTCGGGAGCCGCGGCCCCGCGAATTTCCTCAGCAAGCTGACCGTCGCCTGCGCGGCCGTATTCATGGTGACCTCGTTAACCCTGGCTGTGCTCGCCAAGGAACGGACTTTTTCTTCGACCGTCATCGACCTCAACAAGAAAGAATCGTCCACTCCATCATCCTCCGCCCCGTCTTCGACGGACCAAAAGCCCGCGGAGAGCGCCCCTTCTGAATCTTCGAAGTAACCTCCCGTTCCAGGTCACAATGGCCGGGAGGCTTCACCGCCCGATTCTTCTGTGCGGATGGGTGATCGGCTGATTGGGCTGTGAGACAGCCCCATGCATCGCCGGCAGCACCGACAGGTTCCTGCGTGGTAGGATTTTAAGATAAGGTGCTTACACCGGCGTGAGCCAGTTGGAGTGGGCTGAATCCTCGCCCCGGACGATGGCGAAGAAGGCCTGTTGAAGCGAGGTCGTGATCGGCCCCGGCTTCCCGGTTCCGATCCGGCGACCGTCGATCTCGCGGATGGGGGTCACCTCGGCGGCCGTGCCCGTCACGAAGGCTTCCTCCGCCACGTACATCGCATCCCGCGTAAAGCGTTCTTCCACAACCTGCAGATTCCGCTCGCGGGCGAGCTGCATGAGGGAGCTGCGCGTGATGCCTTCCAAGATCGAGGTCAAAGGGGTGGTGATGAGCCGTCCCCGGCGCACAATGAACACGTTCTCGCCGGTGCCCTCGGCCACATAGCCGTCGGGGTCAAGCAGGATCGCCTCATCGTAGCCGTTCGCCTTGGCCTCCCGCTTGGCCAGGATGGAATTCACGTAGTAGCCGGAGATCTTGCCCCTCGTCATCGACACGTTCACATGGTGCCGCGTGAACGACGAGACGCAGGCCCTCATGCCGTGCGTCAAGGCTTCCTCCCCCAAATAAGCGCCCCATCGCCAGGCCGCGATCGCGAGCCGGATCGGGTTGTCGCCGGGATGCACACCCATCATGCCGTACCCGATATAGACGAGCGGGCGGATATAGCAACTGTCGAGCTTGTTCACGCGAACGGTTTCGATGATCGCCTCCGTCACCTGTTTCTTGTCGTAGGGGATGGCCATCATCGCGATGTGGGCCGATTCAAACAGCCGGTCCACATGCTCCTGCAGCCGGAAGATGGCCGATCCCTGCTTGCCCTTGTAGCAACGGATCCCTTCAAACGCAGCCAGTCCATAGTGGAGCGAATGGGTCAGAATATGGACGTTTGCCTCGCCCCAGGGGACAAACTTGCCGTCCATCCAGATTTGTTCACTTGCTTGCATGGGTCATCACCGGGGTGCTGGGCGCCGATCACGCCGCTTTCTCGCCGCGCCTCTGTTGACTCCGCACTTGTACCATGGACCACCATGCTCAAGCCACCATCAAGTGATTATCTTGACACGTCCTTTTTCGATGTGCTACCTGTACAGGTCTTTCAGAAGTCCAGAGCCAACATCCAGGGATACCGTCGCTATGTATGCCATCATCGCCGCAGGCGGAAAACAGTATCGTGTGGAGCCGGGCCACGTGCTCCAGGTTGAAAAGCTTCCCGGTGAAGTGGGCGCCACCGTTGAGTTGAAGGATGTCCGTTTGGTCCAGGGTGACCAGGGCGTCGTGATCGGGCAACCGACCGTCGCCTCCGCCCGCGTAACCGCGGAAATTCTTCGCCAGGGCAGGACCAGATCGATCATGGTCTTCAAGAAGAAGCGGCGGAAGAACTATCGCCGGACCAAGGGGCACCGGCAGGCCTTTACGCAGATCCGAATCACAGGCATCGAAACCAAGTAGGCACGAGGCAGGACACCATGGCAACAAATAAAGGCGGCGGATCATCCAGAAACGGTCGCGACAGCAATCCCCAATATCTCGGGGTCAAGGCTTACGGGGGGCAGGTCGTCCCTGCCGGGAGCATCATCGTGCGCCAGCGCGGGACCAAGTTCTTCCCCGGGTTCAACGTCGGCATGGGCAAGGACCATACCTTGTTTGCCAAGATTTCGGGCGTCGTCAAGTTCGACGGCGGACGCGCGCGCGCGCGGGTCAGTGTCCTCCCCGTTTCTTCTTGACCACCCTCCTTTCATCGCGCCCCTTCTGACGGAGCCTTGCTGGACAAGCCCTCCTGACTTCTGATTGAATCTCCTTCCGTGGCCGGCCCTCGGCGGGCCGGCTTGTATTTGGCTTTTATCACGCAGGCTCCCCATGTTCGTCGACCAGGTACGAATCTTCGTGAAGGCAGGGTCCGGAGGAAACGGCGCCTGCAGCTTCCGCCGGGAAAAGTACGTTCCCCGGGGCGGCCCCGACGGGGGCGACGGAGGCAACGGCGGGTCCGTGATTCTCCAGCCGTCCCATCGCCTCACGACCCTGCTCGACCTGCGTTATCAACAGGAGTATCGGGCCGAGCCGGGAAGGCCTGGCGAGGGCTCAAACCGGCATGGCAAGACGGCGCCGGATGTCGTGATTTCCGTCCCGGTCGGGACCCTGGTCATGGATGACGAGTCCGGAGAGGTCCTCGCCGACCTCACAGACGAGAACCACACCTACGTGGCCGCCCGCGGGGGACGCGGCGGGCGGGGCAACGCGCAATTCGCGACCTCGACCAACCAAACTCCGACCCACTGCCAGCCGGGACAGCCTGGCGAGGAACGTTGGCTGCGCCTTGAGCTGAAATTGCTGGCCGATGTCGGATTGGTGGGGCTCCCCAACGCGGGCAAGTCCACCTTGATCGCGGCCGTGTCAGCGGCCAGGCCCAAAATTGCGGACTACCCCTTCACAACCCTGATCCCGAACCTCGGCGTCGTCCAGTGGGATGAAGAGCACAACTTCGTCGTCGCCGACATTCCCGGTCTGATCGAGGGAGCGCATGAGGGGAAAGGATTGGGCCATCAATTCCTCCGGCATGTCGAACGGACCTCCCTGCTTCTCTATCTCGTCGATATCTCCGAATGGGCGACTGACGATCCGGTAGAGACTTTTCTGACCCTCCGCCGCGAGATCGAAACCTACGACCGGACCTTGAAGAAGCGCCCCTTCGCGGTCGCCGCCACCAAGATGGATATCCAAGGCGACGGCCGCCGTCTCGACGACCTCCGAACCTTCTGCAAGAAGCGGCGTATCCGCCTCTTCCCGATTTCGGCCGCCACGCGAGAAGGGCTCGAGGAGCTGATTCGCTTTCTCGGCAAACAGGTCCTATCGCTGAGACAAACTCCGTGCGCGAGCAACTACTGAAAGACGTCTCCCGGCTGGTCGTGAAGATCGGGAGCAGCCTGATCGCGTCCCGCAATCTGGGCCTGCGCGAGGACCGGATCGAGCGTTTGACGGCCGAGATTAGCGCGATCAAGCAGGAAGGCCGCGAGGTGCTGATCGTAACCTCTGGTGCGATCGTGTCGGGCCTGACCAAGCTGGGGCTGACCTCGTCCCCGAAGCAGTTGCCGGTCAAACAAGCCGCCGCCGCAGTCGGACAGAGCCGGCTGATGTGGGCTTATGAGAAGGCGTTCGAGCGATTCGGCCAAAAGGTCGCGCAGGTGCTCCTGACGCACCAGGATCTGGCCGATCGGCGCCGGTTCTTGAACGCGAGACATACGCTCACGGCGCTTCTCGAATTCGGCGTGATCCCGATCATCAACGAGAACGATACCGTCGCCGTGGACGAGATCCGCTTCGGCGACAACGACACGCTGGGAGGAGAAGTGGCCCATCTGGTCGATGCCGGCCTCCTGGTCATCCTGTCGGATGTGGACGGCCTGTTCACGGCCGATCCCCGCAAGCACCCGCATGCGACCTTGATTCCGCTGGTCGAGAAGGTCACGGACGAGATCCAACAGTTGGCCGGCGACTCGGCGACCCTGGAAGGAACCGGAGGGATGATCACCAAGGTCGGCACGGCCAAGAAAATCGCCGCCTACGGCGTCGGCACGCTCCTGCTGAACGGCGAGCAACCGGGGCTGTTGCAGTCCGTCCTTCACGGCTCCCAGGGCGGCACACTGTTCTTGCCGCAACCTCGCCGGCTGGCAAGCCGGAAACATTGGATCGCCTTTACCCTGCGGTCCAAGGGACGCCTGACGTTGGATGACGGCGCCGTCCAGGCCTTGGTCGAGCGGGGGAAGAGCCTGCTAGCTTCGGGCATCATCGACATTGACGGCAACTTCCAGGCCGGCGACGCCGTCTCCTGCATGACACGCGACGGGCGGGAATGTGCCAAGGGGCTGGTGAATTTCTCCGCCGAGGCGCTGTCGCGCATCAAGGGCCTCAAAACCGCCGACATCCGGGAGCGGTATGGGCAACAGGAATACGAGGAAGTCATCCACCGGGACAACCTGGTCCTGCTCGACTAGCCTTTTAACCCATGCCCCTCGCAAGAACCACGACTCCAACTGGCCAATCACCCAGGAAGATCGGCCTGCTCGGCGGCACATTCAACCCCATTCACCGCTGCCACCTCACGCTCGCCCACGACGTGCGCCAGCGGCTGAATCTCGACCAGATTCTCTTCATTCCGACCGGCGATCCCCCTCACAAGCATGCCGTTGATCTGGCCCCGGCCGAGGACCGACTTGCCATGGTGACGCTGGCCCTGGAGGGAGAACCGGGTTTAGCGGTTTCGGACCTCGAAATCCGGCGACCGGGCATTTCCTATTCGATCGACACGGTGACGCTGCTGCAACAGGAATGGGGAGCGAGCGCGGAACTGTATTTTCTTGTCGGCCTGGATGCCTTTCTGGATTTGTCCACTTGGCGGCGCGCCGGCGACCTGCTCTCCTCCTGTCACTTTGTCGTCGTCTCGCGGGCAGGCGCCTCCTTCACCGAGCTGTCTCGCGTGGAGTTGCTGCCGCCCCTCGACAACGTGGCGCTCCGTGACCTCGAGAGCAGCCGCACGGATTCGCTGGTGTTCGAGTTGCCGGCGGCACGGCGGCTATTCCTGCTCGCCATCCCCCCTTGTTTAGTCTCGGCCACGTTGATTCGCGAGCGGATTCGGCTCGGGGCCGGCCTCGACGGTCTCTTGCCCGCCCAAGTCGAATCCTATATACTCCGCAAGGGGTTGTATCGGGAGAACCATCATCTCGCTGGATTCAAAAGCTAAAGCACTGGCCATCGCACGGGCATCGCTGGACAAGAAAGCCACCGATGTGCTCGTCCTGCATGTGGCCGCACTGACCTCGGTCGCCGATTATCTCGTCATCTGTTCCGGTGAATCTGAACGGCAAGTCCGCGCCATCGCGGACAGCATCGACGGGACCCTGTCCGCGCAGCGCCATCCGCCCCTCAGCATGGAGGGCGCATCCTCGGCAAAATGGATTCTCATGGACTTCGGCGATGTCGTGGTTCATATTTTCCACAGCGCGGTCCGCGACCACTACGGACTGGAACGCTTGTGGTCGGACGCCAAGCGCGTGCGCATTCCCAGCACAATATCGCCTCCTAAGCCTGCGGAACGTCCGCGGCCGGCACGTTCTCGATCATCCGGGCTCAGCCGTGGAGCCTAAGTCATGTTGCGGTTGCTGTTCTCGATCTTCCTGTTTACGGTCGTCTTCCTGTTTTACGGCTATTTTCGCGAGCTGAATCCCGGCACCATCACCATCCGCACCAGCCCTACCGTCTCCCTCGAACTCAGCCCGGTGACGCTCGTCCTGTTGTCGATGGCCGTGGGGGTATTGATCGTGACCGTCATCGTGGGGATTCGCGAAACCACGCACCTGATCGGAGCCTGGCGCAGCACGAGGCTCCAGCGCCGGCATGAGAAGGTGACTGCCCTGCACCAAGAGGGCATGCAGGCCTTCCTGTCGCGCCGGCTCGGCGACGCCAAGGTGATTTTTCAAAAGGCGCTGGCCATCGATTCCCATCGAATTGAAACCTTGTTGTGGCTCGGCAACCTGTACCGAGCCGAACACAACTTCGTCGAGGCGATCCGATTGCACCAGACCGCCCATCGAGTCGAACCTCGCAATATCGAGGTGCTCCTCGAACTCGCCACGGACCTGGAGGGCGCCAAACGGTACGAAGACGCCTTACAGGCGCTGCAGGACATTCTGCGGATCGACTCCGACCATCTCACCGCCCTGATCCGCAAGCGGGACCTGCTTATTCGGCTGGAAAAATGGAGCGAGGCCCTGGAAATTCAACACCGGCTGGTCAAGGCCAATCTGCCGGCGGCCGACGCCCAGGCCGCGTCGGACCTCCTGGTCGGCTGCATGTACGAGGTCGGCCGGCAATTTCTCGAGCGGGGCCATCCCGAAAAAGCCCGCCGTTACTTCCGAGGCGCCATCAAGAAAGACCGGCGCTTTCTGCCGGCCTATATCGGCCTCGGAGAAATTCTGCTACATGAAGGCAAGATCAAGAACGCCGTGGAGATCCTGGAGAAGGTCTATGCGAAGACCAAGAGCATCATCATTCTCCATCGGCTGGAAGAGCTGCATTTGGAACTCGGCGAACCGGCGGAGATCATCCGCGTCTATCAGACCGCGATTCAACGCGATCCCCAGAATCCCGTCCTGCAGTTCTACCTGGGGAAGCTGTACTATCGTCTGGAGATGGTCGATGATGCCTATGACCTACTGAGCGCTCTTGAAGGGCCTCACGACCAATTGGCCGACTACCATAAGATCATGGCCAACCTGCATCTCCGCAAGCACCATATGGAAGAAGCCGTGCTCGAGCTCAAGAAGGCGCTCGGATTCCGGAAACGGGTCGTGGTCCCCTACCGGTGCCTGCATTGCCAAGCGGAATCCAGAGAATGGTCCGGGCGCTGCCGCGCCTGCGGCCAGTGGAACTCCTTCGTGGCCCTGCCCTGGCTGGGGTCGCCGGCACAGGCATCCGATCAGGAAGCCTCGCAACCGGCGCCCCGCCCGACCTACCAAGGTGTTGCATCGCCGTTTGAAACCGTGTAGTCTTCCCCTTCTTTTGACCACACAACTCCCCGCTGCCATGATGCACGACGTATTCTATCAATCCTGTTCAGTCAAGGCGCTTCGGGATGAACCGCTGACCCGCGACGAGGCGGCGGCCGTCCTGTCGGCGCCGGACGATCATCTCCTGAAGCTGCTCGACGCGGCCTTTGCCGTGCGCCGGCGTTATTTCGGCCGCAAGGTCCGGCTGCAAATGCTGCAAAACGCGAAGAGCGGCGCCTGCCAGGAGGATTGCCACTATTGCTCGCAATCATCGATTTCGACCGCGCCGATCGAACGATACGGCCTGCTGCCGCGCGAAGCCATGATGGCGGGAGCCAAGCAGGCGGCCGCGTCCAAGGCCCAGCGTTATTGCATCGTGATCAGCGGCCGAGGCCCACTCGATCGGGAAATCGACGAGATCTCCGAGGCGGTCCGCGCGATCAAGCGGGACATCCCGATTCAAATCTGCTGTTCGTTGGGATTGCTGAACGGAGAGCAGGCCCGCCGGTTAAAAGCGGCCGGCGTGGATCGCATCAACCACAACCTGAACACGAGTGAGCGGTACCATCCGTCGATCTGCACCACGCACGCCTACCAGGACCGGTTGGCCACCATTCGCCACGCGCGCGACGCGAATCTCGAGATCTGCTGCGGCGGCATCCTCGGCATGGGGGAACAGGATGAGGATGTCCTGGACCTGGCGTACGCTTTGCTGGATGTCCGGCCGCATTCGATTCCGCTGAACACCCTGCACCCGGTTCAGGGCACGCCGCTGGAAGGCTGCGACGACCTAAGCCCTCAACGCTGCCTGAAGATCCTCTGCCTGTTCCGTTTTCTCCATCCGAAGACGGAAATCAGGGTCGCCGGCGGACGCGAGCACAACCTCCGCTGGTTGCAGCCGCTGTCGCTCTATCCGGCCGATTCCGTCTTCGTGAACGGCTACCTGACGACACCGGGCCAGCCGGCGCCGGATGTCTGGAAGATGATTGAAGACCTCGGCTTCGAAGTCGAGGTGCAGGACGATCAGCCAGCCGGAGCCGGTCGAGAAGCCTGATCGGGTCCATTAACTTCCCTCACTCATAACGCAACCCCTCGGCAGGAACCTGCCTGCTCACCCAACGGGCGGGCCAGTAGCCGGCGATAAGGGCCGCTCCCATCGCCAGCGCGACCGCCTGTGCCAAGACGGGAAACGAGACGGTGAGCTGTACTGTCCATCCAAAGGACTGTTTATTGATGACCCGTACCAGCAGCAGCGCGAGGCAGAGACCGCTGGCGACACCCAAGACCGCCCCGATCACGCCGAGGTACAGCGCTTCCCAGAGGACCAGGCCGGTGACCTGTCCATCGCCCGCTCCCATGGCCCGCAGGGTAGCGAATTCCCTCTGCCGCTCCAGCACCGACGTCAGCAGCGTATTCACGATGCCCAGCATTCCGACCAACACCGCGATGACCTCCAACACATAGGTCAGCGCAAACGTGCGGTCGAAGATCGCCAGGATCTCTCTCCGCAGCTCCGCATTCTTGATCACCGTGAAAATCGGGGTGGCCCGGCTGAGCCCCAGAAATTGCGCTTCCAAGCGGCGCGCGACCGCCTCCGGATCGGCGCCAGGCTCAAGATACACCGGCACCACCGTGGCTCCCCCTTCGCCCCAGAATTCCTCAAACAGCGCACGGTCCATCACGATCTTTCCGCCGTCGGTCGCGTAATCGTAAAACACCCCCATGACCGGAAAGGTCTGCTCTCCGGCCGGTGTCGGCAGCACGATCTCGTCCCCGTCATCGAGATGCAGCGCCGTCGCCAGCACTTCCGAGATCACGACGCCGCGGCGCGCGACGGCTTCCCGCAGAACCGCTTTCGACTCGCCGTGGACGAGCAGATACCGGCTCCGTTGCGCATGGAGCGCCAAATCTCTGGCGACGATCGACCGAAGACGCCCTGCCAGCTCGATCCGGAGGTCCCGATAGGTTTCGACGGCCTCCACGCCGGGAGTCTGGGCGATCCGATCCGCCCAGGCCCGAGGAATCACCAGGTCGCGACCGCCTTCATGCCCCGCGTAGGGCCACCCACCAGGCGCGACGATCAGGTCCGCGACCACGGTCTGATCAATCCAGACCTCCACGGTCTTGCGGAAGCTCTGGATCATCAATACCACCCCGACCATGATGGCCAACCCGATCATCAGCGCGGAGACGGTGACGCCGTTTCGCCCCGGTGACCGTCCCGCTGTTTGGACGGCCAGAAACGGGAGCATGGCCCTGGGGTGGGTTTTCCACCGGTGAGGTCCTCCGAACAGGCTCCTGCCGGCACAGGCATGAATCAACAGGGGTGCCAGGAAGGAGAACCCGATCAAGAGCAAGAGGACTGAAAGATACCCTCCGACAGGGATCATTCCGATCGGAGGGACCATCGACAATAGGGCAGAGGCGCTCAAGAGCATCAGCCCGATCGAGCCATGCCGAGCGGGTCGAATAGGTCGGGCCGAGTCGTATCCGCCGGCCGACAGCGCCTGAACCACCTTCGTGCGGGCAGCTTCGATACTCGGCCCCAAGGCGCCCAACAATGAAAAGCCCGTTCCCAGGATCAGGCCTCGCATGAATAGGGGCAGGGCATCAACAGCGATATTCGTGCCGGGGGAGACAGCGACATAGAGATCCGTCACCGTTCGGCCAACCAGCAGGACCAAACGATCGGCCAACGCCAGGCCGAGGAGGCTGCCCAGCGTCCCTCCCACCATGCCGAACAGGGCGCCTTCGATCAGGAACAGGCCGGCGAGCGCCGGCTCCGTCATCCCGATCGCGCGCAGGATGCCGATTTCCCGGCGGTGCTGCGCAACCGAGAACGACAGCGTGTTGTAGATCAAAAATCCTCCCACAAGCAGCCCGACCAGGCTCAACATCAGGAGATTGAGCCTGAATGCCTGGATCATCGCGTCCACCTGCTCCCCCCGTTGCGCCGGTCGCCTGGCATGGAGCGAGGGTGGCAGCAGGGCCTCGACCTTTCGTTGTACGGTCTCCAAGGACTGTTCCGCTCCGACCAGGAGTTCGATTCGATCCACCTCTCCCACCCGTCCGAAGAGTTCCTGAGCCTCGGCGATATCCATGACCGCCAGATCGTCCCAGACGGACGACCCACGCGAGGTTCCCTCCAGGATGCCGGCCACGGTCAGCCGTCGCGGTTCGACCCCGGCGATCACATCCAGGTCCCGGCCCGGCTGCGCGCCTAGGCGTTCGGCCAATCGGCGTCCAAGCAGAACCGCATCCGATTCGAACCACCGAAGAGATGAAGAGTCCAGCCGGTCATCCCGCACGCGCACGGGCTTGATCCGTTCCAGTTCGAGCAGATCCAGCGCCAGGACAGAAAAAGCCAGACCGGACGAGGGGCGGCGAAGTCCTTCCTGGAGCACCGGCACGGCGGCGGCCACTTCCGGAATACCACGCAAGGGCACGATGATGTCCTCCGCAAGACTCCCCCTGTCGGAGACCACCTCCAGCCTCGCCCCGCCGGCGACCTCAAGCACCGCGTCCTGGAACGACTCCAGCACCACCCGATTGGCGCTTTGGAGCCCCACCGGCGCGGCAACCCCCAGGCTCACGCCGACGAGGGTCAGAATCGTGCGAAGCGGGTGGCCCGCGACGTGGCCCTTGGCCAATCGCCAGGCGCACAGCAGGAGCCCGATCATCCCGTTCCCCTCATGGACAGGTTCTCCCCGCCGGGTTGAGGAGTCGGCGGATCTTGAACAGGAAAAAAACCACAGGCCTAGGGGTTTTACCAGCAGGTAGTTTACAGAGGCCGTCGGCTGTGCTAGGCTGACAGCATTATGAGGACGCGACGAAAGACCACCAAACGAGCCAGATCCCGAGTCAGGTCACGCGCCCATGCGGCGAGCACACGTTCCGTCCCGAGGCTGGCCCTGACGCCTCGCCAGAAGGAAATCCTGCGCTGTGTGGCTCAAGGCCTGACTAACCGCGAGACGGCGCACCGGCTGCGGATCAGCGTGCGTACGGTCGAGGTGCACCGGTTCAACCTCATGCGGCGGTTGGGGGTCCGGAACGTGGCGCAGTTGCTCCGCCAAGCTTTGGCGCACAAGTTCCTTCCGAAAAATTTCCTCGCCCGGTAGGCTTGGCGCCTCAGAGCTCCCGGAGCTTCCCCCGGCACGAGTCGACCGATCCGTACCCTTTTTGCGCCAGGACCGCCGCCAGTTCCCGCTCCAGCCGCTCAAACACGTCCACCCCTTCTTCGACCAGCGCAGTCCCGATCTGGACGGCGGACGCTCCGCACAGCATGTGCTCGAACGCATCGATGCCCCGAACGACCCCGCCCGTTCCGATAATCGGCACCCGGCCTTCCAGCAGCTTCCAGAAGGCCCGAACGTTGGCCAGGGCTACCGGCTTGATGATGGCGCCGCCGAGTCCCCCGAATCCGCCTTTCGGTTTGATCACCACCGCTTCCCGGTCGGGATCGACGACCAGCGCATTGCCGACCGAATTGATCAGCGAGAGAAAGTCCACGTCCGCGCGACGGATGACCTCCGCCATCACCTGATGGTGGACGGGATCGAAATAGGGGGGCAATTTCACCCCCATGGGAACGGTGATCAGAGGCCGGACCCGCTTGAGCAGCCGCTCCGACGCCTCGGGATCGTAGCCGATTTGCGGTTTCCCCGGAATGTTCGGACAGGACAGGTTCACTTCGATCAGATCCGGCCGGCTGGCGTTGATCTCCTTGGCGATGACGAGGAAGTCGTCCTCGCACAGGCCGGCCACGCTGGCAATGATCGGCTTCTTGAAAGTCCGCAGCGCGGGGATCATTTCCGCATAGGCGAGGTAGCCCAGATTCGGCAAACCCATGGAATTGATCGACCCGGACGGAAAGCCGAAATACCGGGGCTCGGGGTTGCCCTGTCGGGCTTCCACGGTCATCGATTTGGTGACGATGGCGCCGGCGCGAGACCGGCCCAGCCGCTCCAATTCTTCGCGCGTGACGCAGCGCGCCCCGGCGGCATTCATGAAGCAGGAGGGGAAGCGAACTCCCGCGATGGTGATCGATAACTCAGGAGTCAAGCGGTGTCCTGTGGCAGTGTCTTTGGCGGGTGGTCATGAAGCAACCCGTCCTTCATCCGGCAGAGGCGATCGGCCTGCCTTGCCGCCGCATCACTGTGCGTGGCCAGCATAATAGTGCAGCCGAGTTGGCGCGGCAAGCTCCTCAAGAGCGCCAGAATCTCTGCGGCCGTTCGCGAATCCAGGTTGCCGGTCGGTTCGTCCGCGATGAGCAGTCTCGGCCTGTGCACGACTCCTCGCGCGATGGCCACCCGCTGCTGTTCTCCGCCGGACAGCTCGCTCGGCCTATGCTTGGCCCTCTCGCGAAGGCCGACCAGATCCAGACATTCCGCCACACGGGACGACAGGCTGCGGCCCGCAGAGCCGCTCAGCAATAGCGGCATCGCCACGTTTTCTTCGGCCGTCAAGGCCGGCAAGAGGTGAAAGGCTTGAAACACGATCCCGATCAGATCCCGTCTTGCCCTGGTCCATTGCAGGGAAGACCAGCCTCCGGTCGGTTGCCCATCCAGAACAATGTCGCCAGAGGTCGGCCGGTCGAGCCCGGCCACCAGGTTCAAAAGGGTGCTCTTGCCGCAGCCGCTGGGACCGGTCAGCGCAAGAAACTCTCCGGTTCCCACGGACAGCGTCACGTCGCGCAAGGCGTGGACCGGCACAGGCCCCCGATCGTAGATCTTGCTCACGGCGCGCAGTTGAACGATGTAGGTCCGGATCGACATGGAGAAGCGGGCTCGTATAGCATATCCGCCATGCCGGTTGCACCTTTCAGCCTGACGGTGGGTCCGACGGCTTCATGGTCATGGCCGACGCGGCTGGGAGCCGTAGGGCGACGCATCCTCAATCATATCCTTCCCATGTCGTGCGGCGCTTGCGGGATCCGCTTGACCGATGACCCCCTGCCATTCGCCTGTCGCTCCTGTTGGGCCCGGATCGAGCCGCTGCCGCAACCTCGTTGTCCTCGTTGCGGGTTCCCGTTCGCCTCGCCGGTCGCCCTGACCTACAGTCCCGACCACACCTGCGCAACCTGCCGGCGCCGAAAGCCCTCCTATACGCGCGCCTGGTCGCTCTTCCCGTACGAATCGCCGCTTCGAGACCTGGTCCATCTCCTCAAGTACAAAAACAAGATGGTCCTGGGATCGGTCTTGGGCCGTTTGATGTGCAAACACCTCCCGGCTTTTCCAGAGCTGGACCTCGTCTTGCCGGTCCCTTTGGGGCCTTATCGCCTGCTGGAGCGGGAGTACAACCAGTCCCTGCTGCTGGCGGATGCCATCGCCCGCGCCATCGGCAAACCGCTGGACTGGTCCAGCCTCGTTCGTATCAGGCAGACCACGCCCCAGACGGCGCTCCCCCGCAGGGCTCGGCTCAAAAATCTTCGCCGGACCTTCGCGGTGGCCAGGTCGGGGAGAATCTCCGGCCGGCGCGTGCTGTTGGTCGATGATGTGTTCACAACCGGCACGACGGTCAACGAATGCGCCAAAACCCTGCGCAGGGCGGGCAGTGCCGAGGTGTACGTCGTAACGCTGGCTCGAACCCTGTAGCACTGGGTTTCCTTTTTTCTCTCCTTCTGCTTTGCAAAGTGGCTTGACAAGATGGCCTCGTCCTCCTACGATGGCCCCATCAGCGAACCTTCCAAGCCCGTTTCACCACACGGGCGGTCGCCACCATCATCCGAGCAACACCGGTTCCGGTTTCAGGCATCGAACGACGATGGACCTTGGCAATCTGAGAGAAGAGAAGCGGGGCCAGTCGTACTTTGCCGGAGAGTACCTCTGCAAGGTGGATGAGAAGGGCCGCTTTATCATGCCTTCACCTATTCGAGAGCAAATCGAGGCGGAAGCCAGAGGCGTGGTGTTCCTCAAGGGTCCGGAGCAATCCCTGTGGATCTACACCGCTCCCGAGTGGGAGCGCGTCCTCGGCCGCATGCAGAGCAAATTGGATGAAGATCAAAGCCGCCTATTCATGCACTTTATCGTGTCGGAAGCCGGCAATTCCGATCTCGATAAGACCGGACGCGTGCTGATCCCCGGCCGTCTGCGCAAGCTGATCCCGCTGGATGAAGATCAAGAAGTGGTCCTGGTCGGCATGTATCACCGGATCGAGCTCTGGAATCCCTCGGACTGGCGCCGCTACATCAGCAAGACCGAAGATCACTATGAGCAAAACATCGGCAAGATCCTGAACCTGTTGTAAGCCTCGGCCGTCCCTTCTTCCCCTCGTGACCCGCAAACAGACTCGATACCCCGTCGCGGTGCGCGTCGTATCCTATCGCAGTAGCTCCTCCGTTTCGTCCGCTGACGTGCTCCCTCTCATAGGGCCTGTCCCAGCGTCGTCAGCCAGACCTGATTCACATCGAAAACCCCTTTCGTTCCAGGTCAAGAAAAAACGACCGGCATCGACGCCACCGGCCCCTTATCCGTATCCTCGCATCTCCGATACTTCTCTGGAAGCGATCCTCCCCGTCCCCCCGAGCATCAATCACCAATATGCGACGGTCAACGGCCGGCGCGTGTTGACTGCGGCCGGCCGCACGTACAAGGCCGAGGTCGCCCAATTGGTGGCGGTCGGACTCGCCCGCTTTCCCCGGCGAGCCTTCTTCTTGGACAGGATCCAGTCGGCCTCCCTATCGCTCACGATCCGATTTTGCTTCAGCTCGGCGCTGCGGCGGGACGTGGATAGCGGCCTCAAGATCGCGCAGGACGCGCTCTGCGCGGGATTGGGGCTCAACGACAATCGGATTACGGAAATCCACCTGTACAAGCGGCAAGACAAGCACCAGCCGCGAATCGAGGTGACGCTGTCGTTATTGGATCAGCCCCTTGCCACTTGATTCACCTCTACCTGTGTCGGTCTTGCCCGCCTGCCTTCGGATCGGTTTGCTGCCCAGCTTCGGAGTTACTTCCTTGTGGTCTACGACCCAGCCCGAATGCCGGCTACGGTTAGGACAGGACGCGACGGAAGGAGCGACACCAATGGGCGGGTACTTTGAACTGATCGCGACGATTCTGGTGACGATCTCCGCCGCACAGGCTTGCGCTCACTTGTTTGATCAGCCCACGACCAGCCAACGCAACCTTCCCTCGCCGCCGCCCTCCGAGCACCTGAACAGGAAGTAACCCAGCCGACCGATCTATTCGTAGCGAAGCGCCTCGATGGGGTCCAACCGCGAGGCCTTATTGGCCGGATAGAGGCCGAAAAAGAGCCCGACCGCGGCGGAGAAGCAGAAGGCGATCAGAATCGACGCGCCCGAGATGACCGTCGGCCACCCGGCCACAGCCGTGGCGAGCTTCGAGGCCAGCACGCCAAGCAGGATCCCGGCCGCTCCTCCGAACAGGCTCAACGTGATCGCTTCGATCAGAAATTGAAAGAGAATATGCCCCCGTTTGGCCCCGACGGCCATCCGGACGCCGATCTCTCTGGTCCGCTCGGTCACCGAGACCAGCAGAATGTTCATGATGCCGACGCCGCCGACCACGAGCGAGATCGAGGCCACAGCGAACAGCAGGTTGGTAATCGTCGCGGTAATGCCCTCCTGGACTTTGCCGATATCCACCTGGGTGCGGATGGTGAAATCATCCGGTTGGTCCGGTTGCAGCCGGTGGCGTCCCCGCAACACCTCCCTGATCCGTTCGACGGCTTCCGGCAGATCTTCCGGTCTGACCGTAGAGGCGAAGAGCGCCCCGACTGACCCGAGAAACGAGGTGCCGACGACCTTCCGCTCCGCCGTGGTGAAGGGAATGAAGACGATGTCATCCTGATCCGAGCCCTGGGCCGATTGGCCCTTGGGGGCCAGGACGCCGACGACCGTGAACGGCACATTTCTGATGCGAATGGTCGCGCCCACCGGATCTTCGCCCGGCTCGAACAGGTTCTCGACCACAGTGCGCCCGAGCAGGGCCACGCGCGCCGCCGTATCCATATCCGCCTGCGTGAAGGGACCGCCGCCCGCAAAGGACCAATCGCGGATCACCAAATACGACGGGGAGATCCCGTTGACCGGTCCATTCCAGTTCCTGTTGCCGCTGACGATCTGCAACACATCCCGCTTGGCCCAGCCGGTGTCCAACAGCAGCGGCACCTTCTTCTTCAGGTCCAGCGCATCTGCAACCGTGAGGGTTACCGCGGCTCCCTGCCCGGCTCGCACACCGCCCACGGTCGTAGTACCCGGAAGCACGATGATGACGTTGGTGCCGATGGTGGCGATCTGGGCTTGGACAAGGGCACGGGCTCCCTGGCCGATGCTGGCCATAGCAATGACCGAGGCCACGCCGATGATAATGCCCAGCATTGTGAGGGCGGCGCGGAGCCGATTGCGCGCAATGATGCGGAAGGCGGTCGCGATGGTCAGGTAGAGGAAGGCGTACATGACGGAGCAGAGATGAACGCCGGCGAAACGGCCCGGTCGCTCACGATTTCACCATCCTTCATCGTCAGTTGTCGGGACGCATGGGCCGCGATGTCGGCCTCGTGGGTCACGAGAATGACCGTGATGCCTTCATCACGGTTCAAGCCTTGGAGAATGCGCATGATCTCTCGGCTGGACTCCGTATCGAGGTTTCCAGTGGGCTCATCCGCCAGGAGAATCGACGGATCCGTGACCAGGGCCCGTGCGATCGCCACTCGCTGCTGCTGTCCTCCTGACAGTTGAGCGGGGTAATGCGATTCGCGACCCGAGAGCCCGACGCGGGCGAGCGCCGCCGACGCCCGGGCCCGCTGTTCGCTCAGCCCCAGGCCTCGATAGAACAGCGGAAGCTGGGCATTTTCCAAGGCGCTCGTGCGAGGGATCAGGTTGAAGCTTTGAAAGACAAATCCGATCTTCCGGTTTCGGATCTCGGCCAGCTCATCGGCCGAAGCAGCTCCGATATCCCGTCTCTCAAGCAGGTACGTCCCGCTGGTCGGCCGGTCCAGACAGCCCAGGATATACATGAGGGTCGATTTGCCCGATCCGGATGAGCCGAGGATCGCGATGAATTCCCCGGATTGCACTTGAAGGGTGACCCCCCGCAGCGCCGGCACCTCCACCGCTCCAACCCGGTAGATTTTCCAGACATCCCGACAGTCGATCAGATCTCCCATGAGCGATCACAGACAGGCCGGTCTCTACAGGCTTCGATCGCGCCCCGATCGCCGCTGTGCCGAGCCGAAGCCGGGCGGCAAGGTGGTTGTCCTCTGTTCTAACCTCGGCGACTCCAGGCCGACGATGACACGGTCCCCTTCCTGCAGCGTGGCCCCGATAATTTCCGTAAACAGGCCGTCGGAGAGGCCGGTTTGGATCGGGACCGGTTCCGGCCGGTCTCCGCTGCCGAGCCGCCACAGCGTTTTCCCCCTCGTTTCCGTCGCGACATCAGCCTTCGGCGCCGCCGTCGCGGCGCCGATCCCCCCGCCTCCCAGCGGAACGGCGGGCGGCACGAACCGTAGCGCGGCGTTGGGCACCTTGAGGACCTGATCCCGCTGCGCGACCACAATCGACACATTGGCGGTCATTCCCGGCTTCAATCGCAGGTCCTGGTTTTCGACTCCGACCACCACATTGTAGGTGACCACGTTCTGGACGTTGATCGGCGCATTGCGCACCTGCCGGATCTTGCCGCGGAACAATTCCCCCGGGTAGGCGTCCACCGTGAAGACGGCCGCTTTCCCTTCGGCAATTCCTCCAATATCGGCTTCGCTGACATTCGTATCCACCTGCATCTGGGTCAAGTCCAAGGCGATCAAAAACAGGTTGGGGGTGGCGAAGCTTGCGGCGACCGTCTGGCCCACCTCGACGTTACGGGCGATCACGATCCCGTTTACCGGGGAACGAATGGTCGTGTACTTCAAATCGAGCTCGGCCGCATCCAGCGTGGCCTCCGCCTGTTTCAGTTGGGCTTCGGCCAGCTTGAGCTGGGCCTGGGCGTTTTCCTGCGCCGTCAGGGCCATATCGACATCGTTCTGCGACACGAACTGCTGGGCAAGCAATCCCTTCATCCGTTCCAACTCGCGCGTCCGTTGCGCGAGGTCCACCCGCGCCTTGGAGACCGCCGCCCGCGCCATCCCCAAATTACCGGCGGTCTGATCCCGCCTGGCTTGAAAGGGTGCCGGATCGATCTGCGCGATCACGTCGCCTGCTTTGACAACCGAATTGAAGTCCGCATTGAGGCTCTTGATCATGCCCGAGACCTGGGTTCCAACTTGAACCGCAACGACGGGATTGACGGTCCCGGTCGCATTGACGACCGACACAACGGCCCCCCGTTCGAGCACGGCCGTCTTGTACCTGATCACCGTGGGGGAATCATTCGAGAACAAGAAGAGCCAGACACCGGCTCCCACGGCACCCAATAATGCGATGATCGAAACCGTTCGACGCATAGGATCGTCCCTTACAGCCTGCGCTATTCTATCAAGTCGATCCTTGTGGAGCTATCCCGCATGCCCTACGACACCCACTGTGTCGCCGCGGCTTGTTCATCGGGCGCGCGCGAGCCCCAAAGCAGGAAGGGGCTGTTTGCCGCCGCGGCAAACAGCCCCTTCCTGCTACCGCTCCAATCCTTGCCCTACGGGCTGACCGTCACGCGATCCTTGATGACGTCATAGGTTTCTTTGGGCACCACGTTCTTCGCCACCAGCTCTCCCTTGAGCCGGTAGGGACGATTGCTCACGATTTTCTCCGCCACATCTTTTGTCACACCCAACTGCTCCACCATTTCACCGGCGGTCGCCTTGTTGAGGTTCAGCGGAGCCCCGGCTCCCATCGGAGGCAGCCCGGAGGGCGCCGCCTTGGCCCCTAGCCCCGGGGGGGGCGCAGCCGACGGACCCGGAACCGGCGCGCCCGGCAGCGACAACGAGGGCGGCTGCGCGCTCCCCGGCACCGGCACGGGGGAACGATCCTTCAGCTCCTTTTGATAGCGGGCGACCAGCGATTTGAGCGTCTCGTTATGCCGCTTGACGTCCTCGTATTCGTGACGGAGGCTCCGCTGTTGCGCGCTGAGCTGCGCCACCTTCTGTTCCAGTTCCTTCGTATGGGCATCCACGGAAGACCGCTCCTTGTCGCGGCCATGTTCGATCCGTTGCAGCTCGTCGCGCGCGGCCTGGGCTTCGTTGCTGAACTTGACGTTCAGCTCCTTGAGCGTCTTGACCTGCTGCTCCAACGCGGTTTTTTGCGAGCGGGTTCGCTCCAGCTCGGTCACCGTCGCATCCTTTTCGGCAACAACCTCATTGTACTTGCCGGAACTCACACAGCCGCCGACAAGGCAGGCCGTCAGAAGTGCTCCTGTCACGGCGTAGATGGGTTTCATGGACTCTCTCCTTTCGCGTTTCATGATCCTGCAAGTTGTGGGGTGGGGACAGAGGCTCGGCCAGCTATGCTGTCATGTATTGTATCACCTCGCTTTTGTCAACTCATTTGCATTCTCAGCCGGACGGGACGCGCCGCCTGAGGGACAGGCGGACGAATCCTCGGATGGCTTGACGCGCACAGCCGCCTCTGTGATGATGGCCGCATCGCACCTCACCCGTCTCTCCGCCGTCACCGTCTCAAAGGAAGGTTCTCGTGAATGAATGGGGTCCGGAACTGGCTGTGCTGCTGGGTCTTGTCGAAGGGTTGACGGAATACCTGCCTGTCTCCTCCACAGGCCATCTCATTCTGGTCGGCCACGCCGTCGGGTTTACCGGCGAGGTTGCGTCCAGCGTCGAAATTTCCATCCAGCTCGGCGCGATCCTCGCCGTGATCGTCTACGAATGGGACAAGATCAAGACGCTGGCCGGGCGGGCCTACCGCGATCAGATCGGCTTCCGGCACATGGCGGCGGAACGGGCGCATTCCTCATGGACTCTCCTGCTCCAAGAGTCGTTTCGGCTCCACCCAAGCCTGTGGTTCATCGTCGGAATCGGGCTGGCCTTTCTGCCGGCCGCCCTGGTGGGCGTTCTCGCGCATGGGTGGATCAAAGCCCATCTCTTCACGCCTGACACAGTCGCCCTCTCATCGATCGCGGGGGGGCTGGTCATTCTCGCGGTCGAAGCCATGAAGGATCGTCCGCGAATCAAGGAACTGCCTCAGGTGACGCTCTCCCATGCCTGGTGGATCGGCCTGGCCCAGTGTGCCTCGTTGATTCCCGGCATGTCCCGCTCCGGCTCCACGATCGTCGGCGGGCTCCTGGTCGGCCTCGACCGAAAGGTCGCGACAGAGTACTCGTTTTTTCTCGCCCTTCCCACACTCGTCGCCGCGACCCTCTATCAATTCCTGAAATCGCACGCGCTCATGTCCCAAGCCGACCTGTTGGCGCTCGGCATTGGGCTGGTGGTGTCGTTTCTGACGGCCTGGGCCGTCATCGCGCTGTTCATGGGATTCGTCAAGCGCCACACGCTCCGGGCCTTCGCCTACTATCGGATGGCCTTAGGCGCGCTGGTCCTGTATGTGTTCGCGGGCTAACGGCAAGTCGAGACATTCAACGATGACCGGGGAACACGATCGCCTTCGCTGGCAGACGACGCCCGGTTGGATTAGGCGTCGGGCCGGACCGCGGCCGACGGTGGAGGGGCGTCGGCTTTCTTTTCCAGCGCAAAGTGCAGGATGAGAAAAAAGACCCCGACGCTGATCGCGGCATCCGCCACGTTGAATGCCGGCCAATGGTACTGCCCCACATAGAAATCGAGAAAGTCGATCACTTCGCCGAAGCGTACGCGGTCCAGCAGATTGCCGACGGCCCCACCGAGAATGGCGGCGATGCTGTATTGCCCCATGAGATCCCGCTCCGGCAAACGGATCAGAATGGTCCCGAGCAGCACGACGGCAAACACGGAGGTAAAGGCGAAGAAGATCAGGCGGAAGCCGGTGCTGCTGCCCGCCATCAGACCGAACGCGGCGCCGGGATTCCGAATGTAGGTCAGGCTGAACAGGTTGGGAATGATCGGGATCGACTCATGCAGTTGCATCGACTGCATGATCTGGAGCTTCGTCAGTTGGTCCGCAAAGACGACCGCTCCGCTGACCAGCGCCAGCAGCAGAAATCTGGTGCCGGCGGCGGTCACCGGATCGCCTCAAGGCACCGGTCGCAGAGCGTGGGATGGCTGCGATCCTGCCCCACGGACGACCGGTAATTCCAGCAGCGTTCGCACCTGGGTTCCGTGGATTTCTGAACGGTGAAGCGCATTCCTTCGGCCACAGGCAATGCCGCTGATTGCTTCAGGTCAACACTCGAAACAATCAGAAAGCTGGGCAGATCAGTGATGTACTGAGCAAGAAATTCATATTGCTGCTGATTCGCCTCGATAAGCACATGGGCTTCGAGAGACGAGCCGATGACCTTCTCTCGCCGTTTCTCCTCCAACGCCGCTTGCACAGCCGTCCGCACTTCCAGGAGCCTATCCCACCGTTGAGCCAGCGCCGCATCGTTCCACTCCGGAGGAGCCTCCGGGAATGAAGCGAGGTGCACGCTCCAATGCCCCGGATCGGGCACCGCTCCCTTGGGCAATATGCGCCAAATCTCCTCGGCGGTGAAGCTCAGAATGGGCGCCATGAGCTTGGTCAGCGCCACGAGGACGTCTAGCAACACTGTCTGCGAACCGCGCCGCAACGTCGAGTCCTTGCGGAAGGTGTACAGCCGATCCTTCAGGATATCCAAGTAGACGGCGCTCAGGTCCACCGAGCAAAAGTTGTTGAGCTGGTGGAAGATCGAATGGAATTCAAAGGATTCGTAGGCGGCCTTGATCTTGGGGATCAGTTGGTTGAGCCGCAGAAGCGCCCAGCGGTCGATCTCGGGCAGCCGTTCATAGGCCACGCGATCATGCAGCGGGTCGAAATCATAGAGGTTGCTCAGCAGGAACCGGCTCGTGTTGCGGATCTTGCGATAGGCCTCGACCAGTTGCCCCAGGATCTCCTGCGAGATCCGTAGGTCTTCCCGATAGTCCTGCGCGGACACCCACAACCGGAGAATTTCCGCTCCATACTGTTTGATCACGTCCTGGGGAGCGACCACGTTGCCGGCTGATTTGGACATCTTCTTGCCCGCCCCGTCCACGACGAACCCATGGGTCAGCACGGCCTTGTAGGGAGCGCGCCGGTCGGTGGTGACCCCGGCCAACAGGGCGCTGTGAAACCACCCTCGGTGCTGGTCCGACCCCTCTAGATACAGATCCGCCGGCCACCACTTGCATGGTTTCAGCACAGCGGCATAGCTCACCCCTGACTCGAACCAGACGTCCAGGATATCCTTTTCCTTCTCAAACGTCGTGCCGCCGCACTTGCCGCAGGTCGTTCCCGCCGGCAGCAACTCGGCCGCCGATCGGCCGAACCACACATCGGTCCCGCCCTGTTCGACCAGGGCCGCCACATGTTCCACGATCGTCGGATTGACGAGAATGGTGTTGCAGGCGGTGCAGGAGAACCCGACGATCGGCACCCCCCACACCCGCTGCCGTGAGATGCACCAGTCGGGGCGGTTCTCGATCATGCCGGTGATCCGGTCGCGCCCGTAGGTCGGAATCCATCGCACCCGCTCGATTTCCGCCAGCGCATCTTTCCTGAGGTCGTTCGCCTCCATCGAGACGAACCATTGTTCCGTCGCCCGAAAAATGACCGGGCTTTTGCATCGCCAACAGTGGGGATACGAATGGGTCAATGCCCCATGTCCAAGGAGCCGCCCGTTCTCTTGCAACCGTTCCACGATCCGAGGATTGGCCTTGAACACATGCTGTCCGGCAAAGTCCGGGACCGTCTCGGTGAACCGGCCGGAACTATCCACAGGCGCTAAGACTTCAAGTGGCTGCTCAAGAACCTGTGAATACGGAGAAGAGTTGTATCGAAGGGCCAATTGGTAATCTTCTTGACCGTGACCAGGAGCGATGTGAACGCAACCTGTACCTTGGTCCAACGTAACGAAATCGCCATAAAGAACAGGAGAGAGTCCTTCAGAAAGAGGCCTCTTGCATAGCAACCCTTCCAGCTTACCTCCGGAATGTATTTGTCTTGGATCAGCAGTACCTAACCTTCCTCTTACAGCTAACTTCTTGTACTCTGTTAGTCCACAAGCCTTCATTACTGCTTCCAACAACTTATCAGCGATGATCAGAACCTCATTCCCCACTTGGACAAAAGCGTAATCAAACTCTTCATTGATACATACGGCTTGGTTTGCCGGAAGCGTCCAGGGAGTTGTCGTCCAGATCACGATCGACACAGTCTTAACTTCAGAGGGAAAATTGATCTGGAGATTCGCTCTGTTAGAAAGCTCTTGGGGTGACAACACAAAAGGGAATCTGACATAAATCGAAGGCGATCGGTGGTCGGCGTACTCCACCTCCGCTTCTGCGAGCGCCGTTTGGTCCTGCGTGCACCAGAGCACCGGCTTGAGTCCCTTATAGACGCCGCCGCGCTCGACGAACTTGCCCAGCTCGCGCACGATCTCAGCTTCATAGGACGGGGTCATCGTCAGGTAGGGGTGGTCCCAATCCCCGAGCACGCCGAGGCGGCGGAACTCGTCGCGCTGGATCTGATAGTATTTTTCCGCGTACTCCCGGCAGAGCCGCCGGATCCCGATCATGTCGAGCCCCTGCTTCTTGCTCCCCAACTCTTTCAGAACCTGATGCTCGATCGGGAGACCGTGACAGTCCCACCCCGGCACATACGGGGCCTGGCACCCGGCCATGGTCTTGGACTTGATGATGATGTCTTTGAGAATTTTGTTCAGCGCGTGCCCGATATGGATATGTCCGTTCGCATAGGGAGGCCCGTCGTGCAGTATGTACAGAGGCCGGCCACGCCCGGCTGCCTGAATCGTCTCATACAGCCGCTGTTGGTCCCACCAGGCGAGCAGCTCCGGCTCCCGCTGCGGCAAATTCGCCTTCATGGGGAAGTCGGTCTGGGGCAGGTTCAGGGTCGATTTATAGTCCATCACTGAGCCACATACACGAAGATTCGCCCGGAAGTCCAGCGTTCGGGATCGGTTGGGAGGAAGGTGGGAGTCGCTCGGGGGGCCGATCAGCTCAGATCCATCATCCGATCGAGCGCCACTCTGGCCCACTGCTTCTCGTCGTCTGGGACGGTGATGTGATTCACCACCCGCCCCTCCGCCAGATTTTCCATGGCCCAACAAAGGTGCGGCGCATCGATCCGGAACATGGTGGCGCATTGGCACACGGTGGAGGACAGGAAAAAGACCCGCTTATCGGCCTGCTCCCGCTTGAGCCGATTGACGAGATTCAGCTCCGTGCCTACGGCCCAGGTGGTCCCGGCCGGCGCCTCGCTCACCGTGCGGATGATGAATTCCGTGGACCCGACTAGATCGGCCTTGTTGACCACGGTTTCATGACATTCCGGATGAACGATTACGGTCGCATCCGGATATTGCCGCCTGAAATAGTCCACATGGGACGGCTGGAACATTTGGTGGACGCTGCAATGGCCTTTCCAGAGGAGCAGTCTGGCCTTGCCGAGAGCCTCCGCTGAATGGCCGCCGTTCGGGAGGAAAGGATCCCACACGAGCATCTGTTCCGGCGGCAAGCCCATCTTGTTCGCCGTATTGCGCCCCAGGTGTTCGTCCGGGAAGAAGAGAATCTTTTCCCGTCTGGCCCAGGCCCATTCCATGATTGCCCGCGCGTTCGACGAGGTGCAGGTGAGCCCCCCATGTTCGCCGCAAAAAGCTTTCAGATTCGCCGCAGAGTTGACGTAGACGACCGGCAACACCGTCTCTTCGACCGGCATCACCCGCCCCAACGATTCCCAACATTGTTCCACCTGCTCGATCGCCGCCATGTCGGCCATGGAACAACCGGCTGCGAGATCGGGAAGGATGACGGTCTGCCGAGACCGGCTCAGGATGTCGGCGGTCTCCGCCATGAAATGCACGCCGCAAAAGACGACGTAGGGGCGATCCGCATGCCGCTGCGCGAGCTTCGCCAAGAGCAACGAGTCTCCGCGGAAGTCCGCATGCACGATCACTTCGTCGCGCTGGTAATTGTGTCCCAGCACCATCACGCGATCGCCCAAGCTCCGCTTCGCCTCAGATGTGCGGCGATAGAGTTCGTCCGGGGACAGCGACTGATACTCGGAAATGGATCGACACTCGGTCGGACGAAAGATGTCCGAATCGACGGGATGGCCGAGCACGGGCAATTGAACGCTCATCTGCACCTTTCTAGAGGGAATTTTATGAATTCTACGTGACGCATCCCCAACAATCAACGGACCCAGAAGCACTACCGTTGCGCCTTCTCCATAGGTCCCCTGGACCGGACGGAGCTCTGCATCCTGGAGTCGAAGACCTGCGAGGGAATCAGGTTCGCCCCGGAGAACATTGACACTCTCCGAACGGCAGGTGTACGATGCCTTGCGTTTGTCTCACAGCTAGGGGAGCCGAAAGGCTGAGAGTCCGGACCACCGGGCGACCCTCTGAACCTGACCTGGATAATGCCAGCGTAGGGAAGCGGCCATCTCGACACCGTTGTCCGGTTTCAAGCCGCACCCTCGTTTGGTGCGGCTTTTTTGTTTGCAGCGACGACCAAGAGAGGAGCGGTTCTCACATGACCATGCTCGTGACTCCCACAGGCTCTTCCCCTCAGGACGGAACCACGCCCCCGATCACGACACAGCCTCTTCCGGGGTCGCGAAAAACCTATGTCTCCGGCCGATTGCCCGGCGTCCGCGTTCCGATGCGGGAAATCGAGACCTCCCCGACCCGCACGCCGCAAGGAGAAGCTTCTCTTAAGGAAACAGTGGTGGTGTACGATACCTCCGGGCCCTATACAGACCCGACTGCCAAGATCGATGTCCGGCGCGGATTAGCCCCACTTCGCCGGCAATGGATCCTCGATCGGGGCGATGTGGAAGAGCTGCCGGACCTCACCTCGCAATTCGGACGGGCTCGCGCCCAGGACCCCAAGCTCGCTTCCCTGCGGTTCCAACACATCCGGAGACCGCTCAGAGCCAAGGCCGGAGCCAACGTGACCCAACTCCACTATGCGCGGAAGGGCATCATCACGCCGGAAATGGAGTTCATCGCGATCAGGGAAAACCAGTGGCGCGAGCAAGCGGCCGCCCACGGCGCCACAAACGGAAACGGAAATGGCCGGGCGGGCGGCGTCCCTGAACATCCGGGCCAAGCCTGGGGCGCGGCGATTCCACGCGCCATCACCCCGGAATTCGTGCGCGACGAAGTGGCGCGTGGCCGGGCGATCATTCCATCGAACATCAACCATCCCGAAAGCGAGCCGATGATCATCGGCCGGAACTTCCTGGTCAAGATCAACGCCAACATCGGTAACTCCGCTATCGCCTCCTCGATCGAAGAGGAGGTCGAGAAGATGGTCTGGGCGATCCGGTGGGGGTCCGACACGGTCATGGACCTCTCGACCGGCAAGAACATCCATGAGACCCGCGAGTGGATCATCCGGAATTCCCCGGTGCCGATCGGCACCGTTCCGATCTATCAGGCCCTGGAGAAGGTCGGCGGCCGCGCCGAGGACCTGACCTGGGAGATCTATCGCGATACGCTGATCGAACAGGCCGAGCAGGGCGTGGACTACTTCACGATCCACGCGGGCGTCTTGCTCCGATACATCCCCCTCACCGCCTCCCGCTGCACCGGGATCGTCTCCCGCGGCGGGTCGATCCATGCCAAATGGTGCCTGGCCCATCACAAAGAGAACTTCGCCTATACCCATTTCGAGGAGATCTGCGAGATCATGAAGGCCTATGACGTCGCCTTCAGCCTCGGCGACGGGCTCCGGCCCGGGTCCATCGCGGACGCCAACGACGAAGCGCAGTTCGCGGAACTCGCCACGCTCGGCGAGTTGACCAAGATCGCCTGGAAACATGACGTCCAAGTGATGATCGAAGGCCCCGGCCATATCCCGATGCAGTTGATCCACGAGAACATGACCAAGCAACTCGACCTCTGCGGTGAAGCGCCCTTCTATACGCTCGGCCCTCTGACCACCGATATCGCGCCGGGCTATGACCATATCACCTCGGCCATCGGTGCCGCCATGATCGGCTGGTACGGCTGCGCCATGCTCTGTTATGTGACGCCCAAGGAACATTTGGGGCTGCCCAACCGGGAGGACGTGAAGGCCGGGGTGATCGCTTACAAGATTGCGGCCCATGCCGCCGACCTGGCGAAGGGCCATCCCGGGGCCCAGGGGCGGGACAACGCCCTGTCACGGGCGCGCTTTGAATTCCGCTGGCAGGATCAGTTCAACCTGTCCCTGGACCCGGACACGGCCCGGACCTATCACGATGCGACGTTGCCGGACCAGGCGGCCAAGGTCGCACACTTTTGCAGCATGTGCGGGCCGCATTTCTGCTCCATGAAGATCACGCAGGATGTCCGGGACTATGCGGCGAAGAAGCAATTGGAAGAGCAGGAGGCCCTGGCCGTCGGCATGCAGGAGAAAGCGGAGGAATTCCGACAATCCGGAGCGGAAATTTACCGTTAACCGTGATTCGCTAGACGTGAACCGGAACAAGTCGGATTCGATCACCATCACTCACTGGTCACGTTCACGTTGCACGATTAACGATTCACGAGGTCCATATGGCCAAGCCTAAACCGGCGCCGCTCAGGGAGCGGGACATCACCCGGCACATCGCCCGGGAATACTATAAGGAGTTCGACCAGCTCATCGAGAGCGACGTGATCATCGTCGGGGCAGGTCCGTCCGGCCTGATCTGCGCCTATGACCTTGCGACGATGGGATTCAAGACCTTGATCGTCGAACAGTCGTTGGCGCTCGGCGGCGGGTTCTGGCATGGCGGCTATCTGATGAACAAGGCCACCATCTGCGAGCCGGCCAATGAGATTCTGGAAGAGATCGGCGTGCCCTGCAAACGGGTCAAGGAATGCGAGGGCATGTACATGGTCGATCCGCCCCATGCCACCGGGGCCCTCGTCGCCGCCGCTTACCGGGCCGGGGCCAAGGTCCTGAACCTGACCAGGGTCGTGGACCTCATCCTGCGCCGGGAGGGGGTGCTGGAGGGTGTGGTGGTCAACAATACGACGGCGGAGATGGCGGGGCATGATGTCATCCATGTCGATCCGATCGCGCTGGAAAGCAAGGTCGTGGTCGATGCCACGGGCCATGACGCCGTTGTTGTGGAGTTGTTGCATAAGCGCCGGCTCTATCAGCCGGTTCCCGGCAACGGCGCCATGTGGGTGTCGCGATCGGAAGAAGAAGTCATGAACCGCACCGGCGAGGTCTATCCGAACTGTTTCGTCATCGGTCTGGCGGTCGCGGCCGTCCACGGCACGCCGCGCATGGGGCCGGCCTTCGGCTCCATGTTGCTGTCCGGCCGTTACGGCGCCGAGTTGATCAAGAAGAAACTGAAAAACGAATAACGTCAAGCGTCATTCGTCACGCGTCAATCGAGCAGAATTTCTGAGATGATCACGCGAATGAAGAATGACCACTGACGAATGACGACAATGGATATTCAGGACTTTCTGATACAGGGCGAAGGCCGCGAAGAGGACAAGCGCGAAGCCTGGCACCTCTTTCAGCAAGCCTTCGAGTTGCAGCGGAAAGGCGAGTTGGAGGAGGCCGTCCGCCTCTACAAACAGTCCATCGAGACCTATCCGACCGCCGAAGCCTATACGTTTCTGGGCTGGACCTACAGTTTCATGGGCCGGATCGACGAGGCGATCGAGGAATGCCATCACGCGATCTCACAGGACCCGGATTTCGGCAACCCGTACAACGACATCGGGGCGTACCTGATCGAGAAGGGCCAATTCGACGACGCCATCCCCTGGTTCGAGCGCGCGATGCAGGCCAAACGGTATGAGAGCCCGGAATATCCGCACCTCAACTTGGGACGGGTCTATGAACGGAAGGGCGAGTGGTCCAAGGCGATCGACTGCTACAAGCGGGCGCTCACGCTGAACCCCAATTACGCGCTCGCGAAAAAATCGCTGGGACGTCTGATCAGCTCGATGAACTAGGGGTAGGCTGAGGTCCAGGTTGAGGTTAACTGAACCTTAACCTAAGCCTTTTTTAAATGAGCAATAAGACCATCCTCGTGGTCATCAACGATCTCTTCTTTTACACCAAGCTGCGCGACGCCCTGCTTCCCCAGGGCTACAAGCTGGAGCGAGCCCGCACGCAGGAGGATTTCTCGTCGAAGGCCGCCGCCAGCCCCGATGCGGTGGTGATGAACTTGAACGACCTCAGCCTGGACCCATTCAGGGCGTTGACGTTGCTGAAAGCCGATCCGCTGTTGGCCAAGGTGCCGGTACTGGCCTTCGCCAACCACGAGGAGGTCGAGACCTGGCAGCGGGCCAAGACGCTCGGCGTGTCGAAGATTGTGTCACGCAATGAATTCTCAGCCCGCACAGGCGCGTTGGTTCAGGAAATCCTGGGTGTCCGCCCATGAAGCGGTTGTGCCTCAGAGACCAGCATGTCGCAGCAGGAGCCCAGTTCGGCGAATCATCCGGATGGGAGGTGCCCCTGCGTTACGGCAATCCGGCGGACGAGCACCGGGCCGTTCGGCAGGCTGTCGGGCTGTCCGACCTGTCCCATCGAGGCAAACTGCGCGTAACCGGCGACGACCGCGTGAAATGGCTCCAGAGCATCATCAGCAACGATCTCCTGCCCCTGAAACCGGGGCAATATCTCTATTCCAGCCTGCTGACACACAAGGGCAAGATGTTGTCCTATTTCCGCGTCTATCTGCAGGAGGAGGCGGTGCTGCTGGAAGACGTGGGTGAAGTCGGGGACCTGACCCATCAGGCGATCAGAAAATTTCTTCTTTACGGAACCAAGGCCAAGCTTGAGAATCTCTCGGAAACCTGGGGACTACTTCTTGTCAGCGGCCCGCGGGCCCCGGAGTTGATCAAGGCTGCTCTTGGGGTCGAGGTCGGCTCCCTCCAACCGCTTCGCTTCCTGAGCCACGATCTGGGCGGCATTCCCATGCTGCTGAGTCGGACGGAAGAGACGGGTGAGATTGATATCGAAGTGCTGCTCCCCGCCGACCAACTCGGCACGGTGTGGCAACAACTCCTGACCGCCGGCCAGCCGCTCGGGCTCACACCGGTCGGGTCAGAAGCAAGGCAGGCGTTGCGCATGGAAGCGGGGCTTCCCGTAGCGGGGCTGGATTTGACGGAGGAGATCGTTCCTCCGGAGGCCAATCTGGAAGGCAAGGCGTTCAGTCTGACCAAGGGCTGTTACCCTGGCCAAGAAGTCGTGGCCCGGATGGACACCTACGGGAGCGTCCGGCGTCACCTCGTCGGGCTTGTCCTCAAGGCCCCTACGATCCCACCGCGCGGCGCCAAACTGTTCAGCGGCGATCGCGAAGTGGGCTGGGTCAGCAGTTCCGTCCACTCCCCTCAGTTGGGGCAGGTCATCGCCTTTGGGTTCCCCTTGCGGGACTTCAGCAAGCCGGAGACCACGCTCACGGTCGACGTCAACGGACAACGGATCGAGGCGGTCGTCCAGACCTTGCCGTTCTACCGGCGTTCGTCCGTCGCCTGATCAATCCCGAAGCAAGCGAATTCAGGACCTGAACCGGCGCGCTACCGCTCCGGATTTCTCGCGGACGTGACGGCCGCGGCAAACTCCAAGAGGGTCTTTCGCTCCGCGTCCTCCAGCGCCAGCAGCAGATGAGCCTCCTCGCCGTGCATCAACCTGAGACTGAGAAACGGGTCCTCTTGCCGTTTCTCACGATTGTTCCAGAGCGCATCGATCACCTGGACCTTGTCCAACTGTCCGACCGAGACGATGTCGTAGCGAAAGTACGAATCCCCGATGACCATGTCGAAGACCACGCCACCCGTCGTCAGTACCAGCACATTGAACCGCCCCTGGTCTTCATATCCCTCCGGCAGAAACTTATTGATATGGAGATGGGCGATCTTGCGATCCCCCAGCGCCGCTTGGATATTCTTCCTGAGCGCGTCGTAATCGATCTGCAACGCCTTCTCATCCGGCCCGGTCGCCGCCACGGCGGCATCCTTGACCCGTTCAAACACCTCGCTTGCCGTCACACTTGCCCCCATCGTCTCGTCCCCTTTCTTGTCTGTGCCATTTCATGGCGATTGCGGAGCGATGGATTCTTCAGGAGGGCCGGGGCAATCGGCGCGCCCGGATCACGCCCATGATCCCAATCGCCGCCCAGGAAAACTCCAAGAGAATAAACCCCGCCTGCTGTTCCAGCACCGCCACCAGGCCGAGCAGCAGCGACCCGATGATATTCAACGCCAAATAGCCGCCGTCCAGCTCGCGCCAGATGCCGTTCTGATTCAATCCATAGGCCACCAGCACCATCAGCGCCCCGATCACCGACAGGATTTGCAGCCACATGGTTTGTTCCCGTTCCGCCCGCGGGTACAGGACAGGACCAGGATTTCCCCTACCGACGGTAGCCTTGGGGCTGTCCTGCGCAGGGCCTCGTACCGTACCTGGTCGGCCTTCGAGAATGCAAGCGACCGGCCATCAGATCCGACTGACCCATCTGTCGTGAGTCCCTCGCGTTATCGCGCCATCACCTGATGGGTGTGGCGGACCGTTCCCTCTGCATCGACAATCTGAACCTGCAGCCGATGACGGTCCGCCGTCACCACACCGAAGTTGAAGTACCCCGAATCGGAGAACAGGGTGGTCGGGCGGAAGGTCGGCGCGGGCGCCACCGGCCGGACCGGGTCGGCCGACAAGGGACCGGCGATGAACTCATGAAAGTCCGGTTCTCCATCGCCCGACGGATCGTAGGCGTTGGCTTGGACGTAATGGACATCGGCGGCCAGCCACACGACGTTGCGGATGTCCTTCGTCACCATCGTCTCGACGATCATCCGCAGTTCATGCTCGAATCCCGTCCCATCTGCGGCCCTGGCCCAACTGTCGTGCCCCGGCGCCCTGAGCGAGCCGCCTTTCCGGCTATTCGAGAGCGGCACGCTGGTCACGATGACCTTCCAGGTCGCCGTCGATTCCGACAGGCCCCGCAACAGCCAGTCCCGTTGTTTCGTTCCCAGCATCGTTTTCTCCGGACCGTCAGGGTCGCTGTTGCGGCTGCGGTACTGCCGGGTGTCGAGGATGAAGAGTTCCACATCGGCGCCGTATCGGAACTTTCGATAGAGCCTCGTCGGGTCATTCTGCGGGGTCCCGATCGGCCAATACTCCAATAGCGCCTGACGCCCCGCCGGCATTAGCGAATCGTACGGGCCCGAGAAATTGTTGCGCACTTCGTGATCGTCCCAGATCGCCAGCACCGGCGTCTCGGCCAAGAAGCGCCTGAGACTGGCCGCGCCCCGCTGATAGCGATGCTTGGCCCGATACTGATCCGCCGTCTGCGCAGCGAACGAGCTGCCGGCGACGTTCGGGGGAGCCGAGCAGATCTCATCCCCATAGACCGTATCCCCGAGAAAGAGCATGACGTCGGCACGTTGGTTCCGCATCCGGTCAAAGATCGGGTATTCCTCCGACCCCGCCCGGCATCGGCCCTGCCCGCCCAGATCTCCGCTCCAGAGCAACGTGATCGGACTGTGCTCCGTGGAGAGCGGCGCCGTGCGAAACGTCCCCTCCTCGCTCGGCTTGGCCACCTCGCGGAAAGCGCCGGTCGCATCTCCGGCCGCAGCCCAGAACCGATAGCGATACCTCGTCGAAGGCCGGAGCCCGGTCACGAGCACCTTCACCGTATAATCGTCAGCGGCACTGGTGGCCTGGAGCGCCGTCGTTTGTCCGGCGCCAACCTCCGGATGGTGTTGCGCCTGAACTCGGTCTTGCACCGAATCACCGGTGAGGCTTCCCTGTTCTTCCCACCATTCGGCTTGAACGACCTGCGGCCCGTCGGTCCTGGTCCAGATCACCGCCGTATGGTCCGTGACATCCCCGCTGGCGATCCCCTGCGGAAACGAGGAAGAGGAAAGGGGAGCCTCTGCCGCCTCCGCGAACGGACTGCCGGGCGGCAGACCCTCCTTGTAGGTTGGAGCGCAACTCGCCAGAACAGTGAATAGGCCGGCGGCAAGACTGACAGGCCGGGAAAAGATTGGACGACTACCAAACATACTGCTCAGTCGTTTACCGGAAGGAGCCGCGAGGGTCAAGGCAAGTGTGAGGGAGGTACATTACAGGGAGGTTTCAGGCCGGTTGCTTTCCGAGAACAGCGTTGGGCATACTAAGAGCTGGAAGGTGAACCCCATGATGAGCGAACGTTGTGTGATCCAGGATTGCAGCGGGAAGCCCTATGCGCCGGCGGGCACCGGCGCGATCTGCAGACCCCATTTCGTTGATTTTCTCACCTGGCGCCGCCGCCGCGGACTTCAGATGTTTCTGAAGTACGCCGGCATGACCATGCAAGAGCGTGACGCCATCGTGGAGGAGTGGCGCAAGACCGTCAAGGTCGAAGAAGCGCCGGTTGCGCCTGCCACCAAGACCTGAGACACCTGCCCTTTTACTTCAGTCCATTCGCTCGAGGCTGCACCTTACGCGATCGTTCCTGTGATCCGGTCCCTCATATCCTACGATTCGTTAGGAGCGAGCCCGGCAGGTCACAGTCATCAAGCACTACCTTAAGGTCATTCCAACACCATGATCGCTTCCAGGGGTCAAACAATGACTCCCGACCCCTTTTAACCTTGTTCAGCGCCTCGTTGGGCCGCATGACTACCACCCTCGAACGGTGGAGTAGATGACTTCAGTCCCATCGTGTTCATGGAGGTATTGGAAGTAACCCGGAGGAAGGGCGTGGCAGAACGGCTCCAGGAGGTCATGAACGCGTTCCCAGTCTGACGGTGACAGGCTCCACAAGAACGTGCGAGGGGCTGTAAAAGCGAAGTCACAAGTGGGGTCAGGTCTTGTTATGTGCATTATCGGTGTCCTGCCGATTCACGAAGTCACAAGAAAGCGAAGTCACAAGTGGGGTCAGGTCTTGTTATGTGCATTATCGGTGTCCTGCCGATTCACGATCCGGCTGATGGTCGAATAGTGCAAGCCCACCGCCTGCCCGATCTCGGACAAGCTGTAGCCGTAGTCCACGTGGGCACGGCGGATGACCTCGTTGCGGCGCATGCGGTCGGTGCCGAGTCGGGCGGCAAACAGGTGGCTGAGCTTCGGCCGGGCGGCAAATCGTTGCTCTCGGGGAATCTCCTGAAGGGCGCGCTTGTCCTGTAGCCCCACCCGAAGCCGGTCGATGAACCGCTCGCTCCCGAGCAGCACCTGCCCCTGCACGTGCTCCCATGGGGAGCCCTGCCCCATGCCCTCGGCGACGAAGGCCCGATACTTTCGCTGAGCGGCCAGGCGCTGGCGGCCGAATTGGGAGAGCAGCCAATCCACGGCCAGAAACGGTGGCGTGGCGGCGAGGCCAGCTGTGGCCCGGTAGCTGGACCATGCATACGTCTCTGGTTTGCGGGTGCTTTTCGCGCGCACCGGATTGAGGACCACGTACCGGCACAGCTCCAGCAGATAGCTGTCCCGGTCCACCACAATGGCCTTGAAGCGGCCTTGGAGCACATGGCCCACTCGCCGGTGGCGGCGGTTAAAGGCTTGGGTATACACGCCGTTGAGCTGGCGCATGGCCTTCGAGAGATTCGCCTCCGGCGTTTCCACCAGCAGATGGTAGTGGTTGTCCATCAGGCAATAGGCGTGAAGCAGCAGGTGAAAGCGGTCGACCACACGCGCCAGCACATCGAGAAACCGCTGCCGGTCCTGGTCGTCGAGAACGATGGCGTGGCGGGCGTTCCCCCGAGCGGTGACGTGGTACAGCGCCCCCGGAAATTCAAGGCGAAGCGGGCGGGCCATGCCACCAAATCTAGCTCATCGGCACGCACAACACAAGATCTGACCCTGCTTGTTCCTAAAATCATATTCGGCACGCATATCACTGTCCCCTGCCCGCACGCACTGAGCCTTAATTAGGTGGATGGACTCCTCCTGCCATACTCATGTAGCCAGCTAACGACTCCATCGAAGTCCTTGCCGTCAAGCGCAGGCTCGGTCAGGATGAAGCGCCTTGTGGCTGGCGTGAAATGCGATGTGGTTACGAGAACACCTTTCGCGGCCCGGGTGTTGCCATGCATGATTGTGCCCAGAAGCGCTCGCGCGATCTCAGGGCCGACTGGTCTGCCCGGCGAATAGCGCTTGCATTCGAACGCGAACAGTATCTCTATGCCGTGCACATTCTTGATGGCAAGAACGTCGCGGCCTTCGTCTCCTGATCGTGGGGTCAACACCACCTGCTCGAATCCAAGCTGCTCAACGAGCGCCGCTACAAAGCCCTCGAAATCACGCGCGCCAAGTCGGTGCATCAGCTCCGGATTCCGAAGAACCTGATCGAGCAACACGAGGGGCGCAAACTGCACTCGGCGGAGTCCGTCCAGGGCTTCGGCCGGTATGATCTCGACGAGTTGAGACTCAGCCTGATGCGCAACGTCCGACGAGATATTCTCCGCCTCTTCGAGTTCGACCTCCGCCAGCATCCTCGCGGCTTCAAGGCCCAAACTGATCCGGCGAACGGTCTCGGGAAGACCGCCGAACTCGTACGCCCGTGCCAGCAAGGACAAGTCTGGAAGCGGCCGGACCGCAGCGGCTAGAGCAGCGCTGATGGCCAGCAGCTCTGCTGGGGGCTGCATCAGTCGCTGGGTTCGTTCAATCTCATCAAGCAGGGTCCGGGCGGACAACATCTCAGCCATCACGTCAGCGATCCTGGGCCGACTTTCCAGATAAGCACGAATTTGATCCTGGGCTGCGCTCATGTTATCGGCTACACGTTGAATCTCGCGAAACGAATCCCAGTAGCTCATGGATAATTTGAGGATGGATGAATCTGCGCTAACACTCACTAGAAGTCATTTCAAAACCTTCCGAAGCGTGATCAGGGCACAGGCCAGATGAAAGAAGCCCCCATAAGTGTCCATCAGGCGATCATACCGGACGGTCAGTCGCCGGAAGTTGCCCAGCCAGCCGATCGTGCGCTCCACGATCCAGCGGCGCCGGTAGCGGCGCAACTTGCGCCCGTCCTGAGGGGTGGCCCGCTGGTTATTGGCCCTGGCCGGAATGATCGGCTCAATCCCGCGACGGACCAACAGGGCCCGGGCGGCATTGCTGTCATATCCCCGGTCCGCAATCAGCCGCTCCGGCCGCTTGCGGGGCCGCCCCGGCCGATGCGGGCGTGTCACGGCGATCGTGTCGAGCGTCGCGTCGAGGAGCCGGACCTCCGCCGGGGACGCCGAATCCAGGTATGCTCCCAACGGAGTACCCGCGCCATCGACCAATACCATCCATTTTGTGCCCTTGCCGCGCTTGGTCGGCCCGACGTTGGCGCCCCCGTTTTCGCCGGCGCGAAGCTCCCATCGAGGAAGCACTCGTTCCAGCGCAGTTTCTGCGCGTCATTCAAGTGGGCCAGCAAGGCCCGCCACAGCGTCAGCAAGACCCCGCTGGCTTCCCACTGCCGCAGCCGTCGCCAACAGGTGCTCGGGCTGCCATACCGCTTGGGCAGTTCGCTCCACGGTGCGCCGGTCCACAGAATCCAGAGTATCCCTTCGAAGCAGCGCCGAGCGTCGGCAGGCGGTCGGCCGCCCTTCGGTCGGCGCGGGGCCGGGGGTAAATGGGGACGAATCTGGTCCCATTGCGCATCGGTCAGCTGGCGCCACGCCATGTGTCCTCCTTTCCTTGAAGGCCGTCATGGCGCGGATTCTACTCCTTTTCCGAGGTTTTGAAATAACTTCTAGTGTCTCAAGCTGAGTGGCGCGTAGCGCCGTCCGCTCCAAGCCGGTTGTCAGGGCGAATCGTGCGGCCCAAGGAAGCGCGCACCGTTGAAGTGGATTAGGTGCGGCGGTGCATCTTCCACCCAGACCTCGGTTTCCCACGCGATTTCGCCGAGGTATCGACCCATAACGGATCGGCTTGGGAACGCTGTCACATAGACTAACCCGGCGCGGCGCAAAGCCAGACGGTACGCTGAACTACTGTTGCTCTTCTTATAGGGCGGATTGAGGGCGATGTGGCTGTATTTCAGGAGTGGATCAACAAACAGCCCGCCTGAAAACAGATCCGTTGCGGCAGCAATGAAGTCGTCGCGGGAGTACTTGGAAAGTGTCTCGCGCAGGTAGTCGTGGAGAGACCTGTCCACCTCGAATGCATCACGTTCTACGTGGGTGAATGAAAAACCACCTGTCCGCCACCTTTCAAGAAACGCCGCAGACAGAGAGCCAATGCCGGCTCCCGGATCAAGCAAATAACAATGACCCTCTGCAGCCGGAAACAGGCTGGCCATGAAGCTCGCCGTTCTCACCGGAGTGTAAAACTGTCCGAACTGCGATTTCTTTTTCGCGTCCGTGTTCATCGACACTTGCAGTCTGGCTTGTTCTACTGCTGATGGAAACGGACGGTCTCCCAAACTTTCGTCTTAACAATGTTTAGGCGAACCCGCATAAGAGATGGATCTGCCTGATTTCTGTCGAGATAACACGCCATCAATCTTCCTTCGTGAACAATACGGGAGAACAGGTGCCTTTTCAACGTGTTGCAGCCAGTAGTGGCTTTGCAGCCGTATTAACGCAAGACCCGCCCCCAAGTCACATCCTTACCGCAGAATCCTTCATAACTTGTTCGAGCCAATACGCAACGCTGGCTCGCGTTGATGGGAATTCATGAAGGGAATGTGTGAACTGCTCCTTCTCGATATCAGACAGGGAGAGCATATCGACGAAAGAACTTGTAGCTGGGGGCAATACCTCTGACTGAACGTCTCCAAACCCTGAGTAGTCCAGAATCTCCGGCCCCATTGCAACTGCCAGGAGAAGCGCTGTAATCATGTAGGTTAGATACCAAAAGAACATGAAAAACAGACCTACCAGTAGCCAGCTCTCCCATATGGAGTACCACTGCTTACCCAGGATACTATAAATAACCGCTACCCCAAAGACACCGAAGCTTAATGAACCAACAACCAAGAGTGCGTAACGCCACAACTGTCTCGCCACAAAGTCAAATGCCAGTGTAAGTCCTATCGCCATTGAGGCTTCGTCTCTTGGTGCCCGAATAGCGATCAACGGACATGGGTACTTCGGTTCAACCGGTTGGCCAATCATTAGATCGCGAAACAATTCGCGCCTAGTTCGAAGAGTTGTCAAACTAAGCATGGAAAGGAGAAGAAAGGAAGTCACGAATGCCACATGACCAAATTGCCACCAAGTTGCCAAGGATAGAGGGAATAGATATTTCACGAAAATCGACGAGAGGTAAAGATTTGGTAGGAATTCGACTTTACGCGCCCCACGACGATGGGGACGCCATACCAGGAAAGGAGTTGCGAGGGTGATAATTCCCGCAAGCGGGTTTGTCACCGCGCTACCGTCCTCCGAGTATGTTTGCACGATGGGCCTATTCGGATTCGCGGTTGCTGCGATCGCGACGGTTCCTCCATGGCTATGTGCCACGATTACGTGCTTAGCTTCTCCCTCTTGACTAAACCATCGTTTTAGATGTTCACGAAGATCATATGCTGCTCGATCACGCGCTTTAAATGAATTGCAACCGTCCCACTTGAATGGCACAAATGCAAGTTGCGCATGAGTTTTTTGTTTCACTGTTTTGCAGAAATCGGAATCTGGCTCATACCAACTGCTACCGGATCCGAATAATCCTCTGAATGGCTTCCAATGCCGCCATCCCCATGGGCCGTTGGGCCACGTACCATGAACTGTATGTATGACTATTTTTTTGGCCACGGCAATAGCCCCGTTCCTTAAACAAGGTTCAGCGAAATAACTCTCGATCTATTTATAAAGACAAGCGCCTCACTGCTACCAACCAATAAGTCTGCTGCAGCTTCCCCGTGCAGCATACCTACAGTACCCTCAACACTCCGCTGGGAGGCAAGTCTACTTGAACCTCGCAAAAAGTACTATGTCACTTTAAACTCGACACGCTCGGTCCTTGAGGACGGCAGGACGATGGGTCCCCAACTGCGGCCGTCGAGCGAGAGTAGCCGGAGTCCGTCCTTTCGCTTTTCCTCTTCTAGCGGCGGTTCGGTCTGCCTTCAATTGCGCGCATCGGACGAGCACCCTTCCGAGGTGTGCGCGTTCTGCGAGCACAGAATGTAGACCGACCGCCACGTCCGCTTCCCTTCAGATCCACCCCCCCCGACTTGCTCCTCTTTCCTGGTCCCTTCCGCTCGGGCGAAGCGGCCATGTAGGCTCCCACTGCGCGTGTCCAACGAGGCCCTTCTGAGGGCGCGCGTTGCACGAGCACACGAGCCTATATGGCCGCTTCAGCCACCCCCCCCCCAGACTGAGTTTCACCCCTTCGCCTTTTTCTACGCTCCTCTATCAGTCTGGTGAGCAGGCTCATGTCCTCCGACTGCGCGCATCGAGGGAGCACATTCCGATCGTGCGGCCTCTGCGAGCACGGGAGGGCATGAGCCTGATCACCCTCCCCCCATCACCGGGCTGCCGTGATGGTGGATCATCAGCCACTCATCCCCCACTCGCTCAAACAGATTCGTCGCCAGGATGCGGGTCTGCACCGTCGTCTCATCCTGCTTGGTGGTCAGGTTCTCCGTGCAAATCACCCAGGCCACATCGCCGGCGACCTGGACCTCGACATCGGTCAGCTCGAACTTCATGTCGAAGGTATGGTTGAAAATCAGCACCCAGGAATCCCGCACCGCCGGCCAGCCGGAGCGGAGTCCCCAGCCCGGGTGGATACAGGTGACATAGTCCTGCTGGAGCCAGATCTTGTCCATCTGCGTGATATCGAGGCTCTCGAAGGCCTCGTAAAACGCCTGGTTGACGCGCGCCACTTCTTCGATCCGTTGTTCGATCATGAGGTCTCCTGGGTGAGGGGCCCCATGATAGCGCAGACTTGCGCGGCGTGGCGAGGCACAAAGCGAGCGACCGTCCGTCGTTACGCCGTTCGACGGACGCAAGGCGGCTGGCCCGCTCAACGAGGAGGGAAGAATTGAAGGAGGAATGCTACCGTGAGGCTGTGGCTTTCGACGGTTTCTTCTTGGTGGGGGGCTGCTCCCGCACCGGTTGGACATTGGCGGGAGCGCTATCCTTGCGCAAGGCATTGATCATCGCCTGGCGCGAGGCGAACGATTTGCCGGCCAGCGGCCCCTTGTCACAGACATAGCCGCTCTTGACCCGATGGCAGTCATGCCGGTCCACCGGCTGAGCCTTCGCCCAGAGACTGTTCGGCAGGCCGACGACCAAAACGAGCCCTGCCATGAACCCTGTTACCAGCATTGTTTTCCTGTCCATACGTCCTCCCGCGTACGTCGTCATGGGAGAAAGTATAGCAGGCGGGTCTTGTCGGCTCGTCCATCTTATCTAGGCGGAGGTTTCCTTGGTCTGATAGCCCACAAGCCACACGCCGGTCAGGATCAGGACGATTCCCAGGGCTTCCCTCGGCCCAACCGATTCCCCCAGGATCAGGGCGGACAGCAACAAAGCGGAAACAGGGATCAGGTTCACAAAGACCCCGGCTCGGGAGGGGCCGACTCCCTGAACCCCAAACAGCCAGGCCTGCTGGCCCAAGGCCGTGGCAAAGACGATCAGGTAGCCGAGCGCCACCCATCCGCCAGAAGAGACCGCGGCCCAACCCTCCTGCATCACTTTTGGGTCGGACCACAACAACGGGATCTGCAGGACGATCGAAATGAGCAGGGTGGTCCAGTTAATGGTCAAGGGCGACAGACGATCCATGACCGATCCGCTCCCGATCGTATAGAGCGCCCAACTGACTAAGCCCAGCAGCACCAGCGTGCCGCCCAGCCAGGGATTGTCGCCTGTGGCGTTCTCCCCGCCTCCTCCCGACACGAGCGCCACCCCGGCAAAGGACAGGGCGCTGCCGGCGGCGACCTTTCGAAAGGGCACGTCCTTGATTAGCAACGACGACAACAGGGCCGTGATGGCCGGACTGGCCCCGATGATCACCCCCGCCGCCGCCGCGCCGATGTAACGCAGCCCGAAGAGGGTCAACAGGTGATTGCCCAGAACGGCCAACCCCAACAGCACCAGCAACCGACGGTCGCGGCCGGCGAGCCGGATCGACCGGCCCTCTTGCAGCCACCAGAGCGGGATCAGGATGGCGAGCGCGCCGAGGCCCCGCAAGACCGACACCTCCACCGCCGAAAACGAGGCCAGGGCATACTTCTGTCCGACGATCGACCCGCCCCAGACCACCGCCGCCAGGGTCAACGAGGCATAGGCAATTGCCACAGAAGGAGAGGCCATGACGCTGGGGATAACAGCGCCATGACGAACCGTCAAGGATTATTTCCGGCCGGTGAGGTGATCACCCGCCTTGACGGGCTTGAGATCCGCGCCTAGTCTTTGATCTAACGTCCCAAGAAAGGAAACGCCGATGAGCCCATTGAACCAACCTCGTCATCCCTCCATCGCGCTTTCGATCGTGCTGGCCTGGGCGCTCGTGGCGAGTGGCTGCAGCAAGGCGCTGATCCATGACGATGTCAAACAGCCCGTCAGCAACGCGGCCCACTGCTCGGGATCGGAATGGATCGACGATTCCTCCCTGGCCGTGCTCCCCATTCCGGTCGTGGCCTTCTTTGTCCCCCACTGGAACCTCAACGACGTCAAGGCGGACGACTACCTCAAACGCTGCGGCGAGCCCTCCAAGCTGGTGAACCGGCATGTCGAAGTGGGCCGGACCGCCTGCATCCCGGCTGCGCTGACCCGCATCATCAGCCTCGGCATCTGGCAGTGGTGCCCGGCGACCATTGCCTGGCGGGCCGACGTAAAGGCCTGATCATTTGATTGAATTCTCGCCCGGCTCCGGCTTGACCACCAGCACGCCGTCCCGAATCGTCAGAAGCACCGCGCTCACGCGTGGATCTTCTGCGACCAGCCGGTTCAGGTCTTGGATGGTTTTGGTCCGGTCGTCCGGCGGAGGCTGCATGAGCACATCCCCCGACCAGAGCACGTTGTCGATCAGGATTACCCCGGAGGGCGCGATCAGCTCCAGTGCCAGCTTGTAGTACTGGATGTAGTTCTGTTTGTCGGCGTCGATGAAGATCAGGTCGAACGGCCCGCGAACCTCCCGCAACGTCTCCAGCGCCGGCCCCTCCCGGATCTTGATCTTCCTGCCGTGCGCGCTCTTCGCAAAATAGCGCCGCGCCACGGCGATCGGTTCGGGGTCGATCTCGCAGGTGATGACCTCGCCGTCCGGCGGCAACACTTCCGCCATTGAGAGCGCGCTGTAGCCGGTGAACATGCCGATCTCCAGCACCCGCCTGGCGACGACCAGCTTGGCCATCATCTTGAGAAACGCGGCCTCCAACGGGCCGACCAGCATCCTGGCCAGCTCCATCGTCCGCTCGGTTTCCTCCCGAAGCTTGCGACAGACCGCCGACTCCTCCATGGAATGTTGTTCCGCATAGGCTTCGATGTCGGAACGCACCAGATCTTCCATTTCAGACCTCCGTTATGAAACACTTTCTTCGGAACACGGCGGGTTCTCGATCAGTTGCTCGCCATCATGCCGGAGGAGGTCGATTGTGGCAACACTCAGCACGCTTGATCCGTTACGCACACAGCTTCTCACGATCCAGCAGATCAACAGCGCGGCTTCATTATTATCCTGGGATATGGAAACCTACATGCCGGCCGGAGGCGGTACGGCTCGGGCCGATCAGATCGCCACCCTGCAGGGGCTGGCACATGATCGCCTGGTATCCCCGGATATCGAGCGGTTGCTCGGCCAGTGGGTGGATCTCCAGACCGGCGAGCTTCAGCCATGTTCCGCAGATTCCTGGGATGAGTCCGCGCGATCGCTGCTCCGCGAAGTGTGGCGGGATTTCAGCCGGGCCAAGAAGCTTCCGTCCGATTTCGTCGTCCGGCTGGGCCGCGAATGTTCCCTGGCCCAGCAGGTCTGGGTTGAAGCCCGAACCAAGAACGACTTCAAGCGGTTTCTCCCGAACCTCACGACCATCCTTGCGCTGAAGAAGGAAGAAGCCGGCTATCTCGGCTACGCCCATTCTCCCTATGACGCCCTGCTCGACCACTATGAGCCCGGTTCCACCGTTGGCCAACTGGCTCCCCTGTTCGAGAAATTGAAAGCGCGGCTGGTCCCCTTGCTCAAGGCCGTGCTGGCCAGCCCGGTGTCGATCGACGACGGCGTTCTTCATGAATCCTACGACCCGGCCCGTCAGGTGGAATTCGGCCGGCTGGTTTTGACCGCGATGGGGTATGACTTCGAGCGAGGGCGCCTGGACCTGTCCGCCCATCCCTTTACGACCTCGTTTCATCCAACCGACGTGCGGGTCACCACCAGAGTGTTCGAGCGGGACCTGGCTTCCTGCTTGTTCAGTTGCATCCATGAAGGGGGGCACGGGCTCTACGATCAAGGATTGGACCCTCGCCATTACGGCACCCCGCTCGGCGACACGATCTCGCTGGGCATCCATGAAAGCCAGTCCCGGCTGTGGGAGAATTGCGTCGGCCGGTCTCGCCCCTTCTGGCGAGGCTTCTATCCGCTGTTGCAACAGACGTTTCCCGAGCAATTGAGCAAGGTGCCGCTCGACCGCTTCTACGTCGCGATCAACAAGGTGCAGCCCTCGTTGATCCGGGTGGAGGCGGACGAGTTGACCTACAACCTGCATATCATGTTGCGGTTTGAAATCGAGCAGGACTTGATCGAAGGACGCCTTAAGCTTGAAGACCTATCGGAAGTCTGGCGCGAAAAAATGAAATCCTACCTCGATGTCGTCCCCGAAACCGATGCGGAGGGCGTGTTGCAGGACATCCATTGGTCGATGGGCGCGTTCGGCTATTTCCCCACCTACACGCTCGGCAATCTCTATTCAGTCCAATTCTTCAACCAGGCCAAGCAGGAGCTGCCGGGGTTGGAACAGGAGATCGAGGCGGGACGGCTCACGGGCCTCCGCCAGTGGCTCGGGCAAAAGATTCATCACTGGGGGCGCATGTTCACCGCCGATCATTTAGTTCAGCGGGTCACGGGCCGCTCCCTTACCCCGGACCCCTGGCTGACCTATGTGGAGCAGAAGTACGGCGAGTTATATCGACTGTAAGTAGGCTGCTCAGGAGAGGAAAGGATCCTGCAGCAAAAGGCTGCGTAAGGACTCCGAACTACTCAGCACTGAGCACTCAGCACTTTTAGTTAGTACCCCATCAATTGATTGAGCTTGGCCAGCGTGGCCGGAGGGAAGGTGAACTCTTCCTTGACCTCGATCCGGTGGGGGACCAGGATCGTCGTGTGAAAGACGATATCGCGAATGGGAATTTTGTGTTCCGGGTTTTCAGGCGTCGTCAGTTCCACATCCTCCACAGACTTGATGATCTGGCTCGTGTCCTGGGGGCCGTAGTGGCCGATGACGGCCTGCATCAGCTCGAACACCTTCTTCTGCGTCTCGTTCGATTCGGTTCCTTTGGTCAGCAACGGGACGACCTCTTCCACCACCTGCTCGGTGACGGCAAAGTTCTCGACCCGCTCCTTTCGTCGCAGCGACATCAGGTCATTGTCGAGGTCCTTGCTGAAGGCGCCATAGGCAAATCGAAAATACTCGAAGTGCAGGGCCCTGATGCCTTTGCTGAACAACTGCAATTCGCAGAGGAAACAGAGTTGTTGCAACTTCACGTCGTTCAGCAGTCCATGCGGCTCCGCAAGGTGCAGCACGTACAGCAGCAGCGCCCGGTCGATGGTCATGTGGCTGGCCTGGCGCATCCCGCATGTCCCTTCCGTTCTATGATCGATCCTGTCGCTACTGGCCCGTCTGGCTGGCAGGAGCGATCCGGCAGGAAAGGGGTGCACTATAACGGCGGCGTCCAGAGGCGTCAACCACGCCGAGCAGGAAGGTGCATCCCGGTTCCTTTGGCTCTGGCTGTCTAGCCTCTTGACCGGATTACCTGTTTCGTTCTTAAATGTCCTGTCATGCCGAATCGATCGCTTACGGCAAAGCCCGTCAAGGAAATGGAGGCGCTCCGGCACCACCTTTCCAAGCACAATCTCAAGCTTACCCGCCAACGCGAGCTGATCTTGATCGAGTTTCTGAAGAAGGAGCACATCACGGCGGAGGAAATGTACCACCAGCTTGCCAAGAAAGATCCCCACCTCGGCCTGGCGACGATTTACCGCACGCTCAACCTCTTCTGTGAAGTCGGGTTCGCGCAGGCCCGGCACTTCGGGTCGCAGACCCAGTACGACAACGTGTCGCACAAGGGCCACCACGATCACCTCATCTGCACCGGATGCGGCAAGATCGTGGAATTCGAAAACGAAGACATCGAGCGGCTGCAGGAGGAAGTGGCCAGTGGACACGGCTTCACCATCAAGACCCACAAACTCGAACTCTACGGCCTCTGTTCCAAGTGCCGGAATTGACCGGCCGCCTTGTTATCGATCACTCACGGACGATGATGCATCCTCTTCAACAGATGTCGAGGCCTGTTTGCGAGAGACGCACCCTGTTCCGACGGCTTCCGTGGCTCTGGGGACTCTGCATCGCGATCTGTCTCCAATCGGCCTCGACCACCGCAGTTTGGGCAGCCGACAAGGACAAGCTGGTGGTCTATTCCGGGAGAGCCGAGCGTCTGATCAAGCCCGTGTTGGACGCGTTCCAAAGCCAGACCGGAATCCAGATTGAGCTGCTGTCCTCCGGCACGACGGAACTGATCAACCGCCTGCAGGTCGAAGGGGACCGAACGCCGGCCGACGTGCTGATCACCAACGATGCGGGCAGCCTCGAACGGGCCCGAGAATTGGGGTTGCTCCGTCCGCTCAGCCTGCCCGAGGTCGACCGGGCGATTCCCTCCCAATACCGGGCTGCCGATCAGAGCTGGATCGGACTCTCCGGTCGGTTCTGGGTGATCGTCTACAACCGGACCCTCGTGAAGCCGGAGGACCTTGCCTCTCTCTTGGATCTCGCCCGGCCGAAATGGAAGGACAAGGTCGCGATTCCGAACGCCGGCAGTGAGTACCTCCAGGCCGGCGTCTCCGTCATCAAGGAAACGTACGGCGATCAGCGGACCAAGGAGTTCCTGGCCGGCCTCAAGCAGAACGCCGGCACGAGGGTCTATGGGAAAAGCTCGCAGATCGTGGACGCGGTCGCCAAAGGCGAGGTCGCGGCCGGGATCGTCAACCACTACTATATCTATCGCCACCTGGATGCCAACCCTTCGGCTCCGATCGCCGCCATCATGCCGGATCAACAGGCCGGCGGGATGGGGGCGATCATGAACGTCGCCGGCATGGGCGTCACCAAGGCCAGCCGTCGCTTGGAGAGCGCCCGTCTGCTGGCAGAGTTTCTCGTCGCCCAATCCGGCCAAAAGCTGTTCGCGGAACTCAATAAGGAATATCCCCTGCATCCGGACGTCAAGCCCGATCCTGCGCTCGTCTCTCGAACCTCCTTCCGGGCATCGCTCGTCCCCCTCGCCAAGCTTGCCGAACTCCGGGAGCCGACGATGGCCCTGATCGAAGACGTCGGGCTTCGGTAGCACACATTATTCATGCCCGCGGCAGTCCTCCGTCGCCACTTGCCGTCGCCCCTCCAACTGCTGGTCCTGCTGATCGCAGGCGCGCTTTCCCTTCCGCTAGGCTATGTGCTGATCCAGGCCGCGACCAGCGAACCGGCCCTGTGGACCCGGTTGTGGCGGACCAGATTACCCGAATTGCTGGTCAACACCGGCTCGCTCGCCGTGACGGTGTCCGCAGCTACGCTGCTGCTCGGCCTGTCTCTCGCCTGGCTCATCACACGGTTTGAGTTTCCCGGACGGCCGGTCTGGGAATGGGCCCTGATCCTCCCGCTGGCGATGCCAACCTATGTGTTGGCCTATGTCTATTCCTACCTGCTCTCAATCGGGGGGCCGATGGATCGGCTCTGGCAGGTGGTTGCGGGACCCGAGAGTCACGTGTTCGCGCCGCAAAGTCTCACCGGCGTCACGCTCGTGATGACGCTCGATACCTTTCCCTTTGTCTATTTGCTCTGTCGCGCCGCCCTGCTGAACATGAACCTCTCCTTCGAAGAGGTGGCGCGGGCCTGCGGCGTCGGCCGCTGGCCGACCTTTTTCCGGGTCACAGTACCGCTCCTCCGCCCGGCGATCTTTGCCGGTCTCTCGCTGGTGGTCCTCTACGTCGTCTCGGACTTCGGCGCGGTGTCGCTGTTGCGCTATCAGACCCTGACCTATGCGGTCTATCAACAGATGACGGGACGGTACAATTACGCCGCCGCCAGCGTGTTGAGCCTGCTGCTGGTCCTCTTTGCGCTCGTGTTCCTCTTGACCGAACGGTGGTTCAGGCGGCGCAGCCGGTTCTACCAGACCACGGGACGATTCCGCCAAGCGGCGCGGCAGCGCCCCGGCCTGGGACGGCGGCTGGGTCTGTTGTTGTACGTCGGAGGAGTCTTCGCCCTATCCTTCGGCATCCCGGCCTGGCTGTTGGTCGTCTGGAGCGCCGGCGCGCTCCAGGAGGGTGTGCTGGACAGCCGCTTCCTCGACTTCGCCTGGAACAGTGTCTTTCTTTCCGCGACGGCCGCAACCGGCGCCGTGCTGCTCGGGACGCCCGTCGCCTATCTCAGCACCCGTCGGCCACATTGGCTCAATCATCTCTGCTTGCACGCCTCCTATGCCGGCTATGTGCTCCCCGGTCCGGTGGCGGCCCTGGCCTTGCTGGTCATTGTTATGGCCTTGGTCCCGGCCTGGTACGGCTCGGTCTCGGTGCTCATCCTTGCCTACATCCTGCATTTCCTGCCGGTCGGACTGCAGTCGTTGGAGCCGGCGATTCAGCAGGTCACCCCGAATCTGGAAGAGGTGGCCAGGAGTCTGGGCAGCACCTTCTGGAGCACCATGAAACGCGTGACGCTTCCGCTCATCCGCAATGGATTTTTCGGGGCTTGGATTCTCATGTTCCTGCAATGTATGAAGGAGCTGCCGGCCACGCTCTTGCTGCGCCCGGTGGGGTTCGATACCCTGGCCGTGCGCGTCTGGCTGGAAGCCAGCGAAGAACTCTATACCTTGGCCGCCGCCCCGGCCCTGTTGATCGTCCTGTTCAGTCTGCCGGCTTTGGGACTCCTGGTGGCGCGGGACTGGCGGGCGAGGTGATTTCTCGTTCATGCAACAGCCATGTCTATGACGTCTGCATCCGACTCGGTATCGCCGCGGGACCGGCCGACCAATAAGGCGACGGAAGAGGGCCAGTCCGCCGACCGCCTTCCGGTCCTGGAGCTTCGCCATGTCTCCTGCGCCTATGAAACCGGTAAGCCGGCCATCACCGACGTCTCCTTGACGGTGGGAGCGGGAGACATCGTTTGTCTCTTGGGACCGTCCGGCTGCGGGAAAACGACGACGCTGCGGGCCATCGCGGGGTTCGAACCGATTGCGGCGGGAGAGATCTATCTGGCCGGCAGGCTCGTGTCCTCCCCGTCCGTCCAAGTGCCGACCGAACAGCGCGGCGTCGGCATGGTGTTTCAGGAATATGCGCTGTTCCCACATCTCCGCGTGGCGGACAATATCGCATTTGGACTGACGAAGCTGGCCGGCGGCCAGCGGAAAGCCCGCGTGACAACCATGTTGGAGTTGACGGGGCTGGCCGGCTTCGAACATCGCTACCCGCATGAACTCTCCGGCGGCCAGCAACAGCGGGTCGCGCTGGCCCGGGCGCTCGCCCATGATCCCGTCGTCCTGTTGCTCGACGAGCCGTTCAGCAATCTGGACCCGGATATGACCTCCAAGATGCGGCAAGAGTTGCACGGCCTGCTGAAACGGACCAAGACCACGACCATTCTAGTGACCCACGACCACGAGGAGGCCTTCGCCATCGCCGACCGGATCGCGGTCCTGAACAAAGGCCGGCTGGAACAGCTCGACAAGCCGGAAATGATCTACCATCTCCCCGCCACTCGCTTCGTGGCGGACTTCGTGGGCCAAGCCGACTTTATCCCGGGCGTCGCACAGGACGGGCGGGTGACCACCGACCTGGGAGATTTTCCCAACCACGAAGGGTTTCCGCCCGGCACGCCGGTGGTCGTCATGATCCGGCCCGACGATATTCGCCTCTCTCCGGATCCGCAGGGGAAGGCCCGGATCCTGTCGCGTCAATTCAGGGGATCGGAAAACCTGTACAGCATTCAGTTGCCGTCTGGCCATCTCATCCATAGCGCCGAGCCCTCGACGGCGATTTATCCGCCGGGAACGTCGGTGGCCTTGCAGATTCAGGCGACCCACACGGTGCTGTTCACGCAACAGGACGGCCCGGCATCGCAGCCGACTGATAGGCCGCAACCTCCGGCGACCGGCGGAACCACCGGAAGCCGGCTCTAGCAGCCTCCACATCGAACGCGAGCATGGTTCCGCCTTCCCTCCCTCCGGACAGTGTCCGCCTGTTCCTCCCTTGGTCCCGACTCGCCACAATGGGCGGCCCGGGCCGATAAGATCGTATTGACTGGGCCTCCACGCCTATGTTATTGATAACAGTTATCAACTTCAGAAGTAGGCCCGCAGCAAGGCTGCGAGTCCTATTGTTCGCTGATGGTCGCTTCGCGAATCGAGGGTACTGGCTATGGAAGTTCTGAAAGAAACGGTCGATTACGGTGTGATTGGTTTGCTCCTTGCGCTCAGTCTTTGGTGCGTCGCGGTCGCCGTGGAGCGATGGCTGTTCTATCGCCAGGTTGATCTGACGCAATTTCCAAACCGCCAAGTCTTTGAGATTGCGCTGACCAAGCGGCTGGTGGTCATCGGGACGGTCGCGGCTAACGCGCCGTACATCGGGCTCCTGGGAACGGTGTTGGGTATCATGTTGACCTTTCACACGATGGGGACCTCGAAGACGATCGCCGTGAGCGCGATCATGATCGGCCTCAGCCTGGCCCTCAAGGCCACCGCCGTCGGCCTGCTGGTCGCGATCCCCTGCGTCGTGATGAACAATGTCCTGAGACGGAAAGTCAGCGAGCTGTTGACGCTCTATCAGGTCCAGCATGGATCGTGAACTGAACCAGATCAACGTCATCCCGCTCGTCGATGTGATGCTGGTTCTGCTGGTGATCGTGCTCACGACCGCGACCTTCATCACGACCGGCCAGATCCCCGTCGATCTGGCCAAGGCGAAAGAATCAGGCGATAAGCAGGACGTCCCGCTGATCGTCACCCTGACCGCGGACGGGCGGCTGTATTTGAACGACCAGCCGGTGCAGGAAGAGGGGGGGGGACTCAGGATTGCGATGAACGGCCATCCCAGAGAATCGCTGGTGGTCGTACGGGCCGATCGCGTGACCATCCTGGACAGGTTCGTGACCGTCGTGGATGAGATTCGCGGCCTGGGGTTCCGTCAGGTCAGTCTTGAGGTCGTCAAGTCATGAGCTCGATGAGCCTGGCTCCGCGCGCCAACGCGGTCCGACATACCCATGGCTGGACCACCTCCGTGCTGGTCCATAGCCTGGCCCTTGGAGCCGCCTTCGCCATGATGACGAACCTCAAGCCGGAGCCCTCCCCGGAAATCTTCCATTGGGAGGTTTCCACGGTGCAGGCGCCGGACCCCCAACCGGCACCGGAACCGACCCCGCCGGCCCGGACCCCGCAGCCCCCGGCTCCGAAGCAGCCTCCCGTAAAGCCCGTGCGGCCTCAACCTGTCGCCCATCCCGTCACCCATGTCGTCAAGACGATCCAGCCCGTCCAACAGATCGTGAGGCACCAGAGCGTGACGGCCGTGCAGCTCCAGACCCCGGTCACCACCTCCACCCCTCAGTCTGTGGCTCCGGTCATCCAAGCGGTTCAGACCGTCGAGCGAACGCAAGAACTGGTCGAGCTGACGTCGGCGGAAACGGTTCCGGTCGCGGCTCACAGCACCGCCGAGGTCAGGGAATCGGCGGAGGTGAAGGAAGTGCCGGTGGTGTCCACACAGTCTGCGAGCCCCGTAGCCAAGGAAGTCGTCACGGAATCCCAGGATGTTGTCACGGAACCTGTGGTCGCGGCGGTCCCGACCCGTCCTGTGGTTTCGCAACCAATCGTCGAGGCGCCTGCCACACAGGCGATCGAAGCGCCGCCCGTCTCCACTCCCACTGTTTCAGAGGTCGCCCAGACGGCGCCGGTCGTCCAACAGCAACTGTCGCCTGTCCAGGAGGCGAAGCTGGTCCCCCAGGCTGTGGGAGAGCCAACTGAGACCAAACAGGTCCCCGTGCGCTCGGCGCCCGCGACGAAGGCGGACTATGGGTGGCTTGTGGAGGCCCTGTGGGGCCGCGTCGAGCAATTGAAACATTACCCGCACCTGGCGCGGTTGAACCGTTGGGAAGGCAAGGTCATCCTGCGGGCCGTGATCAAGGACGACGGAGAGCTGCTTTCAGTCGATGTCGTCTCAAGCTCCGGCCATGCGATTCTGGACAAGGATGCGGTCGAGATTCTGAGGAAAGCGTCGCCGCTGCATTTGAAGCATCCGCTTGGCAAGCCGCAAGTGATGGTTCAAGTGCCGATCAGCTATTCCCTCCGTCGCTAATGGCACGAAAGGGCGTAGGGGTAGGAGAGCCGGTTAATAGAGGGCGTGCACGATTGAATTGGCGCATCATCCAATCTAGGCAGAGTGCAGTGAGAGAACCTTGGTCCTCATTATCATTCATCTTGCAGCAAGCTTGCTGACGTGGAGGGGTAACGTGAGACAGACACGGTTTGTTCGGGCACTTATGGTTCCAGGAATCATCCTTGCGTTCCTGTGCGGTCTCACTGGGACGGCTTCCGCCGAATCGAAGAACGACAAGGTCTTCTCCGCCACCGTGACCGATGCCCAGGGCATCGAGAGCGAGGTCAAGAATGTCCACTTCTACTGGGAGGAGAAGGTCAGCGAAACAGCGTTCGTCCCTCACGAGCTGAGACACGTTCCCGTCAAGCGAGGCACGGCGACCGTGAACGTCAAGTTCGACACGATCAAACAGATCGACATCAAGCCCGCGTCCGACAAAGGGCTCCCAACGCTGCTCATCACCCTGACCAACGGCAAGACCGGCGAATTCGGCCTGGCCATTGATGGGAAGTTCAAAGGGGAGTCCGATTTTGGTGAAGTCGAATTACCAGCCGGCGGTCTCAGGAAGGTGGTCTTCAAGTGAAGTCTGGTTCCACAACCGGGTGCCCGGGCACATGGCACCCGACCGGCTTCATGACAACCTGTCCGCAGCCGCTTTTCTTGCAGCTCACCCTTAACGGTTAGATGTTTCCGAGAGGAGGAAACAATGTGTGAACGTTCTTTTTGTAGGTGCTTATTGAGAATAGGAACTAATTTTAATATCAAACTTGTGGCAGCGGCGACCCTGTCGTGGGCGCTCGCGATGCCTTCGGGACTCACGCCTCACGCCTTTGCGCAGTCGCCATCGGCCACGGAGCAGTCGGAGGGATCTCCGAAAAGCGAGGACGCTCGTGGCGAGGAGCCAGCTCAAGCTAAAGAGGAGGAAAAGCCCATCAAGATCCCCCTGACGGAGGTCATCGGGACCGCTCCTGATGCGTTGGAGCATATTCCGGGCTCCGGACGCGTCATCACGAAAGAATCCATCGAGCAGAACCATCGCTTCACCATCAACGAGGCCCTGCGCGAGGTGCCGGGCGTCAACGTGCGGGACGAGGATGGATTGGGAATCAGGCCGAACATCGGGATCAGGGGACTTGACCCGACCCGCAGCCGCAAGGTGCACATCATGGAAGACGGGGTGCCGATCATGCTGATGCCCTACGGCGACCCCTCGTCCTATTACTTTCCTCCGATCTTCCGGTTCGACCGGATCGAGGTCCTGAAGGGCAGCGGGCAGTTGCTCTTCGGACCACAGAACATCGGCGGCGTGATGAACCTGATTACGCGCATGCCGCCCACCACGCCTCAGGGCAATTTTCAGTTCTGGGGCGGCAATTTGAATTACATCAACACTCATTTTGACTACGGGGGCACCTGGGGCAAGACCGGATATTTGGTTGACTACACCCACTATCAAAGCGATACGCCTCGGTTTACCAACGTCCGGGCCAAGGTCGATGACCTGACCTTCAAAACCGTGCACGAGCTGAGCGATCGGACCCAGATCCTGGCCAAGTTCAACTACTATCGGGAGGATTCCGGCATCGGCTATCAAGGCCTGACCGAGGCCATGTATGCGACGCAAGACCCTCGCACCACGCCGTTCAACAATGACAACTTTGACTTCACGCGCATCGGCTTCCATGTTGCCGTCAACCACATGTTCACGGCCAACCTGACCTCGACCACCAATTTCTTCGGCCACTACATCGCACGTGACTGGACGAGGCAAGCCCAGCAGGGCGTGGATGTCAACGGGAACCCCGTGGGCGGCGTTCAGCTCGGCAATTCCTTGCCCGCCACCTCCTTTGCCGTCGTCCCGGCAAACCAGCGGTTCACCAACGCCCGGGAATACTGGGTCTACGGCATCGAGCCACGGTTCCACTATATCCACAAGCTGTTCGGCATCAGCGCGGAAGCGGATTTCGGGGCCCGTTATATGTGGGAACAATCCGACCGTATCCAGTTTCGGAATTTCGCATCGGGCGTCGGAACCCCCTTCGGTTGCTTCAACAATACGCCTGGCGCCACGACCTGCTTGGGAGAGAGCAATCTCCGCACGACGAACGCCTATGCCATGTTTTTCCAAGAACGGTTGATCATGGGCCAATTTACCCTCACGCCGGGGTTCCGGGTTGAGCATATCAACTTCGATCAGAACAACCGGCTGGCCAACAACGGCGACGGGGCGTTCGGCAAAAACCATTTTACCGAGGTCTTGCCGGGCATCGGCGCCACCTATTCGTTCAACAAGAACCATATGGTCTTCGCAGGGGTGCACCGCGGCATGTCGCCGCCGCAGATTTCCGACACGGTCACGGGGACCGGCGCAGTGGTCGACCTGGATCCCGAGTTGAGCTGGACCTATGAGATCGGAACCAGGGGCAACCCGACTCCCTGGTCCGGCTATGAGTTGACCTTCTTCTGGCTGGACTTCGAGAACCAGATCATCTCCCAATCGGTGGCGGGAGGGGTCGGCGCCACGCTCACCAGCGCGGGCAAGACCATGCATCGCGGAATCGAATTCGCCACCAAATTGGATCTCTTGGACGCCGTGACCGGCCAGAACCGAGATCAGGACGTGATCTTCGACATCAACTATACCTGGGTGGCCGATGCGGAATTCCGAGGGACCCGGAACAGCTCCATCACCGGAGCCGCCCTGCTCCCGGGAGAAGCGGCCACCGTCAGCGTGAGCGGCAACCGGCTGCCCTATTCTCCCCGACATATGCTGACGGCCGGATTGGGGTATACCCATCGGCCGTTTGGATTCAGCGCTCGGCTGGAAACCCAATGTCTGAGTGACATGTTCGGGGACGACCGGAATACGGTCACTCCCACGCCGAACGGACAGCGCGGGCTGATCCAGGGCTGGTGCGTGCTCAACGCCGCGATCAACCAATATGTGAAGCCGATCAAGACCACGTTCTTCTTCGTCGGCAAGAACATGCTGGATCAAACGTTCATCGTCGATCGCACCCGCGGGATTTATGCGGGCTTGCCGGCGCTCTGGCAGGCCGGAGCCAAGTGGACGTTTTGACGTTCTGAGGAGATTCGCCGACCGATCTGGATAGATCGGATAGACGGAAAGGCTCAGCACCATGATTCAACGGGCCGTTCGGGACAGCAGCCACATCGACCATGGTGAGGACATTCGCTGCAATTGCGGACAGCTTGTCGCCCGCTGGGTGAACGGCAGCATCGAGGTCAAGTGCAAGCGGTGCCGGCGTCTCGTACGGATCGCGGTGCCGAGAGGCAGAGCCTCTCCGGCGACCGCGTCCTAACCGTCCGGCAGACAGACGTGGGCGCCGGCTGAACGGCGGCCCAATGTCGAGAGGCCAGAGGTTGTGAACCCAGAGCCCACGATCGTGTCATGCGGTCGTGGGCTTTTTTTCATGACTGAACTTGAAGAGGACGCATCCATGTCACGCGACAACCAGAGATACCCGGTGGGAAGAGGCAACATGCTGAGCATCCTGAGCGATTTGAAAGCGCTGGATTTTGGACGGCCGTCCTGCGGCATCCATTGGAGCGCCATTTCGCGCGTGATCCGGGAGCTGGAAACCTTGATCGATCGGGTTTCCCCGCGCCACCAAGGTCACGGCCGACGCACGGCCGACCTTGCTCACCGGCTGGGCCTGGCGCTGGGCCTTTCCTGCGACGAACTCCGAGACCTTACCCTGGCCGCGCTCCTTCACGATATCGGCCTGTTGACACTCCCGCCGGACCTCGTGAAGGAGCACCGCGAACTCTCGCCCCAGGAATTCGCCCGGTACCAAAATCACCCTCGAGCCGGGGCCGAACTTTTGGAGCCGATTTCGTTCTTGAAGCGGCCGGCGCTGTGGATCGCCCACCACCATGAACGGTGGGACGGCTGCGGATACCCCTATGGGCTGCGCGGCGAGTTCATCCCGCTGGGGTCCCGGATCTTGGCCGTCGCCGATACGTTCGACGTCTATCGCTCACACTCCTTGAGCCCCTCCGCCTCCAGTACCGCAACGGCGAGCGCGCTTCTGCAAATCGTCGCCGGCGCGCAACTGGATCCCGGGCTGGTTGAGCGGTTTTTGCAGATCGTCTCGACGCTCACCCTGGCCGACCCGACCTGCTCCGAATCCCATTAGGTATCCCGGATGAGCCACCCGAGGATCCATATGAATGATCGACCGCCGTCCAACATGGCCGCCTTCACTTCTGAAAGAGGCGGAGTCGTGCCCCTCCGCCTCCCGGGCGAGGCGCCCGAGCCCTCCGATGGGTCCCCCGCCCACCCTTTGTGCCGATGGTCATAAATGCAAGAGTTCAGAGAGCAAGATGGTTCATTCCTGTCATTCATCTCCGATGAAGTTTCGATGCCGCACCTAACCAGCAGGGCGCTGTACCGAAACAAGGCCCAAGCCTGGGCCAGTTGGCTTGACGAATTGCGCCGCCATTCGCCCGAATGGGCGGCGCAACTGGCTGAGGCGCGCACGAGACAGGAACTGGGGCACATCGTCTCTCGCCTTGCGATGCAATTAACGGAACAAATCGCGCCCCGGGACCATCCGCCGACGACGTTGCGTGAGCGCATTCGCATGTTCATGACCGACAACCTCCATCGCGGCTTGACATTGAAGGATCTGTCCGCATTTCTTGGATACTCAGAAAAATACTGCTCCGAATTGTTTCGGAAAGTCATGGGAGAGCCGTTTTCGCAATGGCTGAAGCATCTCCGGATTCAGGAAGCACGGCGCCTGTTGGAGGACAGTCGCGCATCGATGGCCGACGTCGCGGAATTATTGGGCTTCTCGGATCAATTCGCGTTCAGCCACTTCTTCAAGAAAGTCGTCGGCTGCTCGCCAAGACAATTCAGAACCCGGCTGCCGCATCCAGCTTGTCCACAAGATTCCGGCTTGTCATCCCAGACGAACGGAGGCTGTCGCACAATCCACGTGAGGCATGCTGATGCCGCCTCGCCCACTGCACCACCTGTTGACATTCGGCGGAGAACACGACATCCGCAAACAGCGAGGCCAATCCCTTCGCCCCGGCAACCTCGAGCTGACCGAATCGGCAGGATGGGCGCAGGATGAAATCGCCGTGTTCCCCTGGATGGACGTCATCTTGGGCGGGCGCTACACGACCAACAGCGAATACGGCGGGTTTTTCTCGCCCAAAACCACGTTTTGCTCAAGCCCGGCAACTTCCGCGGCCGCTTCACCTATACCCGCGGGTTCCGCAGTCCCACGCTGACCGATATCTCGTCCTTTTTCCTCGAGGGTGGCGGCATCGGGATCGTCGGCAATCCGAAGCTGGAACCCAAACATCGACGAACCTACACCGCCTCGCTCTTCAGTTCGACTATCTGCTTAGGAACGAGGTGCAAGTGTACGCGGGAACGGACAACGTGACTGAATCCCGCATGAACGTGAGCGCCTCCCGGGTCCCGCTTCCGGGAGAACATTTGTATTACGTGGGGATGAGGATGGCGCTATAAAGCGCCGGTGAGTCCTGCCTTGCTCCTGTCAACACAGAGGGACCCGGAAGCGACCTTCCGGGTCCCCGGCGCGCAACCTCCTTACGAGCCTTCTTTGCGCAGTTGTTCGGCCAGGTAACGCTCAAGCCCGACCTGCTTGACCGCTTCCAGTTGCGTTTCGAACCAATCGACATGCTCTTCGGAGTCGATGACCATATGTTCGAGCAGATGCCGCGTCGTGAAATCGCCCACTTTGGCGCAATGGGCGATCGCCTCGCGCAGGAGCTGCACGTCGTCCAGTTCGAACTTGAGATCGGCCTTGAACAGCTCGGCGACGGTCGCCCCGGACGCGACATGGTCCAGTCGCTCGACGTTCGGCGCTCCGTCGAGATACAGAATATGATCGATCAACCCGGAGGCATGCCCGACCTCTTCCGTGGCCGTTTCCTTCAAATGGTGCTCCAACCGCTCATACCCCCAATTGCCGCACAAGGCCGCATGCAGCAAGTATTGATGGACGGCCGTCAGCTCAGCCGTTAGGATCTTGTTGAGTCGATCAACGACGCCTTCTTTCGCTTTCATGTTCGATCCTCCGATCGGCTGTCGATGGGTCAGCCGTCCTTCTTGATTTGTTCGGCCAAGTAATTCTCCAGGCCGATCTGCTTGATCGTTTCCATCTGTGTCTCGATCCAATCGATGTGGTCATCCACATCTTTGGCCATGTCTTCGAGCATGTGCCGGGTCGTGAAATCACCGACTTTGGTGCAATGCACCACGCCGTCGCTCAGCAGCTTGAGCATGTCCTGCTCCGCCTTGAGATCCAGCTTGAATTGCTCGGGCACTTCCTCGCCGACGTTCACCGTGTTCAGGCGCTGGACGTTCGGCACGCCTTCCAGGTAGAGGATGTGCTCGATCAACTTCTCGGCGTCCTTCATCTCGTCGATGCTCCGCTCGCGCACTTTGTGGTGGAGCCGTTCGTATCCCCAGTTCTCGCACATTTTGGCATGCACGAAATACTGATTGATGGCGGTCAGGTCCGCTGTCAACACCTTGTTGAGAATATCGATCACGCCCTCTTTCGCTTTCATGGCATCCGGCCTCCTTGTCTAAAATGGAATGGAAGACGCGCGGCATGAAATCATTATCGACAGAATGACCGCACAGGTCAATAGCTTTCATAGGTATAAGTTACTAGCACTGAAAATTGTTCTCAAGATCACGCCGTTGTCCGGCGTTCATGCGGCGAGACGTGAGTCTCGCCACCAAGAATCGGCGATGACAAAACGGAAGGCGATGAACGGAGAAGGCGGGAACCGGCGGAGTGTTTAGCTGGCTTCCTTGTATCCGCAGTCGGCGTTGACGCAGCGGACGGTGGTGGCATCCTTGCCGACTTTCTCGACCAGAAACGGGGCGCTGCAACTGGGGCACGCCTTCTGAACCGGACGGTCCCACAAGGCGTACTCGCATTTGGGATAGCGCGAGCAGGCGTAGAACACCCGCCCCTTTCGCGTTCGCTTTTGGACCAAATCGCCGTCGCAGCCCGGGGCCGGGCATTTGACGCCGACCGAGAGCGCCCGGGTCGTTTTGCAGCCCGGATAGCCGGAGCAGGCGAGGAATTTCCCGAAGCGCCCGCTCTTGATCACCATCGGGCTGCCGCACTTGTCGCATCGCTCGCCGGTCGTGACCTCCTCTTTCGGGACGATCTTGATGGTGCCGTCCGGCAGGCGCTCAAAATTCTGGGTGTTCTTGCAAGGCGGATCTTCGTTGTAGCCGGGGCAGGCCAGGAACTTGCCGTTGCGCCCCCACTTGATGATCATCATGCGTCCGCACCGGTCGCAGGGGATGTTCGTGGGCGGTTCGACGATTTCCTTGGGCCCGGGAATCTGTTCCGCGACCTGCATGTCGCGCGTGAAGGGATTGTAGAAGTCACGAACCGCGTCCACCCATTCCTTGTTGCCCTCCTCGACCTCGTCCAGCTCCTGCTCCATTTGAGACGTGAAGTCCACGTTGAGCAGATCCGGAAACCCCTTCTCGAGAAAGTCATTCACCGTGCGGCCCGTCTCGGTCGGAATGAACCGGCCTTCTACCTTCTCGACATACTTGCGGTCCTGGATGGTTGAGATGATCGTCGCATAGGTGGAGGGGCGGCCGATTCCCTTCTCCTCGAGTTCTCGGATGAGCAGCGCTTCATTGTACCGAGGAGGCGGCTGCGTGAAATGCTGCTTCGGAAGCACGCCGCTCTCCACCCCTTCTCGGGACACCAATCGCAGCCGCTCGCCCTCCTCCAGCCGCGGCAAGTGCCCGTCCGGCGCGTCCTCCGTTTCTTCGCCGCTTTTCTGATTTTGAGCCGGCACGTCCGAATCCTTTCCCTCTAAATAAACCGCCGTGTGACCGGGGAACTTCACGACGGTGCCGGTGGCGCGGAAAATATAGTCGTCCGGCACTCCCACAGGGGCGGTATCCACGCGGGTGACATCCAAAATTGCGGGCGTCATCTGCGACGCGACGAATCGATTCCAGATCAGCTTGTAGAGCTGGTAGACGTCCGGCTCCAAATATTGCCGGATGGACTCCGGATCGCGAAAGACAGAGGTCGGACGAATCGCCTCGTGAGCCTCCTGCGCCGCCTTCTGCGTCTTATACACGTTCGGCGCCGCCGGCAGATAGTCGGGCCCGAACCGCTCCCGGATCAGCTCCCGCGCGGCTTCCATCGCTTCCTGGGCAATCCGCGTCGAGTCCGTCCGCATGTAGGTGATCAGGCCCACAGGCCCTTCCGAGCCGACCTCGATGCCTTCGTACAGTTGTTGCGCGAGCGCCATGGTCTTCTTCGGCGTGAACCGCAGCTTGCGGGCCGCTTCCTGCTGGAGCCGGCTGGTAATGAACGGCGCGACGGGGTTCCGCCTCTTTTCCTTCCGCTCAACGGAACGGACGACGAATTCTCTTCCTTGCACGGCGGCGACCACACGTTCCGCCTCCTGGGCCGAGGAAATCGACGCCTCCTGCCCGTTGATCGAATGCAGCTTGGCGTCGAATGCCGGGGGATTGGCGCCCTGGAGCGTCGCCGTAACGGACCAGTATTCTTCCGGCCTGAAGGCTTCCCGTTCTTTTTCGCGCTCGCAGATAAGCTTGACCGCGACGGACTGCACCCGCCCCATGCTGAGCCCCCGCCGGACCTTCTTCCACAATAACTGGCTCCCTTGATAGCCCACGATCCGATCAAGCACGCGGCGGGCCTGCTGGGCGTTCACCAGCTTCATGTCGATCTGTCCGGGTGATTGGAGCGCCCGCTTGATCGCCGACTCGGTGATTTCATTGAACAGCACGCGGAAAATCCGTTCGTTGTTCTTCTTCTTGGACTTGCCGCCGATCTCCTGCGCGATATGCCAGGCAATGGCCTCACCTTCCCGGTCGGGGTCCGGGGCCAAGTAAACCTTATCCACTTCCTCCGCCTTCTTCTTGATGTCGGACAGGACCTTGGCCTTGCCCTTGATCGTGACGTAGTGGGGAGTAAACTCTCGTTCGATATCCACGCCGAGCTTGCTGGTCGGAAGGTCCTTGACGTGACCGACCGAGGCCATGACCGTATACCCGCGCCCGAGATACTTGGTGATGGTCTTGGCCTTTGCAGGGGACTCGACGATGATCAGCGACTTGGCCATGCACACCCTTTTGCGTCGGTGTTGAACAACCACTCCCTCAAGGGGACTCCGTCCTTACCTTCTACTCCATCTTCCATGGTTCTCTCAACTATCTCAGGAGAAATAGTCCGGGTCATCGCGCTCGGCGTCAATTATAACCGAAGAACAAATTGCCCGGGTAATTGTTGAATGAGCCCCTTCATCTCGAGCGAGAGGAGCGCGGCCGACACCGAAGCCGGGCCAAGTTGGATCCGAAGCGCGAGCTCATCGATGTGCAGAGGATCGGCCGACAGCGCCGCGATCACGCGCGCTTCGTCCTCCGACAACGGGGAGATCGGCTTTATTGAAAGGTTCTGCGGCGCGGCAAGCCGCCGGCGCATCGGCTCGTCCAATTGAGGCAACAGTTCATCGATCACGTCCTGCGCGTTCTCGACCAGCTTGGCCCCGTCCTTGATCAGCCGATGCGGGCCGCGACTGGTCCCGGCTCGAACCGACCCGGGAAGCGCAAAGACTTCCCGGCCCTGTTCTCCGGCCAAACGCGCGGTGATCAACGATCCGCTGTCCATCGCCGCCTCTGTCACGACAACGCCCAACGAGAGGCCGCTGATGATACGGTTCCGTCGAGGAAAATGATAGCTGTGCGGAGGAGCCCCAAGCGCCAGTTCCGACAGGACCGCTCCCTGCGCTTCGATGTCCCGGCGCAACTTCTCATGCTCCGGCGGATAGGTGCGGTCGATCCCGCAGCCCAAGACGGCGATCGTTCGCCCTCCGGCCTCCAGCGCGCCACGATGGGCCGCCGCGTCGATCCCGCGCGCCAATCCGCTGACGATGGTGAACCCGGCCTGCGCCAGGTCGCGGCTGAGTTGTTCCGTGACGGCGCGGCCCTGCGGCGTCGACCGGCGCGAGCCGACGATTGCCACGGCATGCGCATCAGCGGGATCCAACCTCCCGGCCAGATAGAGCAACGGGGGAGGATCGGCAATGTGCCTGAGCCGCTCCGGGTACTCCCCGTCCAGACAGGAGAGCACGGTGATCCGGAGCTGATGGATCTGCGCGATCTCTCGCTCGATCTGTTCGGCCGTGCGGAGATCCACTCCGCGGACAATGGCGGCGGCCAGCGCCGGGCTGCATCCCCGTTCCCGTAACACGTCGGCCGAGGCTGAAAGGACCGCTTCCGGCGAGCCGAAGGCTCCGGCAAGTTGCGCCAACGTCGCCGGACCGATACGCTCGATGGCCCGCAACGTCAGCCAGGCCTGTAACGATTCGTCGTTCACGCCCGGACCTGCGATGACGCTGCACGGCAACCAGCACGCATCCCATGGTTCAACGACGCCGCGTTACCGGCGCCGTCAGAGTGTCGCGATGTCGAACTGCTCGATGTGCAGGCTGGCATCGGGAGTGACGATGATTTTGCACGAGGAAGCCCGCTCGAGTTCTTCCAATCCTTGCCGTTCCTGATCCTGAAGGACATCGGCCACGGCTGGATTGGCGCCCACCACGATGCGCTGGTGGTCCGGCGAACGCCCGAGCTTGCGCATTTCCTTGAAGATCTCATAGGCGACGGAGGTCGGCGACTTCGTGTAGCCCCGCCCGTCGCAGTAATGGCAGGGTTCCGACATCGCGCGCAGCAGATCCTCGCGGACCCGCTCGCGGGAAATTTCGATCAATCCCAGGTCGGAGATCCGGGATATTCGCGTTCTGGCTTTATCGGCGGACATCGCATCGACCAGCGCATGGTACACCTTGTCCCGATTGCGCTCCCGCTCCATATCGATGAAATCGACGATGATGATGCCGCCGATGCCCCGCAGCCGCACTTGATAGGCGATCTCCTTGGCGGCTTCCAGGTTATTCCGCAAAATGGTCTCTTCCTGGTCCCGCTTGCCGACGAACCGGCCGGTATTGACGTCGATCACGGTCATGGCCTCGGTATGGTCGATCACAATATGGCCGCCCGACTTGAGCCACACCTTCCGGCTCAGCGCCCGCGCGATCTCCTGCTCGATGCCGAGATGCTCGAACAGCGGATCCTGTTTCTCGTAGGGCTGAATCCGCGACGTCAGTTCGGGAAGAAAGCGGTTGACGAAATCCCGGATCGCTTCATATTCCGTCCGGGAATCGATCAACAACCGGTCCACCTTCTTCGAAAACATGTCCCGGACGACCCTGAAACTCAGAGACAGATCCGAATGCAACAGCGCGGGCGCCGGCGACTGGTCGCGTTTGGTCAGAATGTCCTGCCACAAGACATGGAGAAACTCGACGTCGGCCCGCAACTCGTCTTCCTTCACCCCCTCGCTCACCGTCCGGACGATGTACCCGCAGCCCGGCTTGCGCAGATGCTTCATGATGTCCTTGAGCCGGGCGCGCTCCTCGTCCTTGGCGATGCGCCGCGAGACGCCGATGTGCTCCACGTTCGGCATGAACACCAGATAGCGTCCGGGGAGGGACACGTAGCCGGTGACCCGCGGCCCTTTGGTGCCGATCGGACCTTTCGAAATCTGGACCATGATGTCCTGCCCTTCGGCCAGGAGCTGCTCGATCGGCTTGACTCCCTGTCGCTTGGGACGCGGCATTTCCGGGGCTTGATCGTCGTCCTCGCTGTCGAACAACGTATCCCCCGGCCCCGCATCGGTGCAGACATCCGACGCATGCATGAAGGCCGATTTGTCCAGTCCGAGATCGATGAAGGCCGCCTGCATGCCTGGCAGCACCTTCGCCACCCGCCCCTTGTAAATATTTCCGACGAAATCCTGGTGCTTGGCCCGATCGTTAAACAGATCGGTCACGACGCCGTTGTCGAGCACCGCGACGCGGGTTTCCTCCCGCGCCACATTAATCGCAATCTCCAATCCCATGGGTCACACTCCTCACTAAAGTTTGATCGCCGCGGAGAGCCCGCATCCCTGACGGGGCGCACCAGACAGGCAATCGGAACACATCAGGCCTGTCGTGGCTCTCCGGCCGCGCAAGTCGCTCGAATAATCCCCGAAGACCGCCGCGATCCGTTCGATCCCAGCGGCCCCTCTATTGTAGAGGCTACCGATGCAAAAATCCCTCACCCGCAGTCTTCACGAGAGTCGTGATATTTCCACCCAAGGCGGGCTAATAGAACAGCGCCAACCGGCGCCGCTTCACATTCAACAGCAGGCCCAGGGCCGCCAGCGTGGTCACCGTCGCGCTCCCACCGTAACTGACCAGCGGAAGGGGGATCCCCACGATCGGAAACATGCCTGCAGTCATGCCGATGTTCACGACCATGCAGAAACACAGCATGGCCACCACCCCCGCCGCCAAGAGCGAGCCCAACAGATCCTTGGCGCGGAGCGCGATCTCCACCGACAGTAAAATCAAGATCAAAAACAGCGCCAGCAGGACGACGACTCCGGCGAATCCCCATTCCTCCGCAAACACCGCGAACACGAAATCGGTATGGCCTTCCGGCAGAAATTTGAGCTGGCTTTGCGTCCCGCCGTACAGCCCCTTGCCCAACAGCTCGCCGGACCCGATCGCGATCTTGGATTGCAAGGCATGGTACCCTTTTCCGCCCGGATCGTAGGCTGGATCGACGAACGTCATGATCCGCTGCCGCTGATAGTCGTGCAGGGAGTTCCACATGACCTCCCAGGCGAACGGGAACAACATGAGCGAAAACAACAGAATGATCCCGAGCGCTTTGGAACGCATGCCGACCACGAGGAGCATGGCCGCATAGACGGCCAGGAAGCTCAACCCGCTGCCCAGGTCCGGTTGCTTGAGGATCAGGAGCAACCCCGGAAGCATGATGGCGCCGGGAATCAGCACCCGCTGTATCCACCCGCTCCGAGGGGCGGCCGCATAGTAACTGGCCAACACCAGGATGAGGACCAGCTTCGCGAACTCCGAAGGCTGAAAGGCAAACGGCCCGATCGGAATCCAGCGCTGCGCGCCCCGGCTGCTCTTGCCCATGAACAGGACCACGACCAGCAAGACCAGCACGATCGCATACAGCACGTACGAGAGCCGCGCGATCTTGTGATAATCGACCGCCAGCATCAACATGAACGCGACGGCGCCGAGCCCGATCCAGATGATCTGTTTGAGATAGAACGGCAGGCTGGCCCCAGGCTGAGTGTAGGTTACGCTGTAGATCGACAAGACTCCGATCGCCAGCACGGCGCCGATCACGGCGATGAATTGCCAGTCGAAGGGATCGAACCGCCGTTCGTCGATCATGCGGGAAATCATCAGCGGGGCTCCTGGATCGGCTCATTTCGCTGGGTGGGAGGCGTCATGATTCCGCCCATGACGACCGGCGCCTTCGGCGCCATGGTGAAATAGGCTTCAATGACTTCCTTGGCCAGGGGGGCGGCGGCCGAGCCGCCATGGCCCATGTGTTCGGCCAGCACGACAACGGCGATCCGCGGAGACTCGACCGGCGCATACGACACGAACCACGCGTGGTCCCGAAATTTCTTGGGAATGTCCTTCTCCGGTCCTGTCCGAAGGGCGGCCGTCTGCGCCGTACCGGTCTTGCCCGCGATGTTCACGATCGGTGACTTGGCGCGGGTCGCCGTTCCCCGGCTGACCACATCGGCCAGGCCCTTCTGGATGGCCTTCAAGGTCTCCGCCTTGATGGGCAGGGTTTCTTTGGGCAGGGTCGGCGTCTCCTGCCATTGCCCGGTGGTCCGGTCCAGCACAGCCTGAATCAACCGAGGCCGAAACAACACGCCGTTGTTGGCCACCGCCCCGACCAGGCTCGCCATTTGGAGAGGCGTCACCGTCACATATCCCTGTCCGATGGCGACCGAAATCGTCTCGCCCGGATACCAGGGTTCGCCCCTCACCCGCTCTTTCCAGGCGGTGGACGGCACAATCCCGACCCGTTCCGAGGGCAGTTCGATGCCGGTCTCCCGCCCCAGCCCGAACATCCGGGCGAACTGGGCGATGGTGTCGATGCCCATCCGCTGTCCCACCGTATAGAAATACACGTCGCAGGAATGCACGATGGCTTCATGCAGATCGACCGATCCATGGCCGCCTGCTTTCCAATCGCGGAAGAGCCGCTTGCCGAACTGATACCCGCCGTTGCAGTACACGGGCGTGGCCGGCGACACCGTATGGCTTTCGAGCGCCGCGGCGGCCATGACGATCTTGAACGTCGATCCCGGCGGATACTGCCCTTGGATCGCCCGATTCGTCAGCGGCCGGCGCTCGTTCTGGACGATCTCTTCCCACTGCTTGGCCGTCAATTCGCGAGACATCAGGTTCGGGTCGAACGCGGGGCGGCTGGCCAACGCCAAGACTTCCCCCGAGGTCGGATCGAGCGCGACGATCGCCCCGTCCTCCTCGCCCAGGAGCTGCTCAGCCAGCTTTTGCAGGCGGGCATCGATCGTCAAATAGAGGTCATCGCCCGATCGCGGCTTGTCCACGAAGACGGTTCGTTTCGCGTGGCCGAGCGCGTCGACCTCCACGCTCTTCTGCCCTGACCGCCCGCGGAGCAGGCGATCGAAGGTCTTCTCCACCCCATATTGGCCGACCAAACTCCCTTGATGCAGGTCTTCCGAGTCCCCTCGCTCCAATTGCTCCGCCGACACCTCCCCCACATAGCCGATCAGGTGTCCGCCCACGACTCCTTCCGGATAGTTGCGTTGCGATTCGACCTGAATCATCACGCCCGGGAGCTGCAAGCGATGCGATTCGATCAACGTCGCTTCTCTGAGCGTCAGGCGATCCTTGACCTTGCGCGGAAGCAGCTTGGGTCCCTTGACGGAGAGTTTCTTTTCGATCAGCTCCGGATCAAGGCCGATCAACACGCTCAGGCGCGCCGCCAACTCGGCCCGGTCCTTGACGTCTTCCAACGTGACGTACAGGGTGAAGCTGGGGACGTTGTTGGCCAACAGCACGCCGTTACGGTCATAGATGAGGCCCCGCGCCGGTTCCAACAGCACGGTTCGAGTTCGATTGTTCTCCGACAGGTCGCGATAGTAGACCCCGTCGCGCACCTGGAGATACCAGAGACGGACTCCCAAGAGGACCACGACCAATAACAGCCCGATGCGCAGGATCGCCAGCCGTCGCTGGATTTCCCCCAGTTCCGCATCCGACGTCCCGTAACTCATGGGAACTCTCTCCCCGAAACCCGACAGGCGAGGCTTCAATCCTCTCGCAACACCGAAGGGTGGAAGGAATAGTATCTGGCCGCCACCTGCCGGACGCCCCAAAACACGGCGACGGCCAAGATCGCGTCCAACAGGGCCTGGGGCAGCAAGAGCGTCGGCACCGCGAGCACCGCATCCCACAGCGCGTGGCCGCGGGCCAGATACAGAAAGGCCAACCCGCTCAGCGCGGACAGCAGGACCACGGCCATGGCTACAACGGTCGACGACACCTGGACGACCTGCCGGCCGATCAGGCCGGCCAAGATGCCTAAGACTCCCTTCGTCACCAAATTCGGAAACGCCACTCCCGCTGAGAACAGGTCCTGGATAAACCCGAGCAGGATGCCCATCAAGGCCCCTTCGAGCTCATCCGTCAACAACCCGATCAGGCAGACCGCCACCAGAATAAGGTCCGGTTCGACCAAGGTGGTGCTGGCGCGGCCCAACACCGTGGTCTGAAGCGGCACCAGCAGGAAACAGAGACTCAGATACACCCAGAATTTCATGGGGTCGTCTTTGGCGTTCTCTTGGGGGCGAGTTGGAAGGTATCGGACTCTGGCGCGTCGGGCAGTTTGGTGATGACGAGGACTTCCTCCAATTTCGAGAAATCGGCCGCCGGTTCGACTTCCGCGACCTGAAAGCCTTCGCCTTCCTCCTTTTCGATCTTCGTCACCACGCCCACGGGCAACCCACGGGGAAACCCGCCGACCAATCCGGAGGTCACGATCCAATCCCCTGTTCGGACGCCCGAGAGGAGCGGAATGTATTTCATTCGGATGGACCGTTGAGGCGTGCCTTCGACAATGCCTTCATCTCGCGTCCGTTGCAACAGCGCGGCCAGGGCGTTATTGGGGTCCGTCAGGAGCAACACGACGGCCGTGGAGCCGGTCGTCTTCACCACCCGGCCGACGACCCCCGCGGGCGTCATCACCCCCATTTCCGGTTGGATGCCTTCCGATTCACCCTTATCCAATAACACGGCCTGATACCAGTTCGTGGCGTCTTTCCCGATGACGCGGGCCGCCACCGTGTCGAACCCGGCCCGTTCCTTGAACTCCAGCAGGGCGGCCAGCCGTTGTCCGGCGGCCGCCGCTTCCCGCAATTGATTGTTCTGTTCGCGGAGCAGCGCCGTTTCACGCTCCAACCGCTGGTTCTCTTCGTAGACGTAGCGGAGCGCCACATACCCGTCCCAGAGGTCCGTCACGGCGGTGGTCAGAGAGGACCAGGCTTCCAGAGGCCAGGCCAAAACATGGCCGAGCGGCCCGCCGAACTGGAGCAGAATCCCTTGAGTCTGAGCCGGCAGCAACAGGAGGAGGAACAGCAGGAGGGTCACCAGCCCCAGGAACCACCGCCTGGAGCCGTATGTCAGGCGCACCATTGCCATCCGCATTCCGGATGGAACCGTTACCGGGCGCTGCTGTATTGGGACATCACCGAGACTTTGCGCAGGAGGTCCAGCTCATCCAGGATCTTGCCGACCCCCAACACCACGGAGGTAAGCGGGTCATCCACCGTGATGATGGGCAGATTGGTTTCCTCGCGCAAGCGCGTGTCCATCCCCTTCAGCAGCGATCCGCCCCCCGTCAACACAATGCCTCGATCGATGATGTCCCCGGCCAGTTCGGGAGGCGTATTCTCGAGCGCCACCTTGATGGCATTGACGATCGTCCCGATCGGTTCCTGTAAGGCTTCCCGTATTTCTGCGTCATCGACGACCAATGTCCGGGGGATGCCCGAGATCAGATCCCGGCCCTTGATCATCATCGTCTTCCGCTCCTCAAACGGATAGGCGGACCCGATTTCCACCTTGACCCGCTCGGCCATGTGTTCGCCGACGAGCAGATTATACTTCTTCTTGATGTAGTTCATGATCGCTTCGTCCATGCGATCTCCCGCCACCTTGACGGATTCGCTGTAGACGATGCCGCCCAGTGAAATCACGGCGATGTCGGTCGTCCCTCCGCCGATGTCCACGACCATGTTGCCCGAGGGCTCCGTGATCGGCAGGCCGGCGCCAATGGCGGCGGCCACCGGCTCCTCGATGAGGTAGACCTCGCGGGCGCCGGCCAGCTCGGCCGAATCGCGCACCGCGCGCTGTTCGACCTGCGTAATTCTCGACGGCACGCCGATGATGATGCGCGGGCGGACAAACGCGCTGCGATTGTGCGCCTTCTGAATGAAATGGCGGAGCATGTTCTCGGCCATCTCAAAATCGGCGATGACGCCCTCCTTCATGGGCCGCACCGCGGTGATGTTGCCGGGCGTCCGCCCCAACATCTTCTTGGCGTCCGCGCCGACGGCCAGCACCTTCTCGGTTTTCTTCTCGACCGCCACCACCGACGGTTCATTCAGCACGATGCCCTTGCCGCGGACATAGACCAAGGTCGTGGCCGTCCCCAGATCGATGGCAAGATCGTTGGAGAACCACCCGAGCAAATCGCTTCCTAGTCCCACCGTGTCTCCCCCTTATCCTCCGGCCACAGCCTGTCGGGATCGGCGCATGGCGTCCGCCCTGTTCGTTTCATCGACTGTCCGGCATGTCGAGCTGATCGGCGTCCACGACTTGTGTTTGGGCCAGAATATCCCCGAACCGGAGCCCGCGGTCGTTTCCGAGGACGAGCAGGCCTTCAACGATCAGGACGGCGAGCGAGAGCAGCCAACCGATGTACGGAACCTGATAAAGCAGAAAGACCAGCGCGACCGGAAGATTACGGACGATCGACTCGCCAAACGAGGCGGCCTCGCGGCGCCGAAGGCTCCACGTTCGGAGTCCCACCAGCCGCTTGCCGAGGCTGCGCCCCCCCGACAACCCATCGGCCGCCAACAGATAGGCCAGCCCCGCGAAGAACCCAATTGGCGGAACCGCCTGGTCGATTGTGGCTGCAATCAGGAGGTCCGCGCTTCGAGCCAACCCACGGTTGACGACGTGAGCTTTAGGGTAGACTTCGGTCAGTAGATGGCTTCGCGCCCGTTCTTCCTGGAGGACTCCGTCACCTTGCAACTCGACCGGCAGTATAACAAATCCCTCCGACCATCACAAACAAACGGCTGGATTTTTCAGGCTGGTTCCACAGGCGAGGCCCCCTCCAGGCGAACCGCCAGACCCCTATTCTCCGGCTAAGCAGGGCTGAGCGCCAGGATTTTGCTTCGCGCCAAGGCCAAAAGGGTCTGTTGGACCGCTGCTGTGAGGCGCAAGAGCGTGCGGCGGGCATGATGGATGACTGTGCCGACCGTATTGAACACCAGAAATCGCAGCCGCTTCGCCCGGGCGTCGGAGAAATCTCCGGGTAGCGCGAGGCGCTTCAACGCGCTGAGCAGGTTATACGTGAGCACGTTGAGCCGGAACCAGGCGGCATTGGCGCCAAACTTCCCACTGGGCAGGGCCTCTGCCGCCAACTCGTTCTTGAGGACATGATGCACATGCTCCACCGTCCCGGCCTTCTCTCGGTGCCAGCGGATCAGGGAGCGACCGTCGCCCTCCCGGTTGGTCACGATCGCGAAGTGTTTCGCGGTGCTGCCATCCGCGAACAGCTCGCCTTGGCGGTGTCGCGCGCGAATCGCCAAGTAGCGCCGCGCGCAAGGCCGACCCTTCCGGTAGTCCTTATCATCGGGGACAGAGGGCACCTCGGCCCACTCGCGGATCATATCCGGCTCGTCGCGGTCTGGTTGCCAGGCGGTCTCCGGCAGCCGCTCGATCTCGGCCCGCAACGGCGGGCTCATGTCCGCGCTGATTGCGTAGCCGATCCCTCGCGCCGGCTCCTCGCACCACGCCAGCACCTCCTGTTCATACAGGGCGCTGTCGCCCCGGACGAAGAGCTGCTCCACGCCGGCTGGCAACGCCGCCACGGCCCGCTCCAGGATGCGCACGTTGCCGCAGCCCGCCGGCACGTTCCCATCCCGGAATTCGTCGTGGACGACCAGGTCCTGCTCGGCCCAGACGACCACGACGGGTTGATAGCCCGACGTGCCCTCGTACGTCACCGTCGCCGTGCGCTTGTGGGCTTCCAGGATCGTGGCATCCACATCCAGCGTGGCGGTGCGCTGCGGCATCTGCTGCTGCACCGCGGCGAGGATGCGCCGGTTCGCGGCCCCCACGCCCGCCAAGGGCGCCGACTCCTCGGGCACGGCCGTCTGCTCGCCAGCACGCAGCAACGGGAGATCCTCGACATGACACGCCTCCAAGAAGTCGCGCATCGTGGTGGCCGCGGGCAGCTCATAGCCCAGCAGGGCGGCCAGTGCGGCATCGGCGCGCAGGGTCGTGAGGTCCTGGCAGCGGTCCCCGCCCGCCGCCCACAGCGCGATCAGCGTCTCCACCCACTGCGCCGACGTCACGCCGCGCTGCCGCTGTTTGATCCGGACCTGCTCATTGACGACCTGCGCCGCTCCGACGCGGCGAAACAGCTCGATCACCAAGGGCACGCCCGCATGCGCGGTGACCAGACGGGGATCAATGCGGTCGTCAATCTCGAACGGCAGCCGAGGACTCGCAAACGGCTTCTCAGGCATCAACCTCCTCCTTGGTTGGCGAATCACCCATTGGGTGAATCACCTCGCAAGGCTGATGCCATGCGGTCGCCTGCTGCTCATGCGTCCAGACCGATTCCGTGTCCATCACGGTTGGGAGCTTAGCCGGAGAATAGGGCAGACCGGCCCGCCTTGCTTGCCCCGACGAAGATTCAGTAGAATCATCTTTTGAGCTGGCAAGGAGACGACCACGACATGATCAAACTGCTGCGCGAAGTGAGTCATGACCATCCATGGATCCTCAAGACCATCATGGGCGTGTTGGCGGTGGCGTTCATCATCACGATGGGCTGGTGGGGATTCAGCGAGCAGGCGTCCAATGAGATCGCCATGGTCGGCGACCAGAAGATTCCGCTCGACGAGTTTCGCCGGGGATACGAGAACGCCTATCGCTTCTATCGAGACAACCTCCAGGGCGAGGTCAAGGAGGAGACCATCAAGCAGATGGTGCTCGATCAACTGATCGACACGCGATTGTGGCTTCAGGTCGCGCGCGACCTGAACCTGACGGTGACGCCCGAGGACCTGCGCGAGTACATCGTCAGCCGGCCCGATTTCCAGCGGGATGGCAAGTTCGATCCCGATCTCTACCGGAGAATTCTTGCCGCCAACCGCCTGACCCCGGCAACCTTTGAAGCGATGCAGACCACCGAGTTGCTCGCCAACAAGGCCCGAACCCTGGTCCGAGATTCTGTCGCGCTCACGCCTGAAGAGATCAGCGAGGCCCACTCCCTGGCCGCCAGGCAACCGCAGGGCGAAGCCGGCAAGGGTTCCAACAAGGACACGATCTTCCAGGATTTCCTCTTTCAGAAGCAGCAGCGCGCCATGGTCGCGTACGGGCAGGCTTTGAAGTCGAAGATTCCGGTCAAGATCCACAAGGAGTTGCTGTAGCTCGCTTGCTCGCCTTCCTCAGAGAATCAGCATCGCGTCGCCGTAGCTATAGAATCGATACCGTTCTTCGACCGCCGCGCGATAGGCGCAACGGAGGTCGTCGATCCCGCAGAACGCCGCCACGAGCATCAGCAAGGTGGTGCGGGGGAGGTGAAAGTTCGTCAACAGCGCATCCACCGCGCGGAATCGATACCCCGGCGTGATGAAGAGGTTCGTGCTGCCTGAAGCCGGTGCGAGCGCCCCTTCTTCGTTCACCGCCGATTCCAGGGCCCGTACGACCGTCGTCCCCACGGCCACGACCCGCCCACCCCGGTTTTTGGTGTCGCGAACAGCCTGAACGGTCCGTTCGGACACCAGACAGGCTTCCGCCTCCATGTCGTGATCTTCAATCCGTTCGACGGTGACGGGCTTGAAGGTCCCGAGCCCAACATGCAGCGTCACCGTCGCCCAGCCGATGCCGGCCGCGCCCAGCCATTCCATCAACTCCTTGGTAAAGTGCAGGCCGGCGGTTGGGGCCGCGATCGCTCCCTCCTCCCGGGCAAACACCGTCTGGTACCAATGGCGATCATCCGGGCAGGGTGGCCGCTTGATGTAAGGCGGCAACGGGATCTCACCGGAGGCTTCCATGATGGCGGCAAGCGGCGTCTGCGACGCGACTTCAATCACGGCGCGCTCGTCATGCCGCTCGACGACGACTGCGCGCGTCCCTTCGGTCAATTCGAGCACCTGCCCCGGTTTGACGCGACCCTTCAGCAACACGTCCCAGCGGAAAGGGCCGATCGGTCGCACACAGAGCAGATCCACCCGACCGCCGGTCTCAACCTTCCGCCCGTGAAGCCGGGCGGGCAACACCTTGGTATCGTTGACCACCAGCAGATCCCCGGCCTGCAAGAGTGTGGGCAGATCCCGCACCTGATGATGGGCCAGATCGGCTCGCCGGTCCGATCCGCCGCCGGGCCGACCTCGCCGAAGCACCAGGAGGCGGGCATTGTGTCGTGGTTCGACCGGCTGAGACGCGATCAGCAAGGGATCGAACGGAACCTCAAACTCGGAGAGCCACATTACGACTGGTTGGACGGAATCTGGGGAGACAGGTCAAGCTGATCGACGCGCATGAGGTCGGTTCCGGGATAGTAATAAGAGAGGATCGTGCTGAACGAATATCCGAGTTCCGCCATCTCCTTGGCTCCCCATTGGCACAACCCCACGCCGTGCCCAGCCCCGAACCCGTTGAAGACGACATCGGCCCCGACCGCTTCGACCTCGAATCGCGCGCTGGGCAGGATCGAATAGCCGACGATCTTCCGGAGGTCTTCCCCGCGGAGCAGCAGTTCCCCGCCGGAATGGAGGATTCTGATGCGAGTCACCCGTCCGGCCCGGCTGTACCCGAAGGGGGTGACCGTGGCGACAACGCCGACTCCGATTCCCTGTTGCCGGAGCGCCCGTTCGAGCTTGTCGATCGGGACGGCGACGCGCCACCGATAATAGGGGGACTTCATGTCGAAGGGGCAATCCACGCCCCGCAGATAGGGCAAGTCTTTCGACCAGACGTTCAGCGCGTCTTCCGTCGGTCCGGCGGCGGTGGAGGAGAAGGCGGCATAGATCGGTCTCCCCTGAAATCCCACCGCGAGCCCCTTGGTCTCCTCCACCGCCCGCAGGATCCGCTCATCGACCCCTTGCCTGCCTTGATAGACCTGATCTTGCACGCCCGCTACCACATCGTAGTCGCGGCCGGCGCTCATCGTCCGCTGATAGAGGGCATATGTCCTGGCCGCCACAGCCTGCGCCTTCAGCACTTCAGAATGCCACCCGGCGCTGACCTCACCTGGAACCACTCCCTTGGTGTAATCCTCCAGATCGACGTCGTTCACGACCATCAACTGCCGCCCATGTTGAATGACCTGCAAACCGCCCGACAGGGTCCACTTGGTGAGAGTCCCGACCCCGGCATGGCTACCGGCCGGAGCCTTTCCCGCAGCAGCCGTGGTTTGGACCAGTCCGACCACAAGACCGGTGCGCCCCCCATGAACCGTCAGTCGATCCGAGGACGAGGCGGCGCCGGACAAGAGAAGCCCCGTATTCCCCGCTGTGACCATCACGGGAGATGGCAGATGACGTTCCCGGCCATCGGCCCCCGAAACCAGGAGGGCGCCCTCAGCCTGCACCTCGACCTGGCTGGCCTCCGCCGTCAACAAGACCCGGATGGTGACCCCGGAGGCGGCCTCTGCGACCGGCGGCATCCCGGCTGCCATAATGGCAAGCAGCCAGCTTCCAAGGAGCCATCTGGAGGGAAGCGGGGTCATCGCTTGAACAGGATGGAAAGGATGAACCACAAGAGGCTCAGGACCACGCTGACGATCAGGCCGGTCGTGAGCGGAGCATAGAACGTGAAGTTGTCCCGCTTGATATAGAGATCGCCGGGCAGACGCCCGAACCATCCGCCCGAGTCGCCGAGGCCCGGCAGTTTCCCTGCCAGCACAAGCAAGCCGCCCAAGGCAACGAGCAAGATGCCCCCGAGTATGAGCACCCTCCCCAGCCAGCCGAACCCGTCCATGGCGTTACCGGATCAGCAGTTCCGCAATTTGGACGGCGTTGAGGGCGGCGCCCTTTCTCAGATTATCCGCCACCACCCACAGATTGAGGCCGTGGGCGGTCGATTCGTCTTCGCGAATACGGCCGACATAGACGTCGTCCTTGCCCGCCACATCGAGCGGCATCGGATAGAGTCGATGGGCGGGGTCGTCATAGACCTGAATGCCGGGAGCCGACGCCAGCAAAGCGCGGGCGTCGTTGGCGGTCAATTTCCGCTCGGTTTCGATGTTGACGGATTCCGAATGCCCGACGTAGACCGGCACGCGCACCGTGGTCGCCGTGACCCGGATAGCCTGGTCTCCCATGATTTTTCTGGTCTCATGCACCATCTTCATTTCTTCCTTCGTGTACCCGGTCGGCAGAAAATCATCGATCTGCGGCAGGCAATTGAACGCAATCTGATACGGATACACTTTCGGCTCCGGTTCCTTGAAGCTGAGCAGCGCCTTGCATTCGGCCAGCAATTCGTCCATGGCATCCTTCCCGGTTCCGGAGACGGACTGAAACGTGGTCACGACGATCCGCGTGATCTTGGCGGCGTCATGCAGGGGTTTCAGGGCGACCACCATTTGGATCGTCGAGCAGTTCGGGTTGGCGATGATGCCCTGGTGGCGAGCCGCGTCCGCCGGATTCACTTCCGGCACGACCAACGGAACCGTCGGCTCCATGCGCCAAGCCGCGCTGTTGTCGATGACCAGCGCCCCGGCCTTGACCGCGACCGGCGCGTACTCGCGGCTCACGTCGCTGCCGGCGGAAAACAGGGCGATGTCCACCCCCGCGAACGACTCCTTCGTGAGTTCCAGCACCGGCACATCCGTCCCCCGGAATCCGACCGTCCCGCCGGCCGAGCGGCTTGAAGCCAGCGGCACGAGCCGCTCCACCGGGAACGCGCGTTCTTCGAGCACTTCAATCATTTCCGCGCCGACCGCGCCGGTGGCGCCGACGACTGCGACGGTATAGGCGGGTTTGGTCTTCAACATGGTCGAGTCCTTCCTGATCGGGATCGACGGACTCCTGTCGCTACACGATCAGCTTGCGTATTCGATGGTTGAACGTGTCCGCGATATAGACATGGCCCGCTCCATCGATGGCAACCCCAAACGGGTAATTCAGGCTGGCATCGGAGGCCGGCCCGCCGTCCCCGCCGAATCGGGCCTGTCCTGTTCCGACGAGGCGCGTAATGATCTTCTTACGCCGATCCCAGCGGCGCAACAGATGGCTGTCGGAATCGGTAATCAACAGGTGCCCCTCCCGGTCTACGGCAATTCCGTATGGGCGCGAGAGGCTCGTGGACCATTCGTTGGGCACCCCTTGATAGCGATACTCGCCGCCGTCACCTGCGACCGTGCGAATGACGCCGGTCACGGAGTCCACCGCTCTGATGCGACCGTTGAACGTATCGGCCACATAGAGTGTGCCATCCTCGCCCCAGGCGAGTCCACTGGGCCCGGCGAGCCCCGCCTCAATCGCCGGCATGCCGTCGCCGGTATAACCGGCCTCTCCGGTCCCGGCCACCGTGACAATGACGCCCGTGGCCAGATCGATCCGGCGGACGCGATTGTTGCTCTGATCGGCGACATACAACCCGCCGCGACCGTCGAGCGCAAGCGCGGCCGGCTCGTTCAAGGCCGCCTTCACCGCCGGTCCTCCCTCGCCGGAAAATCGGCGTTGGCCGGTTCCCGCGATCGTCGTGATGATGCCAGTCCGGGCATCGACACGCCGCACCCGGTGATTCATCGTATCCGCGATAAAAAGGGTCCCGTCCGCATCGACTGCCACCGCGGAGGGAAAATTCAGCCGCGCCTTGACGGCCGGCCCCTCGTCTCCAGCATAGTGCGCGCTTCCGTCCTGGGCCTTGCCGACCACGAATCGGACAGTGCCGCCGAGGTCCGCCAGTTGAGCGAAGCGCCCTTCGGTTTGCGGCACCGGATCGGATAGGGGGTCCTCATCGGCGCCGTCCGTCACCTCGGAGACGTGATCGCTTCCGGCAGACGGGATAGACGCGCCGGATTCCCCGCGGCCCGCCACGGTCGTGATGACGCCGGTTGCAGCCTCTACTTTTCGGATGAGGTGATTCTCCGCATCCGCGATATAGAGGTTTCCGTGAACATCGACCGCGACCTGCTTGGGCTCGTTGAGCCGAGCCAGCAATGCTGGCCCTCCATCACCGGAGCAGCCCGATTCTCCCACGCCCGCGATCGTGGTGATGATGCCGGAATCAAGAGAGACTGAGCTATTCATCGCCTCGCCAGCCTGCATCAGCCCAGATTGCGGATGATCGCGTCGGTCATTTCGCCGGTTCCCACCAGCCGCGTTCCCGCACTGTGGATGTCCTTGGTCCGGTAGCCCAGGTCCAGGGTCCGCACGATGGCGGTTTCGATAGCGGCGCCTTCCTTCTCCAACTGAAAGCTGTAGGACAGCAGCATGGCCGCGGAGGCGATGGTCGCAATGGGATTGGCCACGCCCTTCCCCGCGATATCCGGGGCGCTCCCGTGAATCGGCTCGTACAAGCCCACTTGTGCTCCGATGCTCGCCGAGGGCAACATGCCGATCGAGCCGGTGAGCATGGCCGCCTCATCGCTCAGAATATCGCCGAACATGTTGTTGCAAAGCAGCACGTCGAACTGTTTGGGGTTGCGCACCAACTGCATGGCGCAGTTGTCCACATACATATGATTCAACTCGACGTCCGGATAGCCCTTCTGCAGCTCCGTCACGACGCGACGCCACAACTCCGACGACTCCAACACATTGGCCTTATCCACCGAGGTGACCTTGCGCCGGCGCTTGCGCGCCGCTTCGAAGGCGACTTTGGCGATCCGCTTGATCTCGTCGGTCGTGTACACTTCCGTGTTCACGCCCCGTTCGACTCCGCCGATCTTTTCGATCCCTTTCGGCTTGCCGAAGTAGATGCCGCCGATCAACTCGCGGACTACCAAGATGTCGATGCCCTCGATGACTTCTTTCTTGAGGGTCGATGCGTCAGCCAGAGCCATGTAGAGTTTGGCCGGCCTCAGGTTCGCGTACAGGCCCAGCGCTTCTCTCAGTCCAAGCAGGGCCCGTTCGGGCCGCAGGCTGTAATCGAGACCTTCCCACTTGGGCCCGCCGACCGCCCCCAGCAGCACCGCGTCGCTCTGCTTGGCGAGGGTAAGCGTCTCCTGCGGCAACGGGACGCCGATCTTATCGATAGCCTGTCCGCCGACATCGGCCGAAACAAAATCGAAGGCATGCCCGTGCCGTTCGGCCACCGCCTTGAGCACCTTGACCGCCTCGGGAACCACCTCCCGGCCGACTCCGTCACCAGCTAAGACTGCGATTTTTGCCTTCATGCTACGCTCCCGCCGTCGTCACACAGTTGCCTTGCATTGCGCCTGTCGCCACGCCTCGCTCGAACCATTACTCGCAGATTTCCTCATCCTCCGGCCGCCAGGCCGGATCTACCAGACAGAGGAATTCGATCTCATCCGTGCCCGTATTCGACAGGCTTTGCGTCGCCTGCGGCGGGACGTACACGACGCTCCCGGCGCCAACCGGCCGGCTTTCCTGGTCGATCAAAAACAGCCCGGTCCCGCCCAGAAAGTAATAGACTTCCGAGGACGCCAGCCTGTGCCATTTGGAGCGCTTGCCCGGAGCCAGGCGCCCATGCGCCAAGCTGTACCCCAGCTTCAGGTCCTGCTTGCCCGGATGGAGCAGTTCCCGAAGGCTCGTATGGTCTCCGGCCAGAAACTCCACGCAGTCGGAAAGTTGAACGGTCACCACTCCGGCACCCCTAAAAGAACGTCACTCTACCCGTCGATCGTCCATCAAATCAAGCTGACCTTCTGGAGGCCTGCGGCATCCTTGCTGGCCCAATAGGCCAGTTTATTGAGCGCGTTGAGATAGGCACGGCCGGACGCCACGATAATGTCCGTGTCCGACCCGTGGCCGGACACCACCCGTCCGCCTTCCTCCAGCCGGACCGAGACTTCGCCCAGCGCATCGGTGCCGCCGGTGATCGCCTTGACCGCATACATCAGGAGCTTGGCCTTGGTGCCGGTCATGGCCGCCATCGTCCGAAAGACCGCGTCCACCGGCCCGTCGCCATGGCCTGTCTGCTTGACGACTTGCCCGTCGAGACTCAGCTCGATCGTCGCCGTCGGCTGTTGATTCGTGCCGCTCTCTACGTGCAAGGACCGGAGCGTCACCCGTTCGGCGATTTTGGCCAGCTCATCGGAGACGATGCTCTCCAGATCTTCCTCATAAATGTCCTTTTTCTGATCGGCCAACCGCTTAAACCGCTCGAAGGCCTGATTCAGCTCCTCGTCGGACAAGCGATAGCCCAGTTCTTCGAGCCGTTGCCGGAATGCGTGCCGGCCCGACAATTTGCCCATGACCATCTTACTGTCCACCAGCCCGATCGATTCCGGCCTCATGATCTCGTAGGTCGTCTTGTCCTTCAGCAGCCCGTCCTGGTGAATGCCGGAGGCATGGGCGAAGGCGTTGGCCCCGACGATCGCCTTGTTGGGCTGCACGATCATGCCGGTGATCTTGCTGACCAACCGGCTGGCCTTCAGAATTTCTTCGGTGTTGACCCTGGTGTCGGCCCCGTAGAACGCCCGTCTGGTGCGCAGTCCCATGACGATCTCTTCGAGCGACGTGTTGCCGGCCCGCTCGCCGATGCCGTTGATGGTGCATTCGACCTGGCCCGCCCCTTCCAGGATCGCGGCTAACGAGTTGGCCACCGCCAGCCCGAGGTCGTTATGGCAATGGACAGAGATCACGGCCTGAGCACTGTTCGGCACCCTCTCGCGAATGCCGCGGATCAACCCGCCGAATTCCCAGGGGACCGCATAGCCCACCGTGTCGGGGATATTGACCGTGCCGGCGCCGGCGGCGATGACGGCCTCGATCACTTCATACAGATACTCGGGGTCCGACCGGCTCGCGTCCATGGGGGAAAACTCCACGTCCTCCACGTAGCTCCTGGCGTGATGGACCATCTCGACCGCCCGCCTCTTGGCCTCCGCACGGGTCATCCTGAACTGATGTTTGAGGTGAATGTCGGAGGTGGACAGAAACGTATGAATCCTCACCTTGGGAGCCCCCTTCAAGGCTTCCCAGGCCCGATCGATGTCTTCCGGGCGGGCCCGCGCCAGACTGCAAATGGTCGGGCCCTCCACCTCGTTGGCGATCCGGCGGACTGCCTCGAAATCACCCGGCGAGCTGTAGGCGAACCCCGCCTCGATCACATCCACCCCCAGACGGGCCAGTTGCTTGGCGACCATGACCTTTTCTTCGACGTTCATGCTCGCGCCGGGCGACTGTTCGCCGTCCCGCAACGTGGTATCAAAAATTCGGATCATCCGCAGGCTGTCCATGGCGCACCTCCATCCCTCGCTTGGCGTGATCCGCCGGCTCTTCAGGCGCCGCCTCTCTTCGTTGGCGCCGGCGGAGAAACACCTCCAGGAATCCTTCCCTCTATCAGCCTCCTGAAACAAAAAAGCCTTCATCCCCCCAGGGACGAAGGCTTTCGCGCTCCGTGGTACCACCCTGATTCGATGGCGAGCCGGCTGGCCGGCCCTCCATCCTTCATTGTCGCCCGTCACGTGGGCCACCCGGAATCTGCTACTGGCTTCACAGATTCGGCTCGGAGGCGAGTTCTGCGGGCGACCGGCTGGTTTGCACCGTCCACCAGCTCTCTCAAATCGGCCGCTGTCGCGTACTACTCCTCGTCAACGCCGCTACTCTCGATGTTCCATCACGGGCGTTTCCGGCCTGGTGCCCCGCTTGCCCGCTGTTTTTGTCAGCAGGGCTACCACACGGGCCAACGGGCCCGACACCGCATATCCAGCAAATGTGACGAATAACATAACCTGAGGCCAGGCCACAATCAACATCAGCGCGAGAATGCCCCACACGAGATAGGTGAAGTGCTGCCCTCGCCTGAATTTGAGATCCTTGAAGCTGCGATACTTGAGCGTGCTGACCATCAGGAACGCGAGGCTGAGCGTGATGATCAGGATCAGGATCGGCTTGACCTCGGACCCCATCTTCGTGATGTGAAGATCGAAAATGACCAGCGAGGCGATCACTCCCGCCGCAGCCGGAATCGCCAGCCCTGTAAAGTACTTGCTGTCCGCGGTGGCGACCGTAGCATTGAACCGGGCCAGCCGCACCGCTCCCATCGCCACGTAGGCGAACATCACCGCGACGCCGAACATGCCGTGCTCGGTCAAGGCGAAGGAATAGATCAGCAGGCCCGGGGCCACTCCGAATGACACGACGTCCGACAGCGAATCGAACTCGACGCCGAACTGGCCGGTGCTGTGCGTCAGCCTGGCCAGCTTGCCGTCCAGCATGTCGAAGATCATCGCGACGAGAATCGCGATCGCGGCAGCCAAATGGTCGCCGTTGAAGACCGAGAGGACAGCGAACACGCCGCAGAACAAATTCCCGGTCGTGCACAGGTTGGGAATCAGGTACATGGCCTGTCGTTTTCGATTGCCCTTGGCAAAGGCGCCGCGCATGCCGTTCGTTTTCATCGGAGTTCTCCCACGATCGTTTCCCCGCCCTTCACGCGATCCCCGACGGACACCCGGATCGAGCTCGCCGCCGGGAGATAGAGATCCATGCGCGAACCGAACCGGATCAACCCGTATCGTTCCCCGGTTGTCACCCGCGCACCCGCCGTAAGCCAGCACACGATCCGGCGCGCAATGAGGCCGGCCACTTGGACGCAGAGGACCTTGGCGCCTTCCGCCGTCTTGAGGCAAAGGGCATTCTGCTCGTTCTGGATCGTCGCTTCCGGCTTGTTCGCCGCGATGAACTTGCCGGGCTGGTACACAATATCTTCGACGGCGCTAGCGCAGGGAATCCGGTTCACGTGCACGTCAAACACGTTCAGAAAGATGCTCACACGGATGCTCGCGTCTTTGATATAGCGCGGCTCGAATTCCCGGTCGACGGCGATGACTTTTCCGTCCCCCGGAGCGACCACGATCCCCGCTTGTGTCGGGACCTGCCTGGCCGGATTCCTGAAAAACCACGCGGTAAAGAGCGTGAGCGTGCCGAAGAGGCAGGTCGGGATCGTCCAACCGGCCAGCCAGGCCCCGCCCGTCAGGACGGCCGCCCCGGCTACAAACGGCATCCCCTCCCGGACGATTGGTATTCCGACCGCGCGATCAGCCATCGAACGCTTAATTTTTGGACTTATCGACCAGCTTGCCCTTTTTGAGCCACGGCATCATGGCCCGGAGCTTGGCGCCCACCTGTTCGATCGGATGTGCCTCTCCCTTGGCCAACAGGGCATTATACACCGGCCGGTTCGCCTGGTTCTCCAAAACCCATTCTTTGGCGAATTGCCCGCTCTGGATTTCCGAGAGGATCTTCTTCATCTCGCGCTTGGTCTCGTCGGTGACGACGCGGGGCCCCCTCGTGATATCCCCATACTTCGCCGTGGTGCTGATCGAGTAACGCATGTTGGCGATGCCGCCCTCGTAAATCAGATCGACGATCAGTTTCACTTCATGGAGGCATTCAAAGTAGGCCATCTCCGGGGAATATCCGGCTTCCACCAAGGTCTCAAACCCGTTTTGGATCAGCGCCGTGAGGCCGCCGCAGAGCACGACCTGTTCGCCGAACAGATCGGTTTCCGTCTCCTCGCGGAACGTGGTCTCGATCACGCCGGCTCGCCCGCCGCCGATCGCGCTGGCATAGGCCAACCCAACCTGTTTGGTCGTGCCGCTCGGGTCTTGGTGGATCGCCAGGAGGCAGGGCACGCCGCTGCCCTTGGTGTATTCCGATCGGACCAGGTGTCCCGGCCCCTTCGGCGCCACCATGAACACATTGATGGAAGCGGGCGGCACGATCTGGCCGAAATGAATATTGAATCCGTGGCCGAACGCCAGATAGGCGCCGGGCTTGAGGTTCGGAGCGATCTCCTGCCGATAGAGCGCCGCCTGGGCCTCATCCGGGGTCAAAATCATCACGATGTCGGCGGACTTCACGGCATCGGCCACCGGCATGACCTTGAGGCCGCTGGCTTCCGCTTTTTTCCAGGAACTCCCCTCGCGAAGGCCGACGACGACGGATAGGCCGCTCTCCTTCAGGTTGAGGGCATGGGCATGGCCTTGGCTTCCGTAGCCGATGATCGCGATCTTCCGATTCTGGATCTGTTGAAGATCCGCATCCTTGTCATAATAGATCTGCATGGTACGCTCCTCGGTCAACACCAGACCAACGATGATGTGTGAAATGAAGGGCGCGCGGGCGGACCGCCGCTCTCGAACGGCAACTACTCGCGCACGACTTTCTTCGCGGCTTGCGGAGCCGCGGCCCGCACCGGTTCGCGGCCGATGGCGACGCGGCCGGTTCGGACGATGTCCTTGATGCCGAGCGGCTGCAAGAGGTTGATGATCGCTTCGATCTTCTTGGGATCGCCCGACACCTCGATCGTGTAGGTGGTGGGGGTGGAATCGATCACGTTGGCGCGAAAAATATCCACGATCCGCAACGCCTCGGCCCGGTCTTCCTGGCGCGTATGCACCTTGATCAAAGCCGTTTCACGGGACACGAACTCGCTCTCGTTGAGATCGACCACCTTGATGACGTCGATCAATTTGTTCAACTGCTTCACGATCTGTTCGATGATCCGATCGTCCCCGCTGGTGACGATCGTCATCTGGGACATGGTCGGGTCCAGGGTCGGAGCCACCGACAGGCTTTCGATGTTGAACCCGCGCCCGCTGAAGAGTCCGGCCACGCGGGACAGCACCCCGAATTTGTTCTCAACCGTGACTGAAATGATGTGTTCCATACGTCAACAGTGCTGGGTGCTCAGTGCTGAGTGCCGCGAATGAAAAAGCTGTTACCTCAGCACCTAGCACTCGGGACTCAGCACTTTCCCTAGGCGGTGAGCACCGTATCCTTGTCTTCCGGCAGGACCTTCCCGACCGCTTCCTGTTTTTTCTTGAGTTCGGGCGAGTCGCTCAGGATCATTTCGTGGTTGCATCCGCCCGCCGGGATCATCGGATAGCAATTCTCGAACGGATAGGTCGGCACGTCCAGGATCACCGGTCTGTCGATCTCGATTGTCTCCCGGATCGCCCCGTCCAACTCGGACACCTTCGACGCCCGAAGGCCCACGGCTCCATAGGCTTCGGCCAACTTCACGAAATCTGGCGAGGTGCCGAGATCGCTGCAGGCGTACCGCCCCTCGTAGAACAGATCCTGCCACTGCCGGACCATCCCGTGGAATCCGTTATTGATGACGATGATTTTCACCGGCAGCTTGTGGGCCACCGCCGTGGCCAATTCCTGGGTGTTCATCTGGACGCTGCCGTCTCCGGCCACGCAGAGCACCAGCCGGTCCCGGAAGGCCGCTTGCGCGCCCATCGCCGCCGGGAATCCGAAGCCCATCGTGCCCAGCCCACCGGAGGTCAGCCACCGATTGGGTTTGGCCAACTTGAAGTACTGAGCGGTCCACATCTGGTGTTGCCCGACGTCCGTCGACACGATCGGATCCCGATCTTTCGTCAATTCATAAAGCCGCTTGATCACATGCTGCGGCTTGATCTTGCCGTTCGGGTCCTGCTCATAGGTCAAGGGATGCGCCTGCTGCCATTCCTTGATCTGGTCCCACCAGGGCTTGCGCAGGTCCTTTTGCTCGCCGTTGACCGTCGCCCGCAGGATCTGATTGAGTTCCTGCAGCACGCGCTTGCAGTCGCCCACGATCGGAATATCGACGTGGATGTTCTTGCGAATCGAGGTCGGATCGATGTCGATATGAACGATCTTGGCAAAGGGACAGAACTCCGACACCTTGCCCGTGACCCGGTCGTCGAACCGGGCCCCCACGGCGATGACGAGATCGGAATAATGCATGGCCATGTTCGCCCAATAGGTGCCGTGCATGCCCAACATGCCCATTGAAAGAGGATGCTCCCCTGGAAACACGCCCAACCCCATCAAGGTCATATCGACCGGAATCTGCGTCAGCTCGGCCAGTTCGAGCAACTCCTTTGACGCGCCCGAATAGGTTGCGCCGCCGCCGACATAGAGGATCGGCTTTTTCGCCTTCATGATGGCTTCGGCCGCCTGCTTGATCTGCCATTTGTTGCCGTCATAGGTCGGGTTATAGCCGCGGATCGACACGGACGACGGGTAGTTAAAGTCGGCCTTGTTCATGGACACGTCTTTCGGGATGTCCACCAGCACCGGGCCAGGCCGGCCGGTCGTGGCGATATAAAACGCCTCCTTGATCGTCACGGCCAAGTCGTTCACGTCCTTCACGAGAAAATTGTATTTCGTGCAGGGCCGGCTGAGCCCGACGTTGTCGGCCTCTTGGAACGCATCGTTGCCGATCAAACTGGTCGGCACCTGCCCGCTGAAGCAGACCAGAGGCACCGAATCCATATAGGCGTCGGCCAAAGCGGTGATGACGTTCGTCATGCCGGGCCCCGACGTCACGAGCGCCACGCCTGCCCGTCCCGTCGCCTTGGCATAGCCCTCGGCCATGTGCCCGGCGCCTTGCTCGTGTCGAGCCAGAATCACTTCGAGATCGCTCTGCTGGTGCAGCATGTCGAAGATCTTCAACACCACGCCGCCCGGGAGGGCAAAGATGGTCTTCACCCCCTCGCGCTTGAGTGATTCAATGAAAATCTCCGCTCCTGTGAGCTTCATCTATAAATCCTCCCCCTCAAGTGAAACAGCCGGGATAGACCGATACGGCTCTTCCACAAGTGAGTTGCAGACTGTCAATTTCTCGTTGAAAAAAGAAGAGCTTAAGGGTTGACATACTATCATTCGCTCCGCCCGTGGGTCAATACAGGGATCTTCACTCGGCCTGGGCAGGGTCCTTTCCACCTGGTCCGCATGATAAGGTGCAGCCTGCCATGCCAACCAAGAAGACCCGTCTCACGATCGTTTCACGTCCAGGCTGTCACCTCTGTGAGGTGGTGGAGAGAATGGCCTATCGACTTCAGGACGAATTATGTCTGGACATCTCCAAATGCAACATCGAGGAGGACGCCGACCTTCTTCAGCGCTACGGCGATCGGGTTCCGGTGGTCCTCCTCGACGGGACGGAGATTTCGAGTGGAACAGTGACGCAACCGGCTCTGCGGCGAGCTATCACGCGGGCCAGCGCATGGGCGCGTTGGAGAAAGCCTATAAGCCGGATTCTGTCCCGCCTGAGTGAAACACCCAGCCGGGGATGATCATTTCTCTAGGATGCGGGTTGCCCCGCACCTCAAGCGACCTACCCGAGGACCTCGGCCGGGCCAGCCTAGCGGCACATGGATGCCGTCGTCCCCCTATTTGGCCTTGCTCCGGGCGACGCTTACCGTGCCGTTGATGTCGCCACCAACGCGGTGAGCTCTTACCTCACCGTTTCACCCTTACCTGATCTGCGCGGGTCATAAGACACTCCGCACAGCCCATCGGCGGTTTGATTTCTGTGGTGCCGGTGTCGGATCGCTCCGCCTGGGTGTTACCCAGCGCCCTGCCCCTGGAGTCCGGACTTTCCTCCGACGGACTTGCGCCCACCGGCGATCACCCGGCTTTCTCCAACGCGTGCCGTAGTATACGAGTGATGAGGGAGACGCTGCAAACGACGCCAAGGAGGCGGCTTGCGCGATCGGGCGAGTCAGGCGGGTTGGTCAGGCCGCCAGCGCGGCCCGCCATCGGGGCAATAGGGCTTCCAAACCAGCCTGTGCGAGATATTGCTGATCCAGCAGGGAATCATGGGCTCGGCTCGGATGCCGCTCATGATCAAGCGCATCGGCCACATGCACGGCGGCCAGGATAGAAAAGCCTTTGACCGGGCACAAGGCTGGCTCATGGTGGAACGCCACGGCCTCGACGATCGTGTCCCGCAATCCCCAGAGACCGAGCAAATGGGCGCTCAACTGCGCATGGGTCGCGCCAAACACGTCCAACTCCGCCGCGGACAAGGACACCCGGCGTTCCCGCGTATATCTCCGCACGGTCTCGTATTCCCGCGGAAGGTTGGTTTGCAGCACGATCCGCCCCACATCGTGGAGCAGGCCGGCCAGGAAGGCGCTCTCGATGCCCAGCCCTCCGGCGTCTTCCAGCGACGCAATCGCCCTCGCCTGTGTGGCGACGGCAAACCCATGCCGCCAGACTTCCTCGATGGAAGAACCGGACGCTGCCGGTTCCTTGACCTGCCGATAGACCTGGCATCCCAGGACCAGCGATTTGACGTTTTCGATGCCGAGCACCGCCACCGCCTGGGTCACGTTCGCCACCGGCTGGCGGATGTTGTAGTAGGCCGAATTGGCGACTTTCAAAATGCTGGCTGCCATCCCGGCGTCTTTCGCGATGACGGTCGCCACCCGCTCGGCCGATGAATCCGGCGACTCCAATACGCCGAGCAGTTCCTCGTACAGGGACGGCAAGGTGGGGAGTTGTCGGATCTGCGCAACCAGCCGTTCCAGCGCCGAGCCGGTCACCTGATCCCGCAGCGCGCAGGCCCGGGCCATCGAGGCGCGCAACATCGCCGGCGTCAAAGGCTTGGGCAACACCTGATGGGCGATCTTGAGGGCCCGGCGGGCGGATTCCTGCGGCATCGCCCCGGTAAACGCAATGCGCACCGTCTGCGGCGATCGTTTCTTCACCTCTTGCAGCAGGTGAATCCCGCTCGTGCCGGCCAGATGGATGTCGGCCACCACGACATCCACGGTCCCGTGGGTCAGAATGCGCAATGCGGCCTCGGCCTCAGGCACGAACTCCATGTCCCAGTCCGTCGCCAAACTCGATAGGGACAGGCGCAGGAAGTCCAGGACCGGTTGTTCATCGTCCACAAACAGTAGTTTCTTCACTCTCCGTCCCCCACTGCGCTTCCCCTCTCCATTGCAAGGATGCCGTTCTCTCGTTGTCGGCCGGACCGGGGACGATCTTGAGGACAACCATTCCTCAGACCGCCGCCTTCCACTGCGCGAACCGGTCGGCGAACCCGATCTCGGCCAGATACTCGTGATCCACCTTGCCGGACTCCATGCCGGACCGTTCAGCCTGCGCGCAGCCGTCGGCGACATGCACGGCCGTCAAGACGCTGAATTCTCTCCGATGCGCCGACCGAGGTTCATGATGAAAGACGACCGCCTCCACGACGGCCGCTCCTAATCCCCATAGGGCGAGCACATAGCCGCCGACCTGCGCATGGGTGGCATGCAACACAACTCGTTCCGCCTCCACGTCCGTCAACCGCTCACCTTCCATCAACTGCCGAACGGCCCGGCATTCCGCCGGCATCTGGGTTTCCAGCACCAGCCGTCCCAGGTCATGCAGGAGACCGGCCGTAAAGGCCTGATCCAGGGCCAGGCGCCCGACTTCCTCCATCGAGACGAACTGCCGGGCGGACTGGGCGACGGCCAGTCCGTGCCGTTGAAGCGAGGCCACCGTGGCCCGGTCTGACTCGGCCGTCTGCAAGGTTTGGTGCACGCTTGCGCTGAGCACCAACGCGCTCACGGTCTCAAGGCCCAGCAGAGCGACGGCGTGGGCGGGGCTGACCACGGTCCGCCTGAGATTGAAAAAGACCGAATTCACGATGTGCAGGAGATGGGCTGCCAGGCCGGCATCCTTGACGATGATCCGCGCGGCTTGGTCGATGGTGCTGCTGTCGTCTCGCGCAACCGTCACCAACTCTTCATAGACCGACGGAAGACTGGGCAACCGATGGAGACCGCTGACCAGTGTCAACAGCGCGGCGCTGCCGAGTTGGTCCCGCAGCGCGCAGGCGCGGGAGACCGTCCCCCACACCAGTTCAGCACTCAACGGTTTCGGAAGGACCTGGTGGGCGACCGCAAGCCCGCGCACCACCAGATCCTGATGCGCGCACCCCGAATAGGCAAGCCGCACGACCTGCGGATAGCGGCGCTTCACCTCGGCCAGCAACTCCAGACCGCCCATGCCGCCCAAATGGATGTCGGTCAACACGACATCGTAGGTGGACTGTTCCAGGAGCGCGAGCGCCTCGGCTGCGCCTGCGACGAAACTCAGGTCGCATGCCTCGCGCAGGACCGCCAACTCCTGTTGGAGCAGGCGCAGTGCGGCAGGGTCGCCATCAACGAGCAGGATTCGCTTCATGAGCGGTTGCGCGCAACAGGACCCACGCGCCCCTCTCGCTTGTCGGACGTCGACCGCATCAGCTTGAGTTGGGAATCAGATCAGAAGCGTGCGGCGACGGGAACAGGCCCCGGAGATCTGCGCGATGGGTCTGAGTGATGACGAACAGCGAAGACCGCTCTCCGGCAGGCATCTACCGGTGCCCGATCGGCGGCAACTCCGCGCCAGACCCACAACCCTGGGCCGGGCAGAGCGGCAAGGCCTCCGGCAGCCATTCCTGCAACTGTTTGATGCGGGTTTCGTGGGCCGGGTGGGTGGACAAAAATTCGGACGGCGTTTCCTTCGAAAGTTGCGCCATCCGTTCCCAGACTCGCACGGCCTCGCGGGGATCATAGCCGGCCTGTGCGGCAAGCAACATGCCGATATAGTCCGCTTCGGACTCGTGCTTGCGGCTGAACGGCAACAGCACGCCCACCTGCGCTCCCACCCCAAGCGCGGCCATGGCGCCGTTTCCAAGAATGGGATCGACACCGGCCACGGCCAGCCCGACGTTCGCGACCGTCAGCGCCCCCTGCGCCACCACGTTCTGGCTCATGCGTTCGCCGCCGTGTCTGGCCAGCGCGTGCACGACTTCATGCCCCATGACCGCAGCCAGCCCCGCTTCATTCTTCGATACGGCGAAGATCCCGGTATAGACGGCGATCTTTCCTCCCGGCAGGGCGAAAGCATTCAAGGTCTGATCGTCCTTGATCACGCTGACCTCCCACTGAAACTGATTGGCCAGGTCGGCGTATTTGGATTTTTTGGCAGCCTCGATCACGCGGGCTGCCACCCGCTTGACCGGCTCGACCTCCCGGGGATCGGTCGAGAGCTTGACCTTGGGATCTTGGAGCACCTGCTGATAGGCTTGCGCGCCCAACTGCATTTCCTGACCGGAGGAGACCATCATCAATTGCCACCGGTCCGTATACGGATTCGTCACACAGCCGACCAAACCCGCGGAGACCGCCAGCAGCCAGGTGGCCAGCCATCTCGTTCCGAAGCAGGCCGGTCTTGGATCTCCCTTCATGTGCCTTCCCCTCGTACGTGGAACAATGCGCGCGCTCTTCATTGACCCCTGTCAGAGCCTTTGTTAGAGTACGCGACCGTTGCGCGACCTGCAAGCAGGCCCGCCTCGCGGATCTCCTCCCATGCTCGGGTTTCATTCGATCCCTCGCATCGGCATCGACGAATCGGGCAAAGGCGACTACTTCGGCCCCCTGGTGATCGCCGCCGCCTTCGTGTCCCCGGATCGGGAAGCCGATCTCACGCTGCTCCAGGTGAGAGACAGCAAGCGCATTTCCGACGGCCGCATCCTGGAGATGGCCGGGGATATCCGCCTGATCTGCCCCCATCGGGTCGTCGCCATCGGACCCGAGCGGTACAACGCTCTCTATACCAAGATCAAGAACCTCAACCGCCTCCTGGCCTGGGGTCATGCCAGGGCCTTGGAAAACCTGCTCGAACAGGTCTCGTGCGAATTGGCAATCGCGGATCAATTCGGAGATGAACGGTACGTCCAGCGCGCCCTAATGGAGAAGGGAAAAGCCATCCGGCTGGTGCAACAGCCCAAGGCCGAGGCGGATCTCGCGGTGGCCGCCGCATCGATCCTGGCGCGGGCCGAGTTTCTGAGGAGATTACGCCGTTTGTCGGAGGAGGTCGGCACGACACTCCCAAAAGGCGCGTCGAACGCGGTGGAGTTGGCGGCGAGGATGGTGGTCAAGAAGCACGGCGAAACCGGGCTGGCCAGGGTGGCCAAACTTCATTTCCGAACCACCGAGACGATCCTTCGCGACCTGCGCCAGCCTCACAAGGACTCGCCGGCTTCGTCGTCGTAATCATGGGGAGACCCGGCTGCGGCCGGAGCCTCCGCGGGCAACTCTCCCTCCCAATAGAGGATCCGATGGCAATAGCCGCACACCTGAAGCTCGTCCGAACGTTTGACCTCGGCGACCAATTGCGGCGGGAGTTGCAATCGGCAGCCCTGGCACGTTCCGTCCCGGACGGATGCGAGCGCGTGGTCCTTCCGCTGAACCTTGAGCTTTTCGTATCGCTCCAGTAAATCGCGCGGCACTGCCGCCGCCGCGCCGCGCTGCTGCTCGTCCAGCACGGCCAATTCCTTGCTCAAGGCCGCGTCCGACTCATCCAGCAGCCGTTGTTCCCGTTCGAAGGCCGCTTCCGCCTCCCGGACCCTGGCCTGCGCCGCGGCCATCTCGCGCTGGAGCTGCTCGATCGTTTCCATCAGACCCAGAATCTTTTCCTCGACCTCGCCCTTCTTCTTGTTCGCCATCTCGATCTCGAACAGGTGGGCCTGGTATTCCTTGTTGGTCTTGATCTCGCCGGTGCGGGCTTTCATTTTTTCGATGTGCGATTCCTGCGCGTCCAGATCCCGTTCGCAGGTCCGGCGTTCTTTGGTCAAGGCCTCGACCGAGGCGCCGGCCTGCTTCAAAGCCTCCGTGGCCGAATGCAAGGGGGCGCGGGCGGCGGCGAGCCGGTCCGGAATCAGACGGCGCTGGTGCTTGATCTCCGCGATCCGGAGGTCGATAGCCTGCAGTTCGATCAGGCGAGGGAGATGAGGATTCAACGGTCTCCTGGGGTCTCGTTCACGGCGCCCGACATCCGGCCGTCGCCGGCACGGGCCCGGCTCCGGTGGTGGGCCCACTAGGACTTGAACCTAGGACCAACTGATTATGAGTCAGCCGCTCTAACCACCTGAGCTATGGGCCCAGCCTGTCGCGTTCCCGGACGTGACCGGTAGTTTACAAGCTTTCGACGAAGCTGCGCAATTTCTTGCTCCGGCTGGGGTGGCGGAGCTTGCGCAGCGCCTTGGCCTCGATCTGCCGGATCCGCTCGCGGGTCACCTCGAAGTCCTGGCCGACCTCTTCCAATGTATGGTCGGTCGCTTCGCCGATGCCGAACCGCTTGCGCAACACCTTCTCTTCGCGCGGCGTCAGGGTCTCCAACGCGCTGTTGATCTGCCGCTGCAAATCATAGCGAATGGCGGCCTCCAGCGGCGAGACGGCCTTCTTGTCTTCGATAAAGTCGCCGAGATGGCTGTCCTCTTCCTCCCCGATCGGCGTCTCCAGCGAAATGGGCTCGCGCGCGATCTTGAGGATCTTGCGCACCTTGTCCAACGGCATGTCCATCCGTTCGGCAATTTCCTCCGGCATCGGTTCGCGCCCCAGCTTTTGGACGAGATGCCGCGAGGTGCGGATGAGTTTGTTGATCGTTTCAATCATGTGCACGGGAATGCGGATCGTCCGCGCCTGGTCCGCGATCGCGCGGGTGATGGCCTGCCGGATCCACCAGGTGGCGTAGGTGCTGAACTTGTAGCCCCGGCGGTATTCGAACTTGTCCACGGCCTTCATGAGGCCGATGTTGCCTTCCTGGATCAGGTCCAGAAACTGAAGTCCGCGGTTGGTGTATTTCTTGGCGATGCTGACGACCAGCCGCAGGTTCGCCTCGACCAGCTCCGCCTTGCCCCGCTTGACCTTCTCGTCCGCCTGGTCCAAATGCTTGACGGCGTCCTTGATTTCCTCCGCGGACACCAACGCTTCCTCGGTTTCGATCTGGCGGATCCGGGCCTTGGCCGCTTGATAGACCTTTTTGATGTCGAGCAGGGTCTCTTCCGAGATCCCGGTCTTCCGCTTTACCGCGAGGAAATCCTGTCTGGTGCGGCCGAGCCGGCGCAGGGCTTCCTGGCCCGCCTCTCCGCTGATGCCCGTCCGCCGTTGGCAGTGGCTGATTTCCCGCTCGGCCGCGCGGATCTGGTGCGCGACATCCCTCACGCGCTGGACCATCCGGTCCTTCAAGACCGCATGCAGATTGACCGCCTCGATCTTCTCGACCAACTGCCCGCGCACGGTCTCGATATGTTTCTTGACCTTCTTCTGCTCCGCCGGATCGTTCCCGATCTGCTTGGCCTTGGCGCAGAGGCCGCGATAGGCGGTCGAGACCTTCCGAACCTCGTTGAGGGCCTCCAAGGTCCGCACCCGCAATTCGGTGTCGTCCCGCTCGCCCCCCTCTTCTTCTTCCTCGAACTCCTCCTCAGAGATCGGAACGATCTCCCGCACCTTGACCTTGTCCAGCTTCAACTGCTCGCGAAGGGCCAGGATATACTCGATCGTCATCGGCAGGCCGTAGACGATCGAGGCAATTTCCATTTTGCCTTCCTCGATGCGCTTGGCGATCTCGATTTCGCCTTCGCGGCTGAGTAGGGCCACGCTCCCCATTTCCTTCAGGTAGAGGCGGACCGGGTCGTCCGTGCGGCTGAGCGCGCCAGGGGTCAGGTCGATTTCCCGTTCGTTTTCTTCGCTCGCGTCGCCTTCGTCTTCCTCCTCGGCTTCCCTGGATTCGGCCGCCTTGGGCTGGCGTTGAGCGTCGGCCGATTCCACGATGTCGATATCCATCTCTCCGAACATCGTGACCAGCGTATTGAGCTGATCCGGCGACACGACATCGGGGGGCAAGGTGCTGTTCAGCTCCTCGTAGGTGAGAAACCCCTTCTCCTTCCCCATCGAGATCAGCTTCTTGACTTCACTCATGAATTCCTGTTTCGGCATACCGACTCCTCAACTCCGATCCCCTGTTCCCTACCGATACGCGGCCTTCTGCAATCGTAACTCGTTGACTCGCTCGTTCAATGTCCGCACCTCGTCGGTACGGCCTGCTTGGCTGGCTTCCTTGAGTTGGGCGACCAATTCGGCGAGCAGCCGCTCGTGACGCCTTCGGTCCAGCTTCTCCAGGCATCCACGGATCGATGCCTGCGCATCTTCATCATGGCGTTCCTTCACCGACAGCTCGGCCGCCAGGACCCGGGTTGAATCAACCCCGAGCAACTCGTCCAGCAACGGCCGGAGCAGCAACCGTCCGTCCGCCCCGCGATGCCGGAGCGCCGCCTCTGCGATCGCACGAGTGGCGGGATCGACAAACGAATCAGGCCGCAATCGGCCAAGGTCCTTGGACGAACACTGGCCTTGCAAGAGCAGATGGATCAGTTCCCGCTCCTCCGGGTTGATGTTCTTTTGGAGCACGGGCGCCGCCGCATGAAAGGAGGGGCGACGGGTCGCTCGGCCGGCCCTCTCAACAGAGAGGTATCGCTCGGCCAGCCGCTGCTCGTTGATACCCAGCCGCTCCGCCGCCTGCCGCAGTCGCTCGGCCTTTTCGACGGGATGGCTGATCTTCTGAATAATCTCCACCACGGCGTCCGCCGCGCGCACCTTTTCCTCGATCCGGCCGGAAACAGCCCGTCGCAAACTCTGATCGAGCGCGAAATCCCATAGGCTCGGAGCCTGCTCCAGCAACCGACCGAATCCCTCCGCGCCATGAGCCCGAACAAAGGTGTCGGGGTCATGCCCGTCCGGCAGGCTGACCACGTTCACCGCCAAACCTGTGTCCACGAACAAATTCAACGTGCGCAACGCCGCGCGCACACCGGCTGCATCGGGGTCGAACAATAGCACCACCTGCTTTGCATAGCGGCGCACCGTGCGCACATGCTCGGGGGTCAATGCCGTCCCCAATGTAGCGACCGCTGTCCGGATGCCGGCTTGGTGGAGCGCAATCACATCGAAATAGCCCTCGACGATGATCAGGGTCTGTTGGCGGCCGGCCGCTTCATAGGCTGCATCGAGCGCATAGAGGGTCTGGCCCTTCTTAAAGAGCGGCGTATCTCTGGAGTTGAGATATTTGGGCTCGCCCGGCCCGACCACCCTTCCGCCGAACCCGACCACTCGGCGCCGGAGATCGGTAATCGGAAAGATCACCCGCCCCCGGAACTGGTCGTAGCTGCCGGCACCCTGGGCGCGGGCCCCGCTGTTGCGGGGAACCGCCAGGCCAGCCTCACAGATCTCGGCCTCCGAGAATCCGTCCTTCATGAGGGAGCGGACCAACCGCTCCCAATCCGGTGCGGCATAGCCGAGGCCGAACTGGTCCGCGACGACTTGGTCGATGCCGCGGGATTCCAAATAGTCGCGCCCCGGCTTCCCGATGGCCGGCTCGCTCAATGTATGCCGGAAATGCGCGGCGGCAGCTTGGTTGACCGCCTCCAACCGCCTGCGTCGCTGTGCATCCTGATCGGTTTCAGCCGCCGAGGTCTCGGGGACCTGTACGCCCACCCGGCGCCCTAGCTCCCTCATGGCTTCGGGAAACGTGAGGCCGGACACCTTCATGAAAAAGGCGATGGCGTCACCGCTGGCCCCACAGCCGAAGCAGTGAAACAGTTGCTTCCCGGGACTGACCGTGAAGGAGGGGGTGCGGTCGTCGTGGAAGGGACAACAGGCCTTGAAGTTCTGTCCCGTGCGCGTCAGGGTCATGTGACCCGACACCACATCAATGATGTCGAGCCGTTCCTTGATTTGGGCCAGGATGGCGTCTGAAATCGGGCCTCGACTCACCGCGAGCGAACCTTCCGAGCTGTGCGAGCCCGGAGCCAGCCTACAGTCCTCAGAGGCTCACCCCGGTCTTAGTGAAATAGAGGCAAGAATTGACCGTTCAGGCTAACAAACGATGGGGATCACTGTCAATGAGAGGACGAACCGTGGACCGCGGTGAAGCGCGGCCGGCATCCGCCGGCAGAACCGTCGCAGGCACATGGACCCTCGCTGAGGCAACCGATGGCGCTGGAGGCGGACTTGTTCACCATCATGCTATCCCGGCGGCCAGGTCATGGCCCGCCCGCCGAGCAGATGGAAGTGAAGGTGAAACACGGTCTGGCCGCCGTCCCGACCGCTGTTCGCCACGATCCGATAGCCATGTTCGCCTAAGCCCTTTTGGCGGGCCACGGCGGCGCAAGCCAGCAGCAGATGGCCCAGGATGGCCTGGTCCTCCGGGCCGCACTCACGGAGGGAACTCACATGCTTCCTGGGAATCACGAGGACATGCGTGGGCGCCTGGGGGTGGAGGTCCTCAAAGGCCACACATTGCGGGTCCTGATGGACGATCTTGGCGGGAAGGCTTCCCGCTGCAATACGGCAAAAGAGACAGTCACTCACCGGCGCCTCCTTCCCCGGGGTGAGCCGGACGAAGCCCAGACTTGCCATGGCGGGCAGCCAGTTCCCGGTAGACATCGCTGAGGGGGATCTCGTTGGCTTCCAGGACGATCAGGGTGTGGAAGAGCAGATCGGCCACCTCGTAGACAATCTCCTCCCGCTTGGCGTTCTTGCCGGCGAGCAGAACCTCCCCGGCCTCTTCGACGACCTTCTTGAGGAACCGATCCGGCCCTCCTTCCAGCAGTTTGGACACGTAAGACCCGGCGCGTGGGTTCGCGCGCCGGTCGCGGACGGTTTCCGCGATCCGTTCCAAGATTCCGCCCAACGCGGCGGACGGGTTCCGATCCTGCCCCTCGCTTCCCTTCAACTCGGTGAAAAAGCAGCTCTGCTTGCCTGTGTGGCAGGTCGGGCCAACCGGTTCGGCCTTCACCAGAATCGTATCCTGATCGCAATCGATAAAGAGGTCCTTCACGATCAACCGATGGCCCGAGGTTTCCCCCTTTTCCCACAGTCGCTGCCGGGAGCGACTCCAAAAATGCACGGAGCGGGTGGATCTGGTCCGATCCAACGCCTCCCGATTCATATACCCCAGCATCAGCACGGACCCGTCCCGCCAATCCTGGACGATCGCCGGGATGAGCCCCCGGTCATCGAACTGCACCTCTTGCTCGCCGTCCGCCATGTTCTCCATGTTCTGCATGCTCTGCATGTTCCGATTCTGATCCGCTACCGCAAGCCTTCCACTTATCGCAGGCCTACTGGCTTGGCCTCTGTGGCCAGGCGCACCGGCACCCCACGCTCGGCCAGGTAGGCCTTGGCCTCCGGGATCGTATAGGTCCGGTAGTGAAAAATTGAAGCCGCCAGCACCGCGTCGGCCATCCCTTCGGTCAATCCCTGGTAGAGGTGCTCCAAGGTGCCGACTCCGCCGGACGCAATGACCGGAATCGAGACAGCCCGGGACACGGCCCTTGTCAGTTCAATGTCGTACCCAGCCTGCGTCCCGTCCCGATCCATGCTCGTCAGGAGAATCTCGCCGGCCCCATAGGCCTCCATCCGCTTGGCCCACTCGATGACATCGAGACCGGTGTGACGACGCCCTCCGTGGGTGTAGACCTCCCAGACATTCGGATGGCCCGAACCGGCGCGCTTCGCATCGATCGCGACCACGATACATTGCGTGCCGAACCGGCTTGCCGCGGCCTTGACGAATTCTGGCGACGCGACAGCCGCGGTATTGATGCTGACCTTATCAGCGCCCGCGGTCAGGAGCGCGCGGATGTCGTCCAGGCTGCGGATGCCTCCGCCGACCGTCAATGGCATGAACACCTGCTCGGCCGTGTGCGCGACCACATCCAGGATGATCGCGCGGGCCTCATGGGACGCGGTGATGTCGAGAAAACAGAGTTCGTCCGCGCCTTCGCGATCATACAGCTTGGCGATCTCGACGGGGTCCCCCGCGTCGCGCAGGTTGACAAAACTCACGCCCTTGACGACTCGGCCGTCCTTGACGTCCAAACAGGGAATGATGCGTTTGGTGAGCATGGCTGAGAGCTAGAGCGAGGTCCTATGATCGCACCGCGCGGATCGCTTCGGCAAAATCAAGCTTGCCGTCATAGAGCGCCTTGCCGACGATCGCCGCCTCAAGACGAGGGCCCAAGCTTTGAATCGCCACGAGATCCTCCATGCGCGTGACGCCGCCCGAGGCGATAACCGGGCATGGCGCATGATCGGCGACCTCTTTCAAGGCCGGGAGGTTGGGGCCTGCGAGCATGCCGTCGCGCGCAATGTCCGTATAGACGACCCCCGCCAGCTTCAGTCCCTCCAAGCTCCGGATCAGTTCGACTGCCGATGTCTCGGAGACACTAGTCCATCCTTTCACGGCTACCTTTCCGTTGCGGGCATCAACCCCTACCAATACCCGCCCCGGGAACTCGCGACAAGCCTGTTCGAGAAACGGCCGGTCTGTCAGCGCTACTGTGCCAAGCACCACCCGCGCCACCCCGATCCGGAAATAGCGCCGCACGGTCTCGATCGATCGAATGCCACCGCCGACCTGCACCGAGAGATCGACGGCCTTCACGATCCCTTCGATATGGGTGTCGTTGCTCGGCTTTCCATCGACGGCCCCGTTCAAATCGACCACGTGGAGCCAGGTCGCGCCTTTCTGCTGCCACCCGCGCGCCACGGAGGCCAGATCGTCCGAATAGACCGTTTCTTGAGCCATGTCGCCCTGCCGCAACCGGACGCAACGGCCGTCTTTGATGTCAATCGCCGGAATCACCCGCATGGACCATCACCCTCGATTCGTCGAGCCTTGTCCGCCGTATGGAAACTCCTTGAGCACCTTCTCGACCCCATAGGCCGCCAGCTCTTGCGCGGTGACAAACGCGCCCTTTCGCTCGATAAACCCCCACAGGTCTTCATTCATCGGCCTCTGCTTCTCGTAATAGTTGCCCACCCAGAGAGTGACCCCGTCCGACCCGACGAGGCGCAGCTCAAATCCCACCACGGCCGGGTCGGCTCCCAGCTTGCTGCCGACCCGTTCCCGATACACCAGCACCTTGCCGAACACGACCGCATCCACACCCAGTTGTGTGGCGATCTTGGGCGCGAGGTGTTGGGGTTCGTCACCCTGGGATTCGGCTGCGCTCTCCTTCCAGGCCCGTTCGCCCTCCTGCAGCGACCGCAGGGTCAACCCCGGCCGATTGCTGAGCCGGTCCCAAACCAAACGGGTGACAATCTCGGCCGCTGCCGGAGGCACGACGGTCGTGGCCTGCTCGGTCGGTTGGGTGTCGGGCGGGATAGCGACCGTTATATTGGATCGTCTGGCGCTTGTCGGGACCGACAGTTGATTGGCTCGATCGTCCACCACCTGAGGAGTCTCCAGGGTCTGGAACGGCAGCACCGCGACCGACTTGATGTGATAACGCTCGGCATAGGGAGACGTTTCCGTCTTGACCTTGGTCGGTCCGCATCCGCTTCCCACGACCACAAATCCCGCCACAGCCGCATAGAGCACGAGTCTGAATGCCCATGAGACCCTTCTACTGGCGCATTCCCCGCTCATTGCCAGGCCCCGAAATTCTTGACGATCCGCAACCCGACCGACTGGCTCTTTTCCGGATGGAACTGGCAAGCCACGACATTGTCCCGCCAAATACTTGAGGCAAACGACAGGCCGTAGGTGGTCGTGGTCGCGATCACCGATGGATCGGCCGGCGCCACATAGTAGGAATGCACGAAGTACAGGCTGGCCCCGTTCTCGATCTCGGCCAACGGCGGGGCGCGGCGCTCGATCGTGATCTGATTCCACCCCATGTGCGGCACTTTCAATCCGGCAGAGCCGGCTGGCCGGCTGTCCACCGACGGCTTGCAGGTCCAGGGAAACCGGAGGACACGACCGGACAGGATATCTAATCCCTTGTGCAGGCCGAACTCTTCGCTCTCTGAAAAGAGCACCTGGAATCCCAGGCAAATGCCGAGAAACGGCTTGCCGCTTTGGATGGCGGCGCGGATCGGCTGAATCAGCCCGTAGTGGTCCAGATTCTTCATGCAGTCAGCGAAGGCGCCGACGCCTGGTAACACGACATGGCTCGCGTCGCGAATGACTTGCGGCGAGCGCGTGACCACCGCCGGACAGCCGACGGTTTCGAAGGCCTTCTGCACGCTGCGCAGATTGCCCATCCCATAGTCGATGATGGCGATCATGCTGAGACAGGCCAGGGTCGAGCGATGAACGGACTACAAACTGCCCTTGGTGGATAGCACGCCGGAGACCCGCGGATCAATGGAGGTCGCCTGGTCGAGGGCCTTGGCCAGCGCCTTGAAAATCGCCTCCATGATGTGATGGGGATTGCGGCCGTACATCAGATTCACATGCAGGTTCAGCCCACCGTGCGTGACGAAGGCCTGAAAAAAATCCTCGAAGAGACCCAGGTCGAAGGACTTGATCTTCCGGTCCGGCAGGGTCACGTTGTAGACGAGATAGGGCCGGCCGCTGAGATCCACCGTCACCTGCGCCAAGGTTTCATCGAGCGGCGCCGAGGCAAACCCGAAGCGCTTGATCCCAGCCTTCTCCCCCAAGGCTTGATGCAGGGCCTTGCCCATAACGATCCCGACGTCCTCGACGGTGTGGTGCTCGTCGATGTCGAGATCGCCCTTGGCCTGGACGGTGAGGTCGAAGAACCCGTGCTTCGCCCACAATTCAAGCATATGGTCGAGGAAGCGGATGCCCGTGTCGATCTTGCTCTCGCCGTTCCCATCCAGCGTCCATTCGACGCGAATGTCCGTTTCTTTCGTGGCCCGGTGAATGCCGGCCTGCCGCGGCGCTCCGTTCTTCTTCATAGAAACCTGCTTTCTGCCGACTTGGCATGCGCGTCAAACCCTTCGATATGGGCCAGCCTGACCAGAGGGTCCTTCACCCGCTGCAGCTCCTCCTTGGTGAAGGACACGATGTTGCTGATCTTCACATAGTCGTTCACCGAGAGGGCGGAAAAGAACCGCGCCGTCCCGCCGGTGGGCAGCACGTGGTTCGGCCCCGCGATATAATCCGCGACGGCCGGCGGCGTATAGCGCCCTAGGAACAAAGCCCCGGCATGACGAATGCGCTCCAGATAATCGAAGGGTCGCTCGGTCGCGACCGACAGGTGCTCGGCGGCAATCTCGTTCGCCACGTCGATCGCCCGTTCCATCGATTCGACGACAAACGCCACTGCGTGCCGGCTGATCGCCTTGGCGGCGATGGCGGTCCGCGACAACTGCTTCACCTGGGCTTGCACGGCTCGCGCCACATTGTCCGCCATTTTACGGGACGGCGTCACTAGATAGACCTTGGCATGCTCGTCATGCTCGGCTTCGCAGAGCAGATCCGCCGCCACGTGGGACGGGTTCGCCGACTCATCGGCCAGCACCAACAGCTCGCTCGGTCCGGCCATCATGTCGATGCCGACCACGCCGTAGAGGAGCTTCTTCGCGGTGGCGACATAGATATTTCCCGGGCCGACAATCTTGTCCACCTTGGCGATCGTCTTGGTCCCATAGGCCATTGCGGCCACGGCCTGCACTCCCCCGACCCTGTAGATTTCATCGACCCCGGCAATATCAGCCGCCACCAACAAGTACGGGTTGATGCCGGCCTGTCCGGAGGGCGTGCACATCGTTACCCGCCGCACCCCTGCGACCTTGGCGGGAATGGCGGCCATCAACACGGTGGAAGGATACACCGCCTTTCCACCCGGCACGTAGAGCCCGACGACATCCAAGGGCAGCACGGCCTGCCCTAATGTCGCCCCCTGTTCCTGATACATCCAGGTCTTGGTCCGCTGTCGCTCGTGGAACGTCGCGATCCGCTGCGCGGCCAGCCTGAGCGCATCGCCGTCCTCCTTGCGGATCTTGTAATAGGCTTCCTTGATCTCCTCCGGCGTGACGCGCATCGCGTCCGGCGTGAGGCTCACCCGATCGAATTTCTTTGCATAGCGCAGCACTGCCCGATCGCCGCCGCGCTCGACCGCCTTGAGGATCGTCCGCACGGCCGGCTCGACCGCCCCGGTGTCCTGCCGCCCCCGCTGCACGACCTTCTCAAGCGCGGCCTTGAAGCCCCGGTCTGAATAGGCAATCACCTTCATGCAAGACTCCGATCTCGGCCGGCAAGGGCGCCGCGCTCTGCGGATCGAGGCCGTTTCCCGCCTCGGCCGGCGGCGACCATTTTCCCATCACCGGGCCGAGTCCTCCGCAACGCTTCAAGCAACGACATCACCGCCTGGTACTTGAGCTTCAGGCTGGCCCGATTGACGATCAGCCGAGCGGTCGAGCGGGCGATCACGTCGATTTCCACGAGATCGTGCGCTTTCAACGTATTGCCCGTTTCAACCAGATCGACGATGCGATCGGCCAAGCCCAGTACCGGCGCCAATTCGATCGAGCCGTACAGTTTGATGATTTCGACCGGAATGCCCTTTTGATTGAAGTACCGCTCCGTAATGGTGGGATACTTCGTCGCGACCCGGACCTTGGACGATAGCCGGCTCCGCGACTCCTGGCCACGGAGCGCCGCCACGGACAGCCGGCAGGCGCCGATTTTGAGATCCACCGGCTCATAGACATCCGGGTTCTGCTCCAGCAACACATCCTTGCCGACGACTCCGATATCCGCCGCTCCATGCTCGACATAGGCCGGCACGTCACTGGGTCTGACGATCAGATAGGTGATGCCACGATCCCCATAGGTGAACACCAGCCTACGGCTGTCTTCGGTCAGGTCCTTCGTGGGATAGCCGGCCTCGGCGAACAGGGGCAACGTTTGCCCCAGCAGCTTCCCTTTGGATAAGGCAATGGTCAACATGACGTTTGCGCGCCGGTGGTTAAGCGATCTTGACACTCTGGGAGCCCTTCTGCCGTTGGATGATGCCCCCGAGCGCGCCGAGCTTTTCCTCCAGCCGCTCGTACCCCCGGTCCAGGTGATAGATGCGTGACACTTCGGTCACCCCGTCCGCCGCCAGACCCGCCAAGACCAGTCCCGCGCTCGCGCGAAGGTCGGAGGCCATCACCGGCGCGCCAGTCAATCGCTCGCAACCGGTCACGACCGCATGGTGGCCTTCGATCTTGATGTCGGCGCCCATCCGTTGCAACTCCTGGATGTGCATGAACCGCCCTTCAAAAATCGTTTCCGTCACCACGCTGGTCCCCCTGGAGATCGCCAGCAACGCGACCATCTGAGCCTGCATGTCAGTCGGAAAGGCCGGATAGGCCCCGGTCTTGATATCCGTGGCGACCGGCCGTTGATCACACCGGACGCGAAGGGTTTCTTTTCCCTCTTCGACCGTCACCCCGCAGGCCCGGAGCTTGAGCGTGAGCGATTCCAAATGGTCGGGACGGCAGGACTCCACACAGACATCCCCGCGCGTCATGGCGCCCGCCACCAGATAAGTGCCGGTCTCGATCCGATCGGGGATGACTTCATGGTCCGCTCCATGGAGCTGCCCGACTCCTTCAATCGTGACGACGTCGGTCCCGGCCCCCTCGATTCGGGCTCCGCGCTTGACGAGGAAACTTGCCAGGTCACCGACCTCCGGCTCCTTGGCAGCGTTTTCGATCACGGTCACCCCGTCAGCCAGACAGGCCGCCATCATGAGGTTCTCGGTGCCCGTGACGGTCGAGACGTCGCAATAGATGCGCGCCCCCTTGAGACGCGACGCCCTGGCTCGGATATAGCCATGCTCGATCGAGACTTCCGCTCCCAGTTTGGCCAGGCCGGCGAGGTGAAAATTGACCGGGCGAGAGCCGATCGCGCAGCCTCCTGGCAGCGATACGGTCGCTTCGCCCCATCGCGCCACGAGGGGGCCAAGGACCAGGATCGACGCGCGCATCGTCCGAACCAAATCATATGGAGCTTCGCTCGATCGGAGTTGATCGCACTTGGCGACGACTCGATCCCCTTCCTGGCTGATCGAGCAACCCAACAGGTTCAGCAGCTTGATCATGGTCACCACGTCCACGACCCGAGGCACGTTGGACAGTTCGCACTCACCCGCGCCGAGAATGGTCGAGGCCAGGATGGGCAAGGCTGCGTTCTTGGCTCCGCTGGCCTTGATGGTGCCCCGCAACCTGGTTCCTCCGCTGATGACGAGACGGTCCATGGAGAGACTTGCCGACTACTTGACGCGTTTATTCACGAGAGGCTCGATTTTGCCCTTTATCCGCGCGGATTGCTCGCCATTTCCACGATCAGGCTGGCCGCTCCGCCCACACGATCCGTTCGATCCCCTGTTGATCTGGGATGGTGCGAATGGTCCGATACCCGCCCTGCGCCCGCACCAAGTCGACGCAGGCCGGCGCAGATCCCGCTCCCACCTCCATGGCCAAGATCCCACCGTGAGCCAGGTACCGGAGAGCCCCCGAGATCAGCCGCCGATGGATCGTCAGCCCGTCCGGACCGCCTGCCAGCGCCAGACGCGGCTCAAACCGCCCAACTTCGGGCTGGAGTCTATCCAATTCGTCTTCAGGAATATAGGGGGGGTTGGAGAGGATGGCCGTCACTCGCCCTTGAGCCGAAACAGTCTCAAGCGGCTCCAACAGATCCCCTTTCATCAACGTCACGCGATCGGCAACCCCATGCCGCATCAGGTTTTCATGGGCTACCTGGAGGGCAGCCCGCGAGCAGTCGATCCCATAGATTTCCGCCTGCGGCAAGTTTAGGGCAAGACTCACCGCGATACAGCCGGAACCGGTTCCGACATCTGCGATCAAGGGTCTCGGAGTCGTGACCAGTCGCCGCGCCGTTTCCTCGACCAACAGTTCCGTCTCGGGTCGAGGGATCAGCACAGCGGGAGTCACGGTGAAAGCACGACCGCAAAACTCCTGGCTGCCCAACAGGTATTGCAACGGCTCCCGCGCAGCCCGCCGGCGCAACAGGTCCTCAGCCCGCTGATGCTGAACCGGCGAGACCGGTCGCTCGCCGTCGAGCCGAAGCTGAAGGTGAGTCCGTTCCAGCACTGCTTCGAGAATCCACAGGGCCTCCTGCCCTGCCGATTCGATCCCAGCCGCCTGGAGCCGCTTGATTCCTTCACGCAGCAGTGTCGTGATGGTTATCCGGCCCGCTTCCTCTGCCAGGGATTCGGCCATCGGTCATGCCTCTTGCGGCGAGTTCGTTTGAGCCTGGGCCTGCGCCGCGCGCAATCCCTCCACGATTTCGTCGAGGTCGCCTTCCAGCACCTGATCCAGGCGATGAAGAGTCAGGCCGATTCGATGATCGGTCACCCGGTTTTGCGGAAAGTTGTAGGTCCTGATCTTCTCGCTGCGGTCACCGCTCCCGACCTGGGCCTTGCGATGCTGCGCAATTTCCGCCTCCTGTTTTTCCCGTTCGGCTTCGACGATGCGGGCCCGCAGGGTTCGCATGGCCTTGTTGCGATTCTTGAGCTGGGAGCGTTCGTCCTGACAACTCACCACAACCCCGGTTGGAATATGCGTGATCCGCACCGCCGAATAGGTGGTGTTGACGCTTTGGCCGCCGGCGCCGGATGAGCAGAAGGTGTCGATGCGAAGATCCTTCGGATCGATCTTCACCTCCACCTCATCGACTTCCGGCATCACCGCCACGGTAACGGCGGAAGTGTGAATGCGTCCACTGGCCTCCGTGACGGGCACCCGCTGCACCCGGTGCACGCCGCTCTCGTACTTGAGATGGCCGAACGCGCCCTTTCCCTCGACAAGGACGATGATTTCCTTATAGCCGCCGATCCCGGTCTCCGACGCATCGACCAGCTCGGTCCTCAGCCCTTTGCGCTCCGCGTACTTCATGTACATGCGGAGCAGATCGCCCGCGAACAGGGCGGCCTCCTCGCCTCCCGTGCCGGCGCGTATCTCCAGGAAGACGCTTTTCTCGTCCCTCGGATCTTTGGGCACGAGCAACTCGAACGCGCGCTGTTCAAGCTCGCGGCGACGGGCTTCCAGCTGCTGCGCCTCCTCCTGGGCAAGCCCGCGCAGGTCCGCGTCCGCGGCGCCGTCGTCGAGCAACTGCAGGACCTCCTCCTGCTGCCGGAGGAGGTCCTGTCGAGCGTCAAACAGTTGCGCGAGATCTTCGAGCTCTAGTCGTTCTTTGTTGAGCTTGCGAATGAGGGCCGGCTGGGTAAGCACGGCCTCGTCGTGAAGTTGGCGGACCAATTCATCGTGGCGAGCCTTGGCCGCTTCCCACTTGGAGAGCAGAGCGGTTTCCTTGATGTCCGACACTGGTCCGTTGGCCACGGGATGGCCTCTCGTTTCCATGTTGGCAGGTGACGTGAGACATGACGCACCGGCTGCGAACTATGTGGCTTTCTTGGCGTACTTCTTTTTAAACCGCTCGACCCGCCCTTCCGTATCGACGATCTTCTGCATGCCCGTGAAGAACGGATGGCAGCTCGAACAGATATCGACCTTCAGATCACCGACCGTCGTGCGCGTGCTGAACCGCGCGCCGCAAGCACAACTGATCCAGGCCGTCCGGTACCCGGGATGAATGCCTTTCTTCATGTACGTATCCTTTCAAGCTCCACCCAGTTAGCGATTCATCGACAACAGAAAATCTTGATTGCTTTTGGTTCCCTGCATCTTGTCCATCAAGAACTCCATGGCCTCGACCGTTCCCAGCGGACTCAGCACCTTCCGCAGGATCCACATCTTATTGAGGCGATCCTTGTCCACCAGGAGTTCCTCTTTTCGCGTGCCGGACTGGGCGATGTCAATAGCCGGGAAGATCCGCTTGTCCGCCAGCCGGCGATCAAGGTGGACTTCCATATTGCCCGTTCCCTTGAACTCTTCGAAAATGACATCGTCCATGCGGCTGCCGGTATCGACCAGGGCGGTCGCCATGATCGTGAGGCTCCCCCCGTTCTCGATGTTGCGGGCGGCGCCGAAGAACCGCTTGGGGCGCTGCAACGCATTGGAATCCAATCCGCCGGACAGAACCTTGCCGCTCGGCGGCGCGATCGTATTATAGGCGCGCGCCAGACGGGTGACGCTGTCCAGCAGAACAACAACATCCCGCTTGTGCTCGACGAGTCGCTTGGCCTTCTCCAACACCATTTCCGCAACCTGGGCATGGCGCTGCGCCGGCTCGTCGAACGTCGAGCTGATCACCTCGGCGCGGACCTGCCGCTGCCAGTCGGTGACCTCCTCCGGACGCTCGTCGATCAGCAAGACGATCAAGACCACCTCGGGATGGTTCTTGATGATGGCCCGGGCAATGGCCTGCAAGAGCATGGTCTTGCCGGTTCGCGGCGCAGCCACGATCAATCCACGCTGTCCCTTCCCAATGGGCGTAGTCAGATCCATGACCCGCGTACAATACTCTTCCGGATCGTATTCGAGCTTGATCCGCTCTTCGGGGTACAGCGGCGTCAGGTTGTCGAACAGAATCTTGTCCCGCGCGACCTCCGGATCCTCGAAATTGACCTTCTCGACCTTCAAAAGCGCGAAATACCGTTCGCTCTCCTTGGGCGGCCTGATCTGGCCCGAGACAATGTCGCCGGTCCGGAGATTAAAGCGGCGAATCTGGGAGGGAGATATATAGATATCATCCGGCCCGGGCAGATAATTTGAATCGGGCGCCCTCAGGAATCCGAATCCATCCGGGAGTGTTTCCAAGACTCCCTCGCCGAACACCACGCCGTTCTTCTCGGTTTGCGCCTGCAGGATGGCAAAGATCAGCTCCTGCTTGCGCAAATTGGCCGCGTTCTCGATTTTCAGGTCGCGGGCCACTTCGTTCAGATCGGCGATTGACTTCTGCTTCAATTCAGCCAAATGCATACAATCCCCCTTGGCAGGTCACACTACCCCGCTCGTGCTGCTGCACGTAATAGGACGTGAATAATATGAGAAAGTGACAACAATAACGACTGATCTCACGCGACCTGATTAATTATTGTGGTCTTATGGGTACTTGATGTAATGGACAAGTTCTGGTGGTTCGCCTCGGCTAGATCTCGGGTTTATGCATGGCCTGGCTAGAGTTGAGAGGTCTTGGCATGGGAAATGGATGACGAGCGGCCGGTTGACTGCGCGAGCCGATGGCCCTTATTGTCGTTCGCCCACTGGAGGCAGCCACGAATAGCACAGCACGAAACCTCATGTATCAGGAGCCTTCCGGCTTCCCCGAATTGTTGTTCGCGAAATCGACTCCGAGAGTTGGCGTAAAGCGGTTGGGGTAATCAGGGTCCGGTAAGTACGATCAATGTCATGCTAACGCCGGGATATTGTAATGTCAAGTAGCAGACAGAAATTCCCGCCCTTTACTGTTAGGTGCCGTCTTGTTCATTCAGAAGGTCTTCAGCCGCGACTTCTCCCGCCCGCGAGACCCGTTGCGTCACTCTGCGGCTTGTGCTAAGCAGTCGCTTGAGGAACAGTCCCATGGATGAACATGAGCCGACCGATCCCCAGGAACGAACCTTTTCTCTCACGGAAGCGAACGTCCTCATTCCTCACTTGAGAGCGCAATTTCTGCGCATCCGAACGGCCCGCGCCGTCCTGGCTAAGATCGGAGAGGAGATCCGGAAGGCCAGCGCGAACAGCGAAATGGGAGGCGGCAGCCCTTACGGAGGCCGCTATCTCCAATCCCTGGATGACATTGCGAGCGGCATCCTGGCGCTACAGGAAACCGGCGTGTTGATTAAGGACCTGGACAGCGGGCTCTGCGATTTTCCGCACCATTCGGAAGGCCGCATTGTCTACCTCTGCTGGCAATTGGGCGAAGAGGAAATCCGTTGGTGGCACGAAATCACCAGCGGCTTTCAAGGCCGACAGCCCCTTGAATCGCTGACCCGATAGCGCTTGAACATTTCACGACAGATCATCTTCTGCATCATTGTCCCATAAAAGCCAGAAGCGGTTGAACATATGATGAAATTCGTTATTCTTGGCTTCGACGGCCCCGAAGGAGAAGCGAGACGAAAAATCCATCGACCGGCGCACCTGGCACGGTTGGAGCCACTCGATGCCCAGGGCCGAGTGGTGCTGGCCGGGCCCTTGACGGACAAAGCAGGAAGCCTGATTGTCATCGAAGCTGATTCGTTTGAGGAGGCTCAACGATTCGCGCAGGAAGACCCCTATGTCCGATTTGGCGTCTTCGAACGGGTGGAGGTCCATCCCTTTATGCAGGTGTTCCCGAAAGCGGCCCTCCCTTCATAATCTCGTCCAGAGCAGCTCCTCCGGCCTTTGACTCATCCCTCCAGGCGAGCCGCTCTCTCTTCCCGCAGGTCTTCGGTTGACGGTCGTCTTCGTAAGCCCGCGCACTTCAACCTTAAAAACACCCCGCGCTTCACCTCTCACGGTTTGCCCGAAGCACAGTCGGGCGGTAAGCTTTCAAGACAGACTGCTCTCCGACGACGGCCACATGCTGTTTCGCATCCCGTTATCAGTCTTCACTCTGACGGTTATCCTCGCGAACTGTCCCGTTATCCTGGCGGGCGACCTTCGGACCGTCGTCAGCGAGGCCGTCTACGTCATGGCGGACCGAGATACGTTGGCTTCGGCAAAGGAAGCGGCGCTGCTCCGGGCCAAGCAGAAGGCCATCGAGCAGGCCGGGGTGTATGTGGAAAGTTGGTTTACCGACGCATCACGCGAGACGGCCACCGACAGTCGCCACACCAGCTCATTGGTGATCCGTACCATTGCGGCGGCCATCACCGAGACGGAACTCCTCGACCAAGAAAGTTCCATCACCGAAGGACGGCCATCGTTTTATGTCAAGATTCGAGCCGTGGTGGATCGCACACATTTGGCCGAGGCCGTCCGGCGATTGCGATTGGAGGACCGTTTTGCCAGCCATCTTCAACAGCTCAAAACTGAGAATTCCAGCCTCAAGGCCGAGCTTTCCAAGCTGACCCATGAACTGGAAGACTATCGAAACAATCGAAGCCCCGTCCGCATCGAAACGCCGGATGAATTGGTCCAGCGAGCGTTCAAGACCTCCCGGCTTTCCGAGAAAGTGCTATTGGCAACGCAAGCCATCAACATGAATCAACAATTGGCGGAAGCCTACGTGGTGAGGGGACAGACGTACCTGAAGGCGGCCAGCGCGACGAAGGCACGCGAGGGTCCCGATACAGACTTCGACCTTTTCATTCGCATGGCCTCCGACGACTTCTCCCGAGCCCTGGCCATCGACCCCTACCAGACCTGGGCGCTACTGGGCCGTGCGGAACTGCATAGTCTCCAAGGCCACCCTGCCGAATCCCTGAAGGATTATCGGCGGCTCCTGGACATCGACCCCCTCTTTGATCTGGCCCGGCAACAAATGACGGTCTTGGCGATCCACACAGCCAAGAATCAGATGGCCGCCCGTCGTTGGATACAGGCATCGACAACGCTGGATAGCCTGCTGGGCGATGACCCGCTGCCTTCATGGGTCCCGTATCAGGTCGAAGCCTACCTCCTTCGTAGCAGGGTCCGCAGGGCGCTTCACCGCCAGAAGGACGCGCTTGAAGATCTCAACATGCTGTTGGCCGCCCTTCCTCTTCACACGGAGGCCCTGCTCCAGCGCGGGCGATTGTACGAAACCCTTGGCCTGACCGGAGAGGCAATCTCGGACTTCGAGCAGGCCTGCGCCCTGGGCCTGAAAGCCGCTTGTCGATCTTCCTCATAATCACGCCTGTGGCGCGTTGACACCGTTCAGAATCGCTCGCTATAGTAACCGCTTAGATCACGTCGATGGACCTGAAATCGAGGGATCGCGCGCTTAGCCCGAAAGGCCTAAGTTGTGGATCGAGCGATGGCCCGAAATTTCTCCACGGTGGGCCTTCTGTGAACTTGCACAACTCGCTGAGAAAGCATAAAGTGTGGGCCAGCTTCCGCCACGAGCGCGCAATCTCATTTTCTCTAACGTCGGAGCCCGATCAACAATGAGCGAATATCGTGTCTTACCAGGCCCAGAGCATTTCTTGCCTCCCGCCGCCGCATCCATGGGCATCGTCCTGCCGAATCCGGGAGAAGCCCATATCAACGGCGTCATCGTCCCGGAAGAAAAGGCCATGGAGGAGGCGGCACGGCAGTTTCTCATGGCCCGCGTTCCGACGATCTTCCCCGGCCCGTTGGTGCTGTGGGCCTGGAATGAAAAGGCGGCGAAAAAGGCGGCGGCGGTCCGGCACCTGTATGAAACGATCAAGGAATGTGTCACGCCCGAACAAAAGGCGATGCTCATTCCCATGCCCGACTATCGTCCCAAGTACCCGAAAATCAATCCTGAAATCGAGATCAACCCGAACCACCCGAATCTGACGATCTGGCACAACAAGATCGATGCCTGCATGTTCGTGGGCGTACATTGCCACCAAGCGAACCTGTCGCTCAAGATCATCCGTGGCGGCACGTCCTGTTATACGATCGCCATGTGCGCCCAGGCTGGTCACGAGGACGCGATGCTGTCGTTCCGCGACGCGACGGTTGAAAAAATCCTGCGTCTCGCGGAGTGGGTCAAGAGATTGAAAGGCTCAGTCACCGTGCGCAAAACGGCCGGGCGCAGTACGGCATCCAATTAAACCCATCGACCTAATCCGGAAGCCCGAATGGGCTGACTGACAAGGAGGCTCGATCCATGGCTGACGTCAAATCCCTGATCGGGACACAAAATAAAAAAGGGCAGACCTACACTGACCCGTGGAAGATGATGCACGAGGCGCCTCGCACCCCGTCGTTCTACACGGGCAGCGAGGTGATCAAGGAGGCCATCCGCCGCGCCAGTTGCGACGTGATGATCGCCTACCCCATTACGCCGCAGTCGGAAGCGGCGGCCTTGATCGGGGAATTGTTTGCAGAGGGTTATATCGGCGATTACTTCCGTGGAGAGAGCGAGTTTGCCGTCATGTCGCAATGTGCCGGCGCCGCATTCGGCGGAGCCCGCGTCTTCACGACCACCGCGGGACCGGGCACCATGCGCGCAATGGAAAACTTCCCCATGTGGGCCGGCGCGCGGCTGCCGATCCAGATGATCGTGACCTGTCGGGGCATCAACTCCCCGTTGTCGATCCAGCCCGATACGCTCGAGATCTCCTACCTGCTTAATACCGGTATGCTCGTCTGGCACGCCGAGACCGCCCAGGACTTCTTCGATTGGATTCTGAAGGGCTACATGGTGTCCGAGGAGCCCGATGTGCATCTGCCGCTGGCCCTCTGCTGCGACGGCTTCTTCGTCACGCATACGAAGGACGTCGTGCAACTGACGCCGGCCGATATGTGCCTGCCGCCCTACGATCCCTACCGCTCGCCCGTCCCCTGCATGGATATGGAATGTCCGCCGGTCCGGATGATGCGCGATCCCTTCGTGATGAAGAGCAATTACATCAGCTACGCCACCCATGCCAGTTGGCAACAGGAGGTGTGGGCGGCGGTGGAGCGCTCGCGCAAGCATACGAGTCACTGGATCAACGGCCTCATCGATGCGGAGAACACGGACGCCGACGTGATGATCGTGTCGTCGGGCACGGCAGTCTCTCAGGGACGGGAAGCGATCCGCCTGTTGGAAGACGAGGGCGTTCGGTGCGGTCTCGTGAAAGTGAAAGCGCTGCGCCCCTGGCCGGGCGAGGAAATTCGCGAAGCGACCAAGCACGCGAAGCATATTTTCGTGCCGGAGTTCAACGTCACCGGCTGGCTGGCGAAAGAGATCCGGGCGACGATTCCGAACAGCGACCGCGTCCACGCCGGTCCCCATGTCTGCGGCGGGATGACCATGCCGCCGGAAATCATCGTGTCGGAAATCAAGACCGCGCTCGGGATGAAGACCTTCTCCCTCGCCGGACGCGGCAGTTGAGACGCAGACCGGTCAGAGGTTCATGAGGATCAGCCAACAGAGTTTGCCATACCGATAGACTGACGCCGTAGAGGAGGCCCCAATGAGCAAAGAGCGGATTAAGATCGCACCGGAACTCTTCGATATCATGCCGCCGGAGTATCAGGATCTCGTCCAGCGATCCACCTATGGAAAAGAAGACCGCGGATGGAAGGACATCGGCAACTCCAAGGAGTTGATCGAGCAACATTCCTTGTGCGCCGGCTGTCCGGAATCCATGGCCTTCCGGTACATTCTCGCCTCTTTGCCGGCTCCCGAGGACACGGTCATGGTCGGGTCCACCGGCTGTACGAGCCTCGTGTTCCCCATGGTGGCCGTCCACAACATCCACTCGCTGTTCGGCAACCAGAACGCCATCGCCTCCGGCTTGAAGCGGGCCCTGACGGTCCGCTTTCCGGGCAAGGTCAAGGATGTAGTCGTGCTGGCGGGCGACGGAGCGACGGTGGACATCGGATTGGACATGACCTTGCAGGCCTGGTTCCGCCAGGAAAAGTTCACCACGATCTGCTTCGACAACGAGCTGTACGCCAACACCGGCGGCCAGGAGAGTGGGCTGATGCAGAAGGGCTTCGTCGCCAAGATGGCGCCGGTGGGCAAGCTGTTCGACAAGGTGCGGTTGCCGGAAATCGCCCGCGAATCGGGCTGCCATTACGTGGTGAATTGCACGGTGAGCAAGCCCTCGCTCGTCGAGAAAGTCATCCGCAACGCCGTCATGATCGCCCGGGAGATCGGACCGACCTATCTGCAACTCTATACGCCCTGCATTCTGGAGATCGGCAAGAACAGCATGGAGGGCCTCCAGGAAATGCGGGATTCCGAGAAGCCGACCGAGCGGTTCGCCTACAAGGAGTACATCAGCGAGCCGGCCAAGCAATTCCTGGCCGAGATGGCCGCCAAGGAGAAGGAAAAGAAAGCCGCCGCCAAGCAATTGGCCGGGCAGCAGGCCTAAGCCACCAAGAGGATCGACCATGATTAAAAAACGACTGAATATCCGAATGTCTGGTTTGGGCGGGCAGGGCGCCGTCACGGCCGCGCATGTCATGGCGATGGCGGCCAATCGGGACGGGAAGTTCTCGATCTCCAATCCGTTCTTCGGCGCGGAGAAGCGGATGGCGCCGGCGGAAAGCTATTGCCGCATCGGCATCGAGCGGATCTACGACCGGGGCGAGCTGGTCTTCCCCGACGTCATCGAGGTGTTCCATCCCCAGGTGATCACGATGGGGAAGAGCTACACGATGCCCTTCTATTCCGGCATCAAGGAAGGCGGCGTGGTGATCATCAATTCCGACGTGCCGCTGCTGTCCGAGGAAGACATCGAGCGGCTCAAGGATTTGAACGTCGCCACACTCTACATCCCGGGCACCCAAATCGCGCTGGAAATCGCCGGCACGGAGCTTTCCACGAACATGACCATGATCGGCTCGGTGGCTGGCATCACCAAGTGCGTGACGATGGAAGCCCTCGACGGGGCGCTCCAGGAGCGGTTCGGCAAGAAGTTCGTCGCCTCGGGCGGCACGGCCTCCTTGGACGAGGCCATCAAGAAGAAGTTTGCGAAGAAGGAAATGCTGCTCCAGAAGAATCTGGCCACTGTTCGGCGGGCCTATGAGATCGGAGCGGAGTGGGCCGAGAAAAACAAGGTGGAACTGCGGGTCGGAAATCCGGCGGTCGCGGCGTAATCGAGAGAAGGAAACAGGACGCATGTATAACGTAGCCCAAGTGATCGACGAAAAATGCACCGCCAAGAAGGGATGCCGGCTGTGCATTATGTATTGTCCGGAGGCCAACTGCCTGGACCTCAATGTCAGCAAAATGGTCGCGGAGGTCACCATCGAGCGGTGCAAGGGCTGCGAGCTCTGCGTCGTGGTTTGTAATGCGGCCAAGCACCAGGCGATCGAGATGGTGGCGGTCAGCGCCGACGGCACGCTCATGTCCAAAAAGGGAGAATCCGCCGCCTTGGGTCAAGCCTACCAAGGTTGAGCCTTCGTCGCGGTAGTTGCAGAAACCCCATGGCGTCCGCGCCGTGGGGTTTTTTTATTCGATCCGAACCAGGCAGGGAGCGCACCACGATGGAACGGGAAGACAATACCGTCACCGCATTACTCATGGATATCGCCGGGCTGCTGCGGGAGTTTCCTCAGGCGCTGGAGCAGCGGGCGGCCGAGATCCAGGCCACCGGCAAGGATCCGGAGCTGGTCGGCAAGTTGATGAAAGGCGCGGACGCCATGCGGGACAGCGGCAACATCTACCTGTCCTGGGCCAAGCACTATGCCGACCTCTCCGAGGGGAATTCCGACGCCTCGACGGAGGACGACGAGACCGAGGATTTCGACGTGTAACGGAACTCAGCGAGGCGGTATTCCCTTCCCCTGAGTTTGTGCTACAATCGCGCCCTGCCCGACCTCAGCGAGGTCAGCTTCCATACGAAGATCACGTTCCCCGGTAGCTCAGTTGGTAGAGCGATCGGCTGTTAACCGATTGGTCGCAGGTTCGAGTCCTGCCCGGGGAGCCATCATCGGAAGGGCAGCCTCTCAAATGAGCGGTAGCCCTTCCCACTTTTTACCCATCCCGCGTAGTCAAAACTCCCAACCGTGGTCAGTTCGACGACGTCGGTTGTCACGGTTTCGCCGGGTGACTATAATTGATCCATGCCTTCCCACAGCAAAAAAAAGAGGGCCAAATCATCCGTCCGATCCCGCGCGACTCGAAAGAGGCGGGCTGTTTCAATTGGGGACCGGATCGTGCAACTCGCTCGGACTATTCCTCCCGCGGAACTCCATAAACTCCCCACTGACCTTGCCGCGAATCACGACCATTACCTCTACGGCAGTTCAGCGCGGTGAAGGCAGTCTTCGCCGATACCGTCTACTGGATCACCCTCACCAATCCACACGACCAGCACCACGAAGTGGCCTGTAAAGTTTCAGCCACCCACGGCCGGGGCAGAATTGTGACCAGCGAAGCGGTGTGGAGGCAATCCTCAGCGATCCTCTCGTAACAGTACTGCGGTTAAGCCGACGCTCATTCCAGAAAGGCTTTGCGTTCTATAAGGCCAGACCTGACAAAGGTTACAGCCTGACTGACTGCCTTTCGATGACCATGATGCGGGAACGAAAGCTACGGATGGTTCTGACCAGTGACCGCTACTTCGAGCAAGAGGGCTTTACCGCTCTGATGCTCCGCACGGGATCCCGCTGACCATGAGTCCGCCCTACCGCGACGTGAATATCTGGAATAGTAGTGTTCGTGCCAGATAGAGGCTGGGGAGCCACCAGGGCCGGTTTCATCTACAAGATATTTCCTTCTCCAATTCTTCGACCAAAAGCGGTTGTCCTTCTGTCCCAATGGCCTCGGCTGACGCAGGGCGAGCACGCCGGGTCCGCCATCATGCGATCGAAATGGGGATCGTCGCCGGTGTCTCACGTTTGGCCGCTGCTCCCTCTGAAGCTCGACCGGAGTCGAATGCCGGTCGCAGCGGCACCCTCGCGGCCGGCGGCATTATACAACCGCGATGGCTCCACCCTCTGTGCTCATCCCTGCCATCCGAGGCCAATGAAATGACACACCGCCGACGGACGTCCGGGCTGGCTCTCCAAGGAATGTGGTGACGGTTGAGTTGTCTGATCGTTGCGGGAGGCCGGACCAACCGGAGGTCAAGTCCGGCGATTGCTGGAAATTAGATCTAGGATGCCCGACCTTTCTGTTGCGTTTTGATTCGGTCCGACCTCTCTGACCTGCCGAACGCCTCCGATGATTTCATCGCGCCGCCCGCCGATCGCGTGTTGTAGGGCCAATGCGGCGGTCAAGTTTCTCGCTGCTTGGTGCGGAGGCCTTCGTGATCGGCGCGTGACGCTTCGCGTGCGCCTCTTGGAGTTGGGCCCGCCACTGCGCCAACTGGCGGTGTTCAAACTCGGTGATCCGGAGGCCGCGCCAGTGCTCGGTGCCCCGAATCAGCGCAGCGTACATGAGCTTGAGGACGGCCCGCTCGCCGAACAGCGTGCCTGCCGCGTCGAGGCGCCGCCGTTCCTCCAGAAACAGACGTTCCAGTAAATTCGTCGTCCGACAGATGCGGCGATGGCGTGGCGGGCAGTGCAGCTGCGCGATGCATGCCTCAAAATCCTCCTCGAAACACGCCACCGCGGTCGGGTACTCGGAACCAAAGCGCTCGACGACCTCTTCGCGCGCGACTCGCGCCAGGGCCAGCGACGGCGCGTGATAGGCCGCGCGGGCGGCCGCCGCAAACTCCGCCCGGATCTCTTCGGGGAGCTTCGCCATCAGATTGCGCATCCGATGGGCCAGACACCGCTGGCGCAGCGACGCCGGGAAGCACTCCTCGACCGCCCGGATCAGCCCCGGCGCCCCATCGGTGATCACGAGCACGGGATCGCCCAGGCCCCGGCGCTTGAGATCTTCGAGAAACTCGCGACAGCAGTCGGTGGACTCTTTTGTGCCGGGCGCCACATGTAGCAGCAGCTTCTGGCCTTCCTCGGTGATGACCCACGCAACCAAGACCGCCTCGCGCGCCGCACCGGGCCGCAGGCGTTCGGCGAGTCCATCCAGAAACAGATAGAGCGGGACGATGTCACTGAGATCCCGCGTGGCAAATGCTTCATATTCGGCCCAGAGCGCTTCGGTGATCTCCGACACGGCCGTCCGCGACAGGAGCGAGCGGCCGTCGGCGTCGGTGAACAGCGCTTCGATATCGCGGGTCGAGCAGCCGCGGGCGAAGAGTTCCAAGCCTAAGCGCTCCAATTCCGGAGTGCGCCCTTTGAGCCGCCGGCGCAGGGCCCGCACGAGGTCGGGCGGGACATCGCGCACTTGGGGGACTGCATAGCGGACTTCCCCTTCGCTCGTGGCCAGTCGGCCGGGGCGGATCCCATTGCGGTAGCCCTGAGCTCCCACGGGGCGGCGCTCATAGTAGTCCCGGCCGACGGTGTCTCGCACGGCCGCTTCCAGCGCTTCTTCGATCACCCGCTGAATCCCCAGTTTGACGAGGGCCGCCTTGGGATCCTGCTCGGTGCCTTCCTCGGTCACCTTGCGAATCGCTTCCGTTGTTCGTGCCGACGGTGGTACTCTCTGCATGGGGTGTCCTCCTTTCCTTATGGCAGCCCGAGTGTATCACTCGGGCGAGGGCACCCCTTCTTTTTTCCAGCAATCTTAGGACGTCACCCAACCGGAGCGACCTTGCGCTCGGGGGCACGCTACTCGTTGCATACAAAAGAAAGGGGGGAGTCTGACGACACCCCCCTGGCCCCCCAGGATGCGTCCGCGTGTCCGCCGGCGAACGGGAATCCTATCAATCAATGTCCACTTTCCCTAACCAGTTCCGTGTTCAGACGGGAGGAGTTAAGTATTGACCGATTACCACAAAGACGATAACGTACGTTGAGCCAAAGTGGAGTTAACTATGACCTCACTCAAGGTACAAGAAGGGGAGATCCTCGTACAGGGACATTTCGCAAGGCCTATTTTTGGCATTCTCGATCCCCCAGCGTCTCGCGTGCATTCTGCGTTTTTTACGAGTCTTGCCCCATTTGGGATCAATATCAACGACGTCAAGCTTGCTCATGGAGTTCCTAATCTCTCGGAGGCGAGTGTTACTTACCCTCTCCTCAACTTCAGTTCGATGGTTAAGCTTTCGTTAGATAAAATGGAAGTCGCGTGTTTTAATACTTCACGCCTACAACGAGATGAGATGTCAGCCATTTTCACTAAATCTTTCCACTCTCTAATAGAGATAGTACCAGAAACTGAAATAAGAGAGTTCGCCGTTAACATTTCATTACACACACTCTTGGATGACAAACAGCCTGATGAATTCTGGCGAAGCTTTTTGCCAACAGTTCCGAGAGGCATTGGTCCTTCTTCTGGCCAGGGAGTCGTTTTTTACTATGGGGGCCACGACAAGACTACTGCATCCTCTCTCGTTTTCGACATGTCCGCGCGGGTATCTGGCGGGATCTTCTTTCGAACGTCCATAAACTTCGATGGTGCCAAGGTTTCCATAGAAGAACTCCCCAGTGCTGCAGAACAAGCATTCAATACGCTTTCTAGCAACCTAGATTTAACCCTGACCTAGGAAATCATGTTAGAATCACTCATCGAATCTAGAAATAGTCAGACTACTTCTCAGCCTCCTTTCCGGTCGGAAATCCTCAGCCGACAACGGTACGCTATTGGCAGTAAAGAGCTTCAGGCCCGGGCTAGTACTCTGCTCCAACCTCACCGCCCTTCCTCCCTTCTAGGAATAACCTCCTTGCTCGATGAGCAGAACTCTCCCATGTCATCTCTCTTTATTGCCTGCAAGGGAGAACCTAAGTTAAAGCCATCCGGAACTCTCAACTTCTCACTATCGGACCTCAAGAATGAGCTTCTTCTCAGAGACGTGAAGGATCTCTTATCAAAAGGAGAATTGGCACGAGCACGTCAATCGATGGTAGGAGCGATGAGTGCAGGACTAAGACTGACTGAACCTCTTCTCAAACTCTACGATGCTCTCTCATCAGAGAGAGTAGTCACTCAATCTCGACAATCACCCCGACGAAACAATGAAGCAACGTGGATCAAGGGGAATAGGTCATCATACAGGGGGAAATGGGTTGCAGTTCTCGGTGAAAATGTCGTTGCATCAGGCGATACTTTTAAGGAGGTCTTGGCTATTGTGAGGCAACAAAGGCTGACAACAACTCCCATCCTCCACCATGTGGAGTGAAACACTTTACTTATGTTGATGTTTAATGGAGAGCCTTTCACAACTGGCAGTTGCCTATATCATGACGACCTGGTTGGTTATGATGCCACTGATTCCAAACTCTTCATTGAAGTCCGAGTTGGCACGCTAGAAATACCGGTGTTTGCTATGGTTGACACTGGAGCACCATATTGCATCTTCGAACCTGAACTTTTGGCTGAGTCAGGCTATTCGTTTGACCGTGACACTGCGATTCCACTTTCTACAAGATTCGGCCCGATCAGGGGATCGATCCATAGAGTCCCGCTCACTCTAGTTGCTAATGAAGGAGAGACCTTAGAGCTGGACTCTACTGTTTTCCTTCCGCAATCATGGAAGGGCAATTTTATTGGATTTATGGGGTGTCTACAAAGAATACGTTTCGCAGTAGATCCCAATAGCAATACTTTTCATTTCGGTAAGTATGCTTCATAGGGACTCGTTTCATACTCTCGATAATTACGACACCTCACTTCGGTAGACATTTCGTTCCTGTATCAATCCCACGTATCCATAGCCCCCCGTGTTACTGAGCCGGGGGTGGTTCCCGCCCGTCCGGCTGTCGCCGGATCGGGCGGCACATCCTGAGAAACATTGCCCTGGCTGGCAAGTTGGAAAGCGCGGCACATGTTTTCTTGGATGCGGAAACTGACAGAAACTACTTTGAAACCATAGACTTATCTAGGCCTAAAGATTTTTTATGTAGGCCTATTGACCTACCAGAATATGGGCTTACCTATACAGTTAATCTCAAGGAAGGAGGGCCAAGTGTCCAGGAACTTCATAGGACTATTGGCATGATCGCCACGCATTGAAAACGGGACGCCACCATACCGAGTGTAGGTGGTATCCGAGATCCACAATGGGCCTCTTCAGGATAGGTATGCCTGAAGGGGCCTTCTTATGAGGAAAGGACGCGACAGAACGGTTTTCCAGCGGGACGGTGAATGGTTCAACAAGCGGAACGATGCGGACAAGGCATCAAGCAGGCACGCGACCCAGAGAGAAGCAGAGGCTGCGGCGAAAGAGATGTTGAAAAATCAAGGTGGTAGTGAACTAACCATACAAGGTCAGAATGGCCGATTTAGGAGCAAGGACACCATTGAGCCAGGCAACGATCCCTACCCACCTCGAGATAGAGAGCACTAGCAGGAAATGCGATGATTGAATTAACTGGGACATTCGAGGCGGTCGGAAGCGATGGCCAAATATATGCCATCTGCCCATATACAGAATATATTCCGGCTGGAGCGTTTGGAGATCCTGAGCGATGGTCGAGGGTCTAAAGGAGCTCCGCACGCCCGATGGACTTCACGTTAATCGATTGGGAAGGGGCGAGTATCAGATTGTCCAGACAGGCGTTTCTCTTCGCTCAAATTCGCCTGATGCACCATAGGGTGCGCTGGACTAGTGAGGGTTGTCCACCGAGTGCTCTTTACCCTATACAACAGTGGTTTGCAAAATGACAGATTTGCTTAAAGGGAAAATCAACGTCGGCCTGTATGGCGTAATGGCAATGAACCTCGTAGTGTTCTACGTGCTGCTACAGAATGAGCCGCTTTTCAACGCAAATTGGATGATACTTGTTCGAGACTTGGGCACCGCGGTACCAGCTGGTGTTGGCCTTGCCCTAACTGGAATCCTAAATGCCCAACTAACATCGGATGCAAAAGCACGACTTGTGTTCATGCGTTGGAATAATCCACTCCCAGGCAGTGAAGCCTTCACAAAATACATCAAATGTGATTCACGCATTGATGTCGCCGTCCTCAAGAAGTCTTACGGGCCGTTTCCAAGCGATCCCCGCGCGCAAAACGCACTGTGGTATAGGCTATACAAGTCTGTAGAAGCAGAACCGGCAGTCGTACAGGTTCATCGTGCTTTCCTATTTGCCCGTGACTACACCGCCCTTGTATTCATAGTCGGCATCGTACTTGGACTAGTCGCGCTTTTCCAATTCCATTCCACTAGGGTGGCAATCGGCTACCTGTTGCTTCTCACCCTTCACTTTGAAATGGCACGTCGAGCAGCAAGCAATCACGGCAGGCGCTTTGTTACAACGGTACTTTCACTGAAGTCTGCTGGCAGATAGGGAGGCGCCAATGAATGACTTTTTCGAGATCGATTTTCTAGATGTCGAAACAGACAAGAGTGGAGATGCCATATCCTTGCGTTACCAAGTGAACGGCATTACTTCCATCCATGTGGTTGACGGCGGGTTTCAAGATACGGGGAAAAAGGTTGTAGAACATATCCGACAGTATTACGACAATCCCAACCATATCGATCGAGTTATAGTTACCCACCCCGATGGTGATCACGCCGGGGGACTGCGAACCGTCCTAGAAGAATTCCGCGTCGGAGAACTTTGGATGCTCCGTCCATGGATCTATGCGCATGAAATCATATCGCGGTTTTCCAATTTCTCATCGGTTGACAACCTAAGACGAAGGTTAAAACAAATTTATCCCAACCTTTCCGCTCTTGAGGCAATCGCTCTGGAACGTGGTATCCCGATACGCGAGCCTTTTCAAGGTGCGGTCCTTGGTGCCTTTACCATTCTTGCACCCACGAAAAAGCGTTATCTGGATCTGATTGTTTCTTCTGAACGAACCCCGGAATCTCCAGAAGAAGTTAGGCAGACGGGTACGACTATCCTGACATCCTTTCTTCATAAAGCGGCAACTGAGGCAGTCCGTTTGTTGAAGGCAGCGTGGGGAGTGGAAGCATTCTCTCCTGAAGAGACAAGCGCTGAGAACGAAATGAGTGCAGTGCAGTATGCAAACATCGCCGGGCAGCGCATTGTGTTAACGGGTGACGCTGGTCGTGCCGCATTAACGGAAGCCGCCGACTACGCTCCCTACGTCGGCTTACAATTGCCTGGCATTCATCGCTTTCAGGTTCCCCACCACGGCTCTAGACGCAATGTATCGACAGAACTCCTTAATCGTTGGCTCGGGTCCCGTTTGCCTAATAAACCACAACCAGGGCAAGAAACATTCACGGCAGTCATAAGCTCTGCAAAGAAGGACGAAGATCACCCTAGGAAGGCGGTCATTAGAGCATTAATCCATCGTGGCGCTAAAGTACTAACGACAGAAGGCAAGTGTATCTGCATAAGCCGGAATAAACCTCGCGCAGGCTGGGTTCCAGCAACGCCAGAGGATTACCCCGAAGAGCAGGAGAACTAAGTATACCTAGGTCCTCTTTACTGTCAGACGAGAGATACGTATCACTAGAAGGTAGGAGAGACCAATAGAAGGGCATTTATGGCCATACAAAGACTAGTTTTCGCAAGCAAGTCTGAACGTGATAACTATTACAAATTGCGGAGGCAATGGGGGGATGGATACAACATTTACCCTAACCTTCCATTTCTAATGGTTTTCAATACGAATGATTTGTTCGATCTCAGCACGTCGGAATTAAAGAGAAGTGAACTTTCTAAGCTCGAATGGAGTCGACTAAAAAAAACGAGCATTGATTACACCCTTTGCGATGGTAAGGATATGCCACTGCTGTGCATTGAATTCGACGGATTCCAAGATGGCTTTAACGTTGGAACGAAGTATTATACCGATTTTCCATCCGATCCTTGGCGCCTAGAAATAACCGAGTTGAAATTGAAGGTGGCTCACAATTCGATGTTTCCATACTTTGTCGTTGGCTCTCACCACTTTAAAGACTTCTCAGATGGAATTCGGCTCACCATCGTTGATGGCATTATCGGAGAAGTCTTGACGAAACGAGCTTCGCAAGGACGGTTTAATAATGGCTTTTCACCGGAAGAGGTTGGTTACACACAAGAGCAATTTAATCAGCTTCACGAATTGGAACAACGAGACATTATTCAAGATTGGGTCTTGTCGGTGGAAGTAGAGATGGAATTTGCTCATAATCCAGTAACCCTTAAATGTGGACAGCTTCAGCAAGAAGTGGGTCTATATGGTCACTCCACCAGGTACCTCGAGTACCCAAAGGCACCAGGCATCGAGAATATGAAGGAGCGTATCAAAGCGTTAGAAAATGCAACCTTTTATGGAGTTGAGTGCGTAATTGAAACGTCAGACTTAGGAGATGTAAAGAGGACGTGTTGGCTTCCCAACTTCAAAACGCCTTACTTCACTGGATTGGGTCTAATAGAAGAAGTGGCGCAACTATTAGCATTGGATTGGATCAAGAGACAACGGGAACGAAAATCGTTATCATAAGTTAAACTACCTAGTGTCATGCAGATCGTGACCGTACACAATAGCCCAATTTCGTATTGCAAGATGTAGGAGCAAACAATTTCGTGTGAGCAACGTCGCTTCGATACAGCTCGACTGATTGTTAAGAACATGCGTCTATGAAGTACACCCAGCAGAGGGCATCAATGACCTCTGGGCGCCAGATTCTTCAGATCGGAAACGACACGGTTGTTTCGAGTTCACCTCACACCCATGGATTTCTCCCTTGGCAACCTAGCACATGGCCGGATCCTCCCGCCATGATAGATGCCAACTTTATTTGTGTCCTGGAGAGAATACTTAAAGAATCTATTCTTGATGAGATTGGTAACGTTATCGAAGACGCCAAGAAAAGCAATAATGGCCTCCAGCATAGAGGTCATGTGGTCGGCCTCGCTTTAATGTGCTCGCTCGATGCAATCTCAGCATATGGCTATCGAGCCCAATCAAAAACCTATATGGCGGACTTTATTAGTAAGCACTTTCCGCCAGAATATAAACAATATGCGGGTCGTTTTTATCACATCTACCGGGCGAGTCTTGTACACAGTTGGAATTTGTTCGAAGCGACATTGTTCCCGGGCAACGAATCGATATGCAACACGCAAGGCGTCCTTTCGTTCGGCCTGCTGCATTTCTTCGGAGCACTGAACGAAGCCGTAGAAGACTTTCTTGGTCAACTAAAGTCTGACGCTAAGCTTCAGGCGAACGTCTTGACGCGGTATACTTCGCTGAAGAAAACTGCAAGGTCTTAGTAACCTTCATGCTGTATTGAGCATATTGTGGTTTTGGTTCGAGCTTTGGACTTCATTGCCCAGGTGTCCCTTCAACAGCGATCGCATAGCCAGATAGCCAAATTGATCAGCTATCTATCACGGTCGTGGATTCGAACAGACAACTTCCAGTTCTCAGATCTGCCATCGCCGGGGAGCCATTCTAATCCGGAAGTGTGTACTCCTGTCACTCTAGGGTTCACTAAGGCCCCACTTGATCGCAGCATTACCGCCTCATCGCTCGCCATTGAAGTGTCGGGGCTCACCAGTCCTGACCTAGTCTGTGCCCGCTTGACCGACGAAGCGGGATTTCAGCTCTGCCAAGCCCTATGGCACAATGCCGCCGGTATTCCGCTGGGATTCCATCCCATAGGCGCGACCGCAGGCCGGTGAGAGCCTGAGATATTCTTCAACTGCTATTCGGTTGTTCCGGCGCGGACTATCTGCCGACATCCTCATTGGTTGCCGGACTTGATATGGACCCTCGGCCGGATGCACTCCCGATAGAGAGAGCCCGGACCAGGCTTCTACCGGAAGTCTTCACCACCTTTCTCATGCTCGGGTTGACTTCGTTCGGCGGGCCGATCGCGCACCTCGGCTACTTCCGACGGGAATTCGTCGAGCGGCGCAAATGGCTCGGCGAGGGCCAGTATGCGCAACTGTTGGCCCTCTGCCAGTTTCTCCCGGGCCCCGCCAGCAGCCAATTGGGATTCTCTCTCGGCCTCTTGCGGGCCGGCTGGGCCGGCGCCATTGCCGCGTTTCTCGCATTCACGCTGCCCTCAGCCCTGTTGCTGTTTGTGTTTGCCTTGTTGATGCCGCAGTTCTCGGGCGCCACAGGCAACGCTGCGATCCACGGTCTCAAGCTCGTCGCTCTGGCCGTTGTCGCGCAGGCGGTGCTCGGAATGGCCTGGCAGCTTTGCCCGGATGTCGTCCGTGCGACGATCGCGACGTTCACCGCCCTTGCCATCCTGGCATCCGGCCAGGCCTGGACTCAGCTCCTGGTCGTCGCGCTCGGCGCGGTTGCCGGCCTGGCCTTCTGCCGCAGCGCGGCACCGATCACGGCCGGCGGCTTACAGCCGCCCTATGGTCCGACGCTCGGTTGGGCTCTGCTTATGGCCTTTGCGCTGCTGCTCATTGGATTGCCGGTCGCTTCCCATGGACCTGACGGCTTGCTTGCCGTCGCAGAGGCCTTCTATCGGGCTGGCGCCTTGGTGTTCGGCGGCGGCCACGTGGTCTTGCCTCTGCTCGAAGAGTCGGTCGTCAAACCAGGTTGGATATCTGCCGACGAGTTTCTCGCCGGATATGGAGCCGCACAGGCGGTCCCTGGCCCGATGTTCTCACTGGCCGCGTACCTGGGCGCGCGGCTGCCGGGAGACGAAGGCGGCTTCGTCGGAGCCTTTCTCGCGCTGATCTCGATTTTTTTGCCAGGTTTCCTGCTGGTGGCCGGCGTGCTTCCTCTCTGGCAGACCATTCTCAACCGGCCGGCTGCAGCGAGGGCCATTGCCGGCATCAACGCCGCCGTCGTCGGGATCTTGGGGGCAGCGCTGTACGACCCGATCTGGAGGAGTGCCGTGAACGGACCGGTCGATGTGGCCATTGCCGCAGTCGGGTTTGCTCTGCTCGCAGCCTGGCAGGCCAACGCCTTGGTCGTCGTGGCCTTGTGCGTCGTCGCGAGCATTGCGGTGGTGACACTGCTTTAACAAGATCTGGCAAAACCATCGGGAGCAAGAGTTGTTCTTCTTAAAGACACGGAACCGCACCGGATCGCAGATGGAATCGGAACAGCCTGCTGCCTGCTCAAAGAATCCGTCCGGCGCGGCCACAGCCGGTAAAGACATGAAGCAGGTGCCTACCGCGCGTGTGAATCGTTCGCCAATCTGATGATAAATCTTGGCCAACGGGGAAGGCTGCATGCCGGCGTCTCATCCCAAGGAGCCGCCTCACCACTGGAAGGATGTTGTCCTCGAAGGACATCCGACAGGGTGCAGGTTCCGCTCACTCGGCCAGGCGATGCAGGATCGTATACCGCGTGAGGTCGGCGGTGGTCTTGAGCTTCAATTTCTCCAGAATACGAGACCGGTAGGTGCTGATGGTCTTCACGCTCAAAGCAAGCTCGTCGGCAATAGCGCTGACGGTCTTGCCTTGGGCAATCAGGCTCAGCACTTGGAACTCGCGATCGGAGAGTTTATGGTGAGGAGGCCGATCCACCGCCTGGAAGTGACCAGCCTGCAAGACCGTCCCCCTAGTATCTAGACCCGGTTTCCCATCCCCATCGCGGTCCGACCGGCGTGGCGGTGTCCGCGAGCGGAAAGCTTGTCTGGACTTGCGGCGTCACGGCGGGAATGGGACGCTCCCGTAACGTGATCACCGTCCGATGGAGATCTCCCGCCCGCAGGAATTCGACGTCGACCTTGTCTCCGATGTGCAAGGTTTTGATTACCTGCAAAAATTCATCCGGCGACCGCACCGGTTGGTCCTGGATGGAGAGGATGATATCCCCGCCCAACGTCCACGGAGTGCCTTCCACCACGATGTGCAGCGCGCCGCCCAGCAGCCCCGCTTCCGCCGCAGGACTGCCTTCCTCCACCTGTTCGACCAGCCACCCCTTGGTCAAGGGGAGCGAGAACAGCGTCAGCATCTGGTCGGTTGGGAAGCTGCCGGTCACGCCCAACCAGGGCCGCGCGACATGTCCGTTCGTCTTCAGCTCGTCGAGGACGGCCTTGGCGCGGTTGATCGGGATCGCAAAACCGATGTTCTGGGCGCCGGGAATGATGGCGGTGGTAATGCCGATGACATCGCCGTTCGAATTCATGACCGGCCCGCCGCTGTTGCCGGGATTGATCGGCGCCGTGGTCTGAATCATGCCGTCGTCCATTCCCGTCCCCTGTCCCCGCATGTGGCCCCATCCGCTGACAATGCCGCTGGTCAGCGTGAAGCCCAGGCCGAAGGGGCTGCCTACGACGAGCACCTTCTGGCCCACCTTGATGCGATTCGAATCTCCGAGCCGAACGGTGGCGAGCTGGCCTTTGACCGGCGCCAATTTCACCACGGCGACGTCGGTTTGCGGATCGATACCGAGCAGCTCCGCGGTGACCCGCTGCCCATCGTAGAGGGTGGCGGTGATGGTCGAGGCGCCGGCGACCACATGGGCATTGGTCAACACCGTCCCCTCCCGGTCGAGGATGAAGCCGGCCCCGAACCCAACAGCCGAGGAGCCGGGGACGCCGTTGTGGCGCACGGATGAGGTGGACAGAAACACGGTCGCGGGCGCGACGCGCTCATATAGCCGGACGGTTTGATCCTCTTCGAATGCGGCCGCCAGGGAGGAGTGGGTTTGGCCGGACGCGATGAGCACCGTCCATAGGAAGAGACAGTGCGCCACCCGGCGCCGGCAGTCCGCATGCATGCGTCGTGTCATGTCGTTCTCTCCTTACGCAACCGCTCGGCTCCGGCCCCGCCGATGAACGGTCGCCGAGAGGCCCATATAGAGTGAAGGGCTCAGGCCGTGCCGCCGACCGGCGAAGCCTCCCGTTGTCCTGCGGTCGCGGCGGAATCCACGATACCCAGAAACAGGGGACCACTCAGCGGTTTGGTCAGCCAGGCATAGGCGCCCAACTCGACGGCGAGCCGGGACAGATCCGTATCGAGCCCTGAGACGATAATGACCGGCCTCCGGTCGTCCTGCTCGCGCGCATGCGCCATCACCTCGAGGCCGTTCAGGCCCGGCATCTGAAAGTCGGTGACCACCACGTCGAACGGCTCGGCCTGGATCCGCCTCAACGCCTCCTCCCCGTCGCAGGCCTCGCTCACCACATATCCCTCGCCGGCGAGGAGCCAGGCCATCAGCGATCTGATCTCTTCGCTGTCATCCACCACCAAGATGCGCTTCCGTCTGGTTTCCATGGTCCCTCCCTTGAGGATCGATCGGTTTCGCGCTGTCCGTGCGGTCTCCGCACCATTGCCGGGCTTCCTGCCCACGTCGCATTCGTGGTTCGTCGATCCCTGACCCAGTCGGCGCGCCGTTGTCCCCGGCGGCTACGGCCCTGCGGCGGACCCCGCATGCGGCGGCATCTCCTGGGAGAACCGCTGGGTATCGGACGGGCCGGGATTGATCAGCACCGGCACCTTGAGATCATCAGGCAGCAGCACAAATTTGGCATTGGTGCTGTCGTACAACTTGAAGCGCAGATAGTCCGGCGTCAGTGTCTTCGCGATCGTCTCCTGGGCCTTGGCCTGTCCGTTCGCTCGAATCTTCAGCCCCTCCGCCTCCCCTTCCGATCGGATCCGGATGGCGTCGCCCTCTCCCCTCGCTCGCCGACGGGCGATCTCGGCATCCTTCTCGGCGATCACCAGCTCGAAATCCTTTTGTTCCTTCTCCTGCTCCTTCGCCTGTTTCCGCTCCACCGCTTCCAGCACCAGCTTGGCCAGTTCCACTTCGGCCAATGCGACGCTCGCCACCTCCAGGTGCCGGCCCTTGAGTTTTTCCACCACCACCGCCTGCACCTTGCTCGCGATCTCCGCGCTTTGTTCTGGCACGTTGACCATGGGATAGTTGGACACCACGCTGCGCACCGCCGCCAGCAGTTCGGGCCGCACCACGCGCGGATAGAAATCCGGACCGATTTCCTGGGCAAGGAAATAGACCTCCTCCGCGATGGGCCGAATGATGATGGCGGCCCGCAGCTTGACGAGAAGATCGTCGGAGCTCAGCGCATCGACGGTCTCGACAAAGCTCTGCCACCGGACGTCATAGACGAACACGTCGTTCCACGGCGCCCGCCAATAGAGTCCGCTCTTCAAGGTCTCGGTCGTCAGGCCTTCGGTGAGCGGGTACCAGCGCAGGCCCCGCTGCCCGGGATGCACCGTCGTCGCACAGCTGCACAGGATCAGGAGGAGACCACACAGCCACAGCGCCGTCCAATGCCGGTTCATGGTTCCTCCACGGCCCGCCCCTCGGCCAAGTCCTGGTGTCGACCGGCCAGACGTTCGTGTTCCATGGCCGCGGCACGATAGGACTCGGCCAGCAACTTCGTTCCCTGGACCCAGTCTGACGAAGGACCGAAGAGGTGTTCGTACTGAATAGCCCGCACCGTCATGTCCTCCGACTGCTTCCAGAGCCGGGCGGCCTCTTGGTGGTAGTACCGCGCAATTTTCCGGTGATCGAGGGACGGATCTCGCGACCCGAGTTCCAGTTCTGTTGCGGGAACGGCGCATCCGCCCATCAGGCAGACCTCCCAGACCAGCAGGCTTCCCACGAGCATCGCGGTACATCGGCTCATTGGCCGGCACCCAAGCCGTCAGCCCTCACGCTCCTGCGCGTCGGCGGGGCGGGAGCCGACACCGTACTCTTGAAGATCCGGGTCCACCCGTACGAGATCAAAATCCCGTCTGCTTGGCGCCACCACGATCTGTCCCCGCTCACGCAAACGGCGCAACGCGGCGAACAGATCGCCCGTGGGACGACCGGGCAATAACCCGACCAGCACCCTGAACGGCAACCGAGGGCGGATGGCGAGCAGAGCGAGCACCTGCCGCTCCAGGGACCGGGAGAACGAGACAGGACCCCCTGTGTAATCCCTTCCGCCACTCATCCATCGTCTCTCCCTGGTACGCATATCAGATGTCAATCGACGGCGACGACGGCACGTGGTGCGGTCGGCCTGCGCGCCGCCGGTTTTGAGCGGTGCAATTGTTGATCCGTGGCGCTGTCGAGCGGATGGTGAAGGGATTGTGGGATCTAAGCCGTGGCGGGCGCAGCAAAAGTCGCTTCGAGGTTCAACACAATCGGTCGCGAGCGGATCGCCCGCTCTCATCCGTCAAGACGCCCCGCACGGTGCGCATGGTGCGGATCCGATCGAAATCCAGGTCACAGACTGAAGCACCCAGCAGAAATCCGCGGATGGAGACCGGTGGACGGATGGCGCCGACTTGTTGCGATAGAGTCCCGTCACCCTCCGGCGGGCTGTTCCATGAACGAGTCCGATCTATCCGGCTCGGGATGGTCTTATCCTGTCGCCGCACTGTCTTGCGTCGAGGGGGCTCGGCCTCCGATTCATGAAGCCGAGCCCTCCTCTCTCACGAGCCTATCGGCGTTGGGTCTGCATGTCGGCGCTCACACCGTGACCGCGCCATTCGCCATACCCCCAGATCAACGCCCCCAGCAACATCACCACGCCCACCGCGATATCATTCTGCATCGCAGGCCCTGTTTCCGCGTACCCGAGCAGGAAGGGCGCGGCAATCAGCCAGACGGCGACGACAGCCAAAATCCATGGCAGGTATTTCATAGTTTTCTCACCTCCTTCTCATGAGTGACTCTTGTCACTTCTACGGACGAGTTCCCAAGGGAGCGGCATCCTTCTCCGCAACGTCCGATCGCCTTATCCGGCCGCGTGGGATCGAGGACTATCCGCACCGGGCCCAACCCGGTACTCCTGCGGTCCTTCCTCGCCGGACAACGGAATGGGAATCTCCCGCAGTTGGCGCCGGCGCCGTTGCTCCTGCTCCCGCTCATACGCCTGCTGCAGCGCGCGATCGGTCATGGTCAAGACAAGGTCGTATGATTCCGTTCCTTCCCGCACCTTCCGGACTTCGGCGAGCGCGATCAGCGTCCGCTCATCCTTCCACACGGTCTTCTTGACTGAAAACACATCCGGTCTCGGATCGAATTCCTCGACCTGCTCGGCCACCGGCTCCCCGTAGGACTCTTTCAATCTGGCAAGAAGCCCCTCATGGCCCAGAGGAATGCGCTCAAGGTTGTAATGGATCGCCATCTCCTGCAAGGCATTCCGATAGAACCGATATTCGATTCGCCGGAGGTGACGATCGTTCGGGAGCACGGCAAAAGACCGTTGTCCTCGCTCATCCCCCGCCACGGCCGTTCGCCCTCTGTCGGAGGCGGCCGCCACCAGCTCGTGCCGGGGCATGCCGAGTCGGACTCCCTGGAACGAACGAGGGAGCGCGCGCTTGACCTCGGTTACTGTCTCCCCGGCGTAGCCCGCCGTAGGCCAGCATCCTCCGAACAGCAGGATGGCCCCGACAACCAGCGACCCCATCATGGCTCGACGAGTCATGGCGACGCGCTCAACCTCCTTTCAGCTCTTCTATTGACACCCTCCTTACCGGGTTGACCAACGTGATGCGTGAATTCGGCTGGATAGAGAGGACTCTGTGAAGGGCCGGGAGGTGTTCGGTGGATGACCGCCGCGCCAGACAGTGGGCCCTTCACCAAGTCCATCCGGTCCAGCAGGTCATGTGACGCCATCCTGAATAACGCAGGATCGGCCGGGGTCAAGAGGCGGGGGAAAGGGGCCAAATGGGCCAACGGCCCGTCTTTCCAAGGAAAGACGGGCCGTTGCGGTTGGCCTCGCAGGGGTCACCACCGGGTCAGGCCACTTTCACTTCAATGGCTTTTGGTTTGGCCTTCTCCGATTTGGGCAGGCGGAGGTTGAGCACGCCATCTTTGTATTCCGCCTTCACTTTGGCGTCATCGACCAGGTCAGGAAGCGTAAAGCTCCGGACGAACTGCCCGTAGGACCGTTCGATTCGGTGGAACTTGAGGTCCTTGTCCTCTCGCTCCTGTTTCCGCTCACCCTGCAACGTGAGGATGCCGTTCTCCAAGGTGACCTTCACATCCTCCTTCTTCACACCGGGCAATTCCGCCTTGATCTGGAACTCCTCATCGGTTTCGCTGATGTCCACGGACGGCGTCCAATCCGCCCGCACCATCATCTCGTTGCCGTCCGCCGTGGCGGTGGCACGGCCGAATAGACGGTTGAGCCGATTGGTCATCTCCTCCAACTCACGATAGGGATCCCAACGTACCAGGTTCATCGCTGCTCCTCCTTTCTCGATAGTGGGTTCCATTCAACGTCGTGGCATTGACGCCTCAGCTCGCCGCGTCTCTGTGATCACCCGCATGGAACCAGAGGCGTCACTCGGTCTTGCGGATAACAAATAATTTTCGGCGGCGTCCGATCAAGGGGGAGGCCACAGGCTTGCCCCCATGGCTTGGCCGGGGCCTTGACTTCATGTCACAGGCAATTATTCTGCTAATCGAAGCGCTGGAGAGCCGATCACCGCCGTCTCGGCGGAACTTCACGGCGATCCTCCAGAAACAACCCAACCCAACAGCAAAGGAGGGACATATGCGAATTACTGCTGTGCTCTGCACGCTGTCCCTGCTGGTCGGCGGGGCGGCGCTGATGATGGCGAAGCCGGCGGAAGCGGCCGGGTGGCTTTCCGGATCCGAGTCGTATGCAGCGCCTTGGGTGAAAGACATCGAAGACGAGCTCCTCAAGAAAGATTATCGGTACGTGTTCGTCAACGATCCTCGCACGCCTCAAGCATCCGTGCTGCGGCTGCTGAATCAAGCCGCCAAGGCCCTGGAGGCTAAAGACTCCGCGCTTGCGGAAAAATTTGTTCAGGAGTCGCTCGGGGTTCTGGAAGAGGGAGTGCGCAAACACTACTTCTCCGCATCCGATATCGAACCGATTACCAAGTTCATTCGCGAGCACACTCCCATCAAGACCAGTTAAGCGGCCTTCAGGCCTGGCTGCGGGCCCGGACCTGGCCCGCAGCCAGGCGCCCAGCGATCACCCCACACCAACGGGCACCAGCCTGTTGTCCATTGAGCGGCCGTTCGGCTACTGCCGCGTGGGGGAGAAGGCCTGAGAAGAAAAGAAAGGAGACGTGCCGGTACAACGCAGCCGAGAGAACTGCGGAGGTCACACCCCATGAATCACGATCGAGTGTCCGCTCGACGATTGCCAGCGATGTTGGCCGTTTGGCTGTGGATCATGTGGTGCCTCACCCTCGCTGGGCCGACCTGGGCTCAGGCCCCGGCTGACGGCCGGAGCCTCTCCCGGACCGTCCCCCTCCGCACGGCGACCGTCCCTCCTGCCGCCACAGCCGCCCCGAGCCAGCCGTTCATTGCGGTGGCCAATCAGGCCAAGGCCTCGGTTGTGAATATTTCCTCGGTCCGCAAACGCGAGCGCGGGGGCGAGCGCCTCCCGGCCCCGTTCTTCGATGATCCCTTCTTCAGGCGATTCTTCGGCGACGAGTTCGAGCATCGGATGCCGGGCCCCCGCGATCGGCGTGAGCAGGGGCTGGGCTCAGGGGTCATCGTCAGCGTGGACGGCTATATCATCACCAACCACCACGTGGTGGAGGAGGCCGACGACGTGACCGTCTCCCTGCCGGACAAACGCACCTTCAAGGCCAAGATCATCGGGACCGACCCGAAGACGGATTTGGCGGTCATTAAGATCGACGCCGCGAATCTGCCCGTCCTGCCCTGGGGCGACGCCGGGCAGTTGCAGGTCGGCGAGATGGTACTGGCCGTGGGAAACCCCTTCGGCTTGAGCCAGACCGTCACCATGGGCATCATCAGCGCGGTCGGGCGCGCGAACATGGGGATCGTGGACTATGAAGACTTCATCCAGACTGACGCGGCGATCAACCCCGGCAACTCCGGGGGCGCTCTGGTGAACCTGAAGGGCGAGTTGATCGGCATCAACACCGCCATTTTCACGAGAAGCGGCGGCTACATGGGCATCGGGTTCGCCATCCCGAGCAACATGGCCAAGAGCGTGATGGAGAGCCTGATCGCCCACGGGAAGGTCGTCCGCGGCTGGATCGGCGTATCGATCCAAGAGGTGACTCGGGAGCTGGCGAAGGAGTTCGGCACGGCGGAAACCACCGGAGCCCTGATCTCGGATGTCATGGACGAGAGCCCGGCCACCAAAGCCAAGCTTCAACGGGGCGACATTATCACGGCCTATAACGAGACCACGATCCGCGACCCGAACCACCTGCGATCGCTGGTGGCGGAAACCAAGCCGGGCACGACGGTGAAGCTGTCGATTCTCCGCGACAAACAACCGCAGGAGGTCAGTCTCACCATCGGCGAACTACCCAAAGAGCTCGCCAAGGCCGGCGGGCGAAGCTCGGAAACCGGGAAGGGCGAGCATGCGTTGGCCGGCATCACCGTGGAAAATGCGGCGGATGGCCCGGAGCGGTTCGGCCGATCGAAGAGACGGGCGGGAGTGACCGTCGTCGATATCGAACCCGATAGCCCGGCGGAACGAGCCGGCGTGCGGATCGGGGATATCATTCATGAAATCAACCGCAAGCCGGTCAGGAACGTGCAGGATTTCGAACGCCTGACCAACCAGCTACGGCCGGATGCTTCGGTGCTCGTCTTGCTGAGCCGAGGTCGGGCGACGATCTTTCTCACGATTCATCCTGATCGGTAAACCCGTGGGTCGCGGTCTGGGACGAAGTGCCGTCACGGCGGTTGGTTGCGCCGGCGATTCCTGTGGTCGATGACCGGGAGATGGCAGGAAAAGAGATGAAAGGCAAGGGGTGGTGGAACGAGCCTCGCTGGATCCAGCCCTGGTTACGAGCCCGGCGGAACCGTGCCGGTCACCGTCATTAAGGGGCTGGGGTCCGACATCCAGGCATTGGTGACCCAGACGGCCATGGCAATGAGCGCCACCAGCAACCACAGGAACTCCTGATCTCCGCATTGTTTCCAGAATTTCACGGTACGATCCCTTTCCCCTGTCAGTCCGCCAGGATTCTTGTTCGTCGAACCGAAACGGAGCAACAGCCGTGCCTTGTTCCAAGTAGCCGGAAAGACTTGGCCTGGCCGATTTGAACCATCCATAATCGAGCGATTTCGCACGAACCGCACCGTGCGATTTCTCCGCCATCAGTGAGGCTTCCGCTTCTTGGCTGGGACATTGCCGCGACCGGGGCCCTTATCAGGTTGGAGGGCGCCTCGCCCCGCCTCCGGTCCGAGTTTTCCCGAACCGGGTCCGATGGAAGGGCTCAACGGATTGAAGGCGGCACCGAGATCCGGACTGCGCGGCGGGACGCGCGACTCACCCACCTCGTCATCGAAGGGTTCGACCCGCAGCTCGGGCGCCGGGCGCGGGTCGCAGCGGCTGTCCATTGGTTGGTTGGCCTTCCCTCCCTCTCTGTCGCATTGCATCGGCTCGGCCAAAGCTTGCTGCACAAGGAGCAGGGTCACAGCCGCAGCCAGGATTCCGCCCGTGAGGCCCGCCGTACTTCTGTCGCGATCCACCACTTCCTCACATCCACCGCGGAAGTCACGACGCGTTGGCGTCCGTCTTCACCTTCGATATCGGCGGATTGTTGTCTCGGGCCTTGATAGGTTTCGCCTGACGCCCCTGCTCCGCCGGCGTATGTTCGCTGTCCCACACCAGATTCTTTAGAATGATCTCTTCGGCCATGACCTGCGCGGTCGAAAATTCATCCTCGAACACGTCTGTCTCGTAATCTTGTCCCGACGCGGTTGCTAGAGAGGTCCAGGTCGACTTGCCCGGCTCCTTGATGTTGATGCTGGTCACGGTCGACAGGCCGGGCCGAATCGGTTGCCGGCGGAGTTCATCCATGGGCAATCCGATCCGGACCGGCACCCGTTCGACGATGTGAATGAAATTGCCGGTTGAATTGTCGGGCGGGAGCAGCGCGAACGCGCTGCCGGTGCCCGGGACCAACCCTTCAACGACCCCGTGAAAGGTGTAACTCTTGCCGTAGAGATCGACCGACACGAGCGCGGACTGTCCCGGCTGCACGTGGCGCACCTCGGTCTCCCGCAAGTTGGCTTCGACCCAGAGGTGATCCAGCGGCACGATCGTCATGAGCTGCGAGCCGGGCGTGACCCGGTCCCCCACCTGTGCCTTGCGTTTGGCGACATAGCCGGACACCGGCGCCCGGATCTGCTGCCGGTTATATTCAAGATAGGCGTCGATGAACTGGCTCGCGGCCAGTTCGACGGCGGGATGCTCCATCACGCTGGTCCCGCCGACCTGAGCCGTCAGCGCATCATATTCCGCCTGCGTCTCGCGGACCTCCGACTCCAGCGCATGCATCTGATCCATGGCATTCTGCATGATCTGCTGCGAGACAGCCCCGCTGGGCGTCGCCTGGCGATACCGCACGAGATCATGGCGGACCAAATCGAGCCGGGCGGTTCGGGCCGCCAATTTCTCCCCAGACTGCCGCCGCGTGGCGAAGAGGGCGGCGATCCGGCGGACGGTTTGGCCCAGCTCGCCCTTGGCCTTGCCCAGCGCCGCCCTGGCCAGGTGTTCCTGGAGACGAAGCACCACGTCGCCTTTGTTCACGTACTGGGTTTCCTCCACAAGCACGTGAGTAATGATGCCGGTTGCTTGGGCCTTGACGGGCACGAGGTTGCCGGTCACATAGGCGTTGTCGGTCCGCACCCAGAAACGATCGTAGGACCACCAGTAGGCGGTGTAGGCCAAGCCCGCGACCAAAAACAGCACCGCCATCAACAGGAGCCGACGGTTGCGCCTGGCGCGGATGACTTGCCGGCGAAGTTTGGGGGATTCCGGCTGATTCTGCACGTCCGTCATGTCCAACGTTCTTCCTTACAATTTGGGCTGGCGGGTGACATCCTCGTTGAAATACCCGCCTCCCAGCGACTCGATCAGATCCACCATGGCGACCAACTGATCGCTTTCCAGTGCCCGCAACGCATACTCCTGCTCCAGCAGGGGAAACCGGTGCTTCAAGACCTCCCGGTCGTCGTCCAGCCCGCTGGTGAGCCGCACCTTCGCCAAATGGTAGTCGTCGTCCAACGAAGCCAGCAGGCGGTGGTGCGATTCCAGGATCGACCGGGTGGTATGCCAGGCACTCAAGCTGTCGGCCACCTCGCGCATCGCATCGAGCAGGGTTTCGTTGTACAGCTCGACCGCGGCGTCATATTCCGCGCGCTGGGCCTTGAGTTCGCCTCGCAACCGTCCGCCCTCGAACCAGGGCAGCCGCAGGCCTGGCGCCACGCCGTAGGAAAAGCTTTGGCCGGAGAACAGCAGTTTGCCGAGCTGATCCGCTCCTTTGGTCAGGACCAGGGCGTTGAAACCCACAAACGCCGTGAGGTCGATGCTGGGCAGAAACTGCGCCTTGGCGAACTTGATCCGCCTCGCCGCGGCGTCGGCCCGATAAAGCGCCGCGGCCAGGTCCGGGCGCCGCGCCAGCAAGCCGATCGGCAGATGGTCCGGCAAGGGAATCTGCTCGGGGATGGTCACCGCGCGATGCGCGAACAGATCATGCGCCCCGTCCGGCCCCTTGCCGCTCAACCGGGCCAGCAGATGGCGTTGCACATCCAATTGATCGCGGACGCCGGCTTCCCGCTTGTTGACCGTCTCCAATTCCGCGATCGCCTGTTTGACCTTGAACCCATCATCCAACCCCAACCGGAACCGGGTCTCGGCCAGGCGGTGCAGGTCCCGCCTGATATCAACCATCGTCCGCACCAGCTCCAACTGTTGTTGGAGCGCCAGACCCCGGAAGTAGGCGCGGGCGACCGCCGCAGTCAGCCGCAACCGCACTTCCGCCAGCTCCGCATCCTCCGACGCCGCCTGTCCCAAGGCCGCTTCGAGGAGGGCCCGGTTCTTGCCCCAGAAATCGAACTCGTAGCGGAAGCTCAGCGGATTGATGATGCCAAGCAGAAACCGCGCGCCGGCCACTTCCCGGTTCAAGGCCGCGAACACCCCGTGCTGAGACAGCCGCTCGTGCGTGAGGGAGGCGTCCGCATCGAGAAACGGCAACAGCCGGGCCCCTTCCACGCGGACCAGCGCTTGGGCCTCACGAAGCCGGGCGTCGGCTTTCCTGAGGCTGGGATTGTCCTTGAGCGCCGTCTCCTCCAGGACATTCAGCTCCGGACTGGAGAAGCGCGTCCACCACTGATCATTGGGCCACTGTTCCCGCGAGGAGGCGAAACTGGCCACTTCGGCGACCATGTGATCCATGGACGGCGTGTCCAGAATCTCCGCCCGCTCCCTTTCCTCCTGGTACCAGGCGCAGCCGCCCGCCAGCAGAACGGCGGCCAGTCCCACCGCCGTGAATGTTCCTGAAACAGACCGCCGACGCATCACGGTTGCTCCGCCAATTCTTCCGCCTGCCATTCCCGCAACCCCTCCGGCGACTTGTCGCTGGCCGCATGGTTCGAGCGCGCCAACCACACCAGCGCGGCCAATCCCAAACAGAGATAGCTGCCCACAAGGAAGGCGTCGTTCAAGGCCAGGATGCCGGCCTCTTGCTTGACCAGCAGTTGCAGCTTCTTGTGCGCCATCTCGAAGTCGAAGCCCAACGGTTGCAGCTTGGTGATGAACTGTTGCACCGCGTCGTAGGACACCGACACTCGGCCGCCGGCATGGTCCGCAAGTTGTAATTGGTGCAGCGGGCCGCGCCGAAACAGGATGACCCCCTGCATGGTGATCCCGAACGCGCCGGCCGCGATACGCAGGAGGTTGGCGGCTTCCGCCGCCCGCATCAGCCGGTCTCCCGTCAAACCATGCAGCGTCAACACGGTCAGGGGCGTGAAGAACGAGCCCAGGAAGATCCCTTCGACCAGCATGGGCCAGAAGATCTGATCGAACGAATGCGGATCGTCGAACAACCCGATCCAGTAATAGGTGGCGGCAAATCCCAGCAGGTTCAAGCAGGCCATCAGCCGGACATCCAGGCGCGCCACCAGATGGTGCATGACGGCGATCATGGGCACGCCAAAGATGAACATCGGCAGAAACACCAAGCCGGCCAGATAGGACGAATAGCCCATCAGCAACTGGAGCTGGACGATGAACAGGGACAGCAGGCCCTGGAGGGAGAAGAAGCCCACGGTGAGGCAGATCAAGCCGATCGCCACGTTGCGCACGGCAAACAGCCGCAGATCGATGGCCGGATGCTCTTCATCCAGTTCCCAAATGATCCAGGCCGGCACCGCCACGACGACCACCAGCAGCATCAGTTCGAGAAACCCCGAATCGAACCAATCGAAATCGTTGCCCTGGTTGAGAATCGTCTGCACGCCGCCGAAGATCACCGCGAGCAACAGGAACCCGACGAAATCGAAATTGACGCGGCAGGGGACGAACCCGCGGCCATACAACAGGCCCCCGATCAATCCAGCGATCAACAGGCTGACCGGCACGTTCAAAATGAACAGCTCGCGCCAGCCGAGCTCATCGGCAATCCATCCGCCGACCGGAAACCCGATGGTGAAGGGCAAGAGTGTATAGAAACCCCAGATGCCCAGGACGAGCGCCTTTCGCCGGTCCGGATATTCTTTCAACAGCATGGCCTGGCCGATCGGCAGGGTGAGGCCTCCGGTAAACCCCAGCAGAATACGGGCCGTGAGGAATTGCGGGATCGCGGTGCTCACCGCGCAGAGCAGCGACGCCAGCGCATACAGCACGAAGGCCCCCACGAATACCCGATAATCGCCGAATCGACAGGCCAACCACCGCGACACGGGAAACGCCAGCGCGAGCGCGATCATGAAATCGGTCTGCGCCCAGGTGCCGAAGCTGGGGAGCACGCCGCCCAGATCTCCCGACACATGGGGCAGGAAGGCGATGTAGGAGGCCGCGTTGAAGAGCACCATGGCATGGGCGATGCCGAGCAGGACATTGAACAGCGTCAATCGCCACCCGCGCAATCGCCGCGGAAAGGGTCTCGGGCTGTTCGACCAGCGCTGCATCACGTCCTGCACCATGGGCTCATCTCCGTGGTCGTGATCTTCGTGCCGCAAGATTTTCCCACGCGGCCGGTTCTATTCATCGAGTGACGGAGTACCCCGGCGTCTCGGCGCGGGGCTCTCGTTCGACGGCATAGGCCGGCGCGGGAGTCCCGACCGGTAGCGTCGCCGTCGCGGCGTTCGCCCTGCTCGAATGGGTTCCGTAAATGGCCAGTCCGGTGAAGACCATGCCGCCGACGAGATTGCCGAGCGTGACGGGAATTTGGTTCCACAGCCACCAGGTAGAGAGGTCGATATTAGCGCCCAGCAACACCCCGACGGGAATCAAGAACATGTTCACGACCGCGTGCTCGAATCCCTGGGAAAAGAACAGCAGCGTGGGGCCCCAGATCGCGACCATCTTTCCGGAGAAGGAGGTCGACATGTAGGCGGCCACCACGGCCAAGCTCACCATCCAATTGCACAGGATGCCCTTGGTAAAGGCGGCCAGAAGGCCGGCGGAGCCGTGCAAGGCGTAGTAGTTGGTCTTGGCTTCGGCAATGGCGATCAGCTTGGTCCCCACCGCGTTGATCTGCGCGTCCCCGGCCGTGGTCAGCGCGATCGCGAACAACCCCGCATAGAGCGTGCTGCCCATGAGGTTGCCGAGAAAGACCAAGCCCCAGTTGGCCAGCACCTGCCGGATGCCGGCGTTTTCCTTGCCCGCCGCAGCCGCGCAGGGGAGCAGGGCGAAGCTGCCGGTAATGATCTCTGCCCCGAGCAAGATCGCGAGCGCGAGGCCGAACGGAAACAAGATGCTTCCGACGATCCAGTACCCGGTTTCGACCGCCGCCGTCACCGCCATGCTCGTCCCGATGCCCAGGTAGGCGCCGGCCAACATGCCGCGGAGTATCAAATGCCGAGGCGGCACGTTGAGTTTGTACACCCCGCCGGCCAGCATGCTCTCCACCACCCCTTGCGGTTTCACGTAATCCATGGCGCCTCCTTCGTGCCGACTCGATCCGTTCGCGTCGTCCGTCTGTCAGACATCATCCGACACAGAGTCGGCGGAGCAATGTCCATGCCCGCATGTATTTGACAGGCAGGCCGGCTGATGGCCGCAGCCTTGGCGCAGAGGACGAATTGGCCGAAACATCAAGCCGCCCGCGTCCTCATTGAGCAAGCTGGTCGATCGAGACCAACGGGAGCAGACGCGACGAGCGTGGAAGGGGCGAGCGGCCTGTGCGATTTCGCTCTGAATCGCCCGGAAGGAGAGGATTAACGAGAGAGGGCATCGCGGCAGGCACGCAGGGTGATCACGAAACGAAACGACGCGTACCGTTGCAGAACACGATTCGGATGAAAGGGAACAGTAAGAAGTGAAAAGGGAGGAGAACGGAGAAGCGGAAGGAGGGCGCTGGAAGCTACTCGTCCTCGGCCTTTCTCAAGCGGCGATCCAGTGCAAACCTGGTCAATCCCAGATGCTTGGCGGCGGCGGTCTTGTTGTAGTCGCTGAGACGGAGCACTTCCTGGATGATCGCCTGCTCGATGTCCGCCAACGACTGTTTCCCGAGCTTCGCTTCCACCCGCAGCAACTGCTCCTCTCCCTGCACCACCGTCACGGCGGTCTGCCCGACCCGGTTCCGCAGTTCGGCGGGGAGATGGTCGGCCGTCAGCATCTGCCCCTGACAGAAGATCATCGCGCGTTCGATGATATTCTCCAGCTCGCGAATATTGCCGGGGTACGCATATTGTTGGAGCATCGCCGCCGCGTCCGGCTCGATCTCCATCACGTCCTTGCCGAACTCCTTGCCGTAGCGGAACAGGGCCCGCCGGCACAGGGGAAGGATGTCCTCCACCCGCTTCCGCAGCGGCGGCAACTCGAACGTCATCACGTTCAAACGGAAGAACAGGTCTTCACGGAAGAGTCCCGACGCGACGGCTTTTTTGAGGTCCCGATTGGTGGCGGCGATCAGCCGAAAGTCCACCCCGATGTCGTCGGTGCCGCCCAGCCGCCTGAAGGAACGCTCCTGAAGGACGCGAAGCAATTTTCCCTGCATCGCCAGATCGAGGTCTCCGATCTCGTCCAGGAACAACGTGCCGCCTTCCGATTTCTCCAGCAGGCCGATCTTCCGTTGCGAGGCGCCCGTGAAGGCCCCTCGTTCGAACCCGAACAGCTCGCTCTCGAACAGATCCTTGGGAATCGCCGTACAGTTGACCCCGATGAACGGCCCCCTGGCGCGCGCGCCGTTGTGATGCAGCACCCGCGCGAGGAACTCCTTGCCCGTGCCCGTCTCCCCCAACAACAACACGGTCGACCGGGCGCTGGACGCCACGTCCCGCGCCTGCGCCAGGATCTGTTGCATGAGCGGGCTGTTCGCTTCCAGGTTGGACAGGGCGTACTGGCTGTCCTGATCCCGCCCCTCCTCCTCCAGCCTGAGGCGAAGGCCCAGCAGATCGATGGCGCGCGCCAACACCGGCTCGATGCCGTCCAGATCCACCGTTTTGATGAGAAAATCGTAGGCGCCCAGCTTCATGGCCTCGACGGCGCCCTGCACGGTGCCGTACGCGGTCAGCATGATGATCAGAGCCTGGGGCGCGAGCGGGCGGACTTTCTTGAGCGTGTCCAGCCCGCTGAGGCCCGGCATCTTCAGGTCGAGCAGGATCAAATCGGGGATCTCGTGCTCCACGGCGGCCAGCAACGCGTCGCCGGACTCATACCCGACGACCCGATGCTTCTTGCGGGAGAGCCGCTTGACGATGGCCGACCGGATGGCGGGTTCGTCGTCCGTCACAAAGATGGTGATCTGCATAGCTACCCCTCGATGACCGTCACGTCCTGGCGGACGGGCAGCCAAATCCTGGCGCTGGTGCCCTTGCCGACCTCGCTGGTGAGTTGGATGTCGCCCCCGTGCGCTTCGATGATGTTGCGGCAAATGGCCAATCCCAGTCCGGTGCCGCGATGCTTGCCCTTCGTGAAAAAGGGCTCGAACGCATGGGCCAGATCCTCGCTGTGAATTCCGCAACCGGCATCGGCGACCTTGAGCACCAGGCCGGGGCCGCGGTCGCCCGGCATCGAGAACGCGCTAAGGGTGACGCGCCCGCCTTCCGGGGAAGCGTCGACGGCGTTTTGGATCAGGTTCAGCAGCACCTGCTTGAGTTGATCGCGATCCGCGTGCAGCGTGAGCCCGCCGGGCGGCACCTCCTTCGCCACCTCGATTCGCTTGGCCGCCAGGGACGCCTCCAGCACCTTCACTGTTTCGCCGAGCAGGTCCTCAACCGCAAAGGTGATCGGGGCCACTTCCCGAGGCCGCGCATAGTCGATGATCTGGTTCACGATGCGGTCGAGCCGTCTGGTTTCACGCAGGATAATCCCCAACTCCGCATGGCGCGGATCCGACTGCGGCGTATCATCCATCAGCAAGGCCGTCGTGGAGCCGATCCCCACGAGCGGATTTCGGATCTCGTGCGCGATGCCGGCCGCCACCTGGCCCAATGTCGCCAACCGTTCCGAGCGGCTCAACCGTTCCTGCAAGAGGTCCAAGGCCGTGATGTCGATGTTGAATCCCTGATACATGATGGTTTGACCCGCCGCGTCCTTGATCGGAATGCGGCGGCTCAGCACCTTGCGGACCGTCCCGTCCTTCTGCAGAAACCGAAACACGGTCTCGCAGGGCCGATCCTGCTCGATCGCCTGGGCGAATTCCGTCAACACGCGCTGGCGGTCCGAGGGATGGATGGAATGGCGGAACATGTCGGGGTTCATCTGGTCATCCGGGTCCAGACCGGCCAGGGTCTGGTTGTACCGGTTGCTGAAAGTGATGCTCATGCCCTTGGTGGTGAAGATGCCGAACGGCGCGTGGTCGACCAGGCTGCGGTATTTCGCCTCGGAGGCGGACAGGTCCTGGTTGACCCCCCGCAGCTCGGCTTCCGATTCTTCCAGTTTCGACAGGTGTTCCTTGATCTGCACGCTCATCGCATGCATGACTTGGGTCAGGTGTCCGATTTCGTCCTGCCGCTCCAGGACGGGAACGGCTGGCACAGCCCCGGACGGCGCGCCTCCGACGGCCCGGGCCAGACCGATCAGCGGTCCGGTGATGGACCGGGCGACCAGGTGCAGCGCCAGGACCGTCAGGCCCAACGTCAGCGCCCCTCCCCACAGCACCACGTACAGCAACGACGTCCGGTCCAGGCTGACGCTCGCCAGCCTGGCGTTCAGCAGATTCCGTTGGAGCGCCGTGAATTGCGCCATGCCGTTTCGGATGCCCGCCATCAGGACTCGCCCCTGGCCTTCCTCGATGTAGTGCTCGGCTTCCTCCTGCCGTCCCGCCTTCAATTGCTGAATCAGCGCTTCCTTCTCCCGCACCATCTGCTCGACGAGGGCTTGGACCTCCTCGATCATCGCCCGCTGCGACGGGTCTTCGCTGACCAGCCCTTCCAGCATGTTGCCCAGGATGAGGATGCCCTCGCGGGCGGTTTGGAAGGGACGGAGAAAACTGTCCTGGTTCGTCAAGGTGTAGCCGCGGAAGCCGGTTTCCAAGTCCACCGCCAGCCGCATGTATTCGGAGGAGAGGGCCTGGGCCTGATAGATGCGTTGCAGCTCGTCCTCGTCGTGGGAGAACACCTCCACGCTCTGATAGGTCACCAGGCTCAGCATGATGAGCGCCGCAAGGGGGATGACGGAAGCAAGAAGGAGCTTGCGTTCGATGGGAAGATTGCGAAACAGGCGGGCGAGCTTCTCTCGCATGGGGTCTCCGCGCGAACAAGCCATCCTAAAGACCGGCTCCATCCCTTGTCAAACATCGTGGAACCAGTACGGGCAAGGGCCATACCAGCTCCGCCGGTCCTCCCTGCGCCGGAATCCTGGCAAGGCGCGGATCGTCATCCGGCAAAGCGAGCTAATCCGCACGGAACGCACCGTGCGGATTCGTGTCCAGGCTGAGCGAGATGCGGCCGCGCCGTCCCGGACCGAAAGGACGGGAAGAGAATGGACCCTCTGCCCAGCCATGCCCCGGCGCGTTCAGGCGACCGAGGAAAAGACAAGCAGGGATAGGACCGAATCTTGCGTGGGGTCGTAAAAAGGAATGCCTCCGTTCTCAGGGGTGAAACCGCCAAGTAAGGAGACTCAGCCCATGGGAAATCGTTCTCGGCAGCTCCGCTGCTCTTCACCCGGCGCGATCCATCCGGCGCCCTCGGCACCCTGTGGCCGCTGCGGCGGGCTGCTTGTTACCGATACCCTCTTTGACCATCTCGGGCCCCGCTGGGAAGAACGCGATGCTTGCCACCGGTGCGTCAATTGCGGCTCGATCGACGATCCCGTGATCCGGGCCAACCGATGCCGCGGCGCCGATTCGCCGGCCTTCCGACGGAGCGCCGGAGCACGGACGCCGACCACCCCGATCTGGATGGCATGCGCGACCGGGCGCCGGTCGAGCCCGAGCCTCGGCCCCACCGGCACCGACTGATCTTCACAAGGAGGAACCGCCATGACGCACGACCGCACACACCTGTGGGCCATTGTCTTAGCGGGCGGGGAAGGGGAACGGCTGAAACCCTATGTCCGGGAGTGCTACGGAACGGACCGGCCCAAACAGTTTTGCTCGTTCGCCGGCCGTCACACGCTGGTCGAGGAGACCGTGCTCAGGGCCGAAACGTTTTTGCCACCGGAGCAGGTGCTGGTCGTCGGGACCGAGCACCATCTCCCGTACCTGTTGGAGTGTCTGGGCCAACGGCCTCCGGGCACGATCCTCATTCAACCGGAAAGCCGCGGCACCGCCCTGGGCGTGCTGCTGCCGCTGGCGCATATTCTGGATCGCGATCCGAACGCCGTGATCGCCCTGTTGCCGTCCGACCATTTCATTCGCCCGCATGAACGGCTGGTGGAGGCTGTGGCGAACGCCGAGGCCTTTCTGGCGGCGGATGCCGCCGATCACATCGTCCTGCTTGGGGCGGAACCGGCGTCGCCGGAGCCCGATTACGGCTGGATCAAGCGAGGCGTCACGCGGAGCCGCATCGGCGGGCAGACGTTCGAAAGCGTCGCCGGCTTTGTGGAGAAGCCGTCGCGCGAACAGGCGCGCAGCCTGCTGGCGGACGGATGGCTCTGGAACACCGGCATGCTCGTGAGCCGCGCCTCGGTGCTCCTGCAGGTGATGTGCGCCGGCTTGCCGGAATTGACCGCCGGCTCGATGCTGCTCCGCCGGTTCATCGGCACGGATTGGGAACATGCCGTCACGGCGGAAATCTATCGCACCGTGCCGTCGTTGAATTTCTCCACCGCCGTGCTCTCCCGACAGACCCATCGTCTGGCGCTGTTGCCGCTCACGCAGATGTCATGGTGCGACTGGGGCACCAAAGAGCGCATTCTCCAAACGCTCTCCCAGCACCCGGAGCTGCCACGACCGTACGGCGTCCCTTCGTTTGCGGCTTATCGCCGGGAAGTCGCGACCAGGTAACGGACGGGGACGGGCACCGCCGCGGACCACGGAGCCAATCCCCGGGTACGCATCCATATCAGAAACGGTTGCCGATGCCTTGATGATTAGACAAGATACTTGCGAAACCGGTCGAGGCGGACGGTCAATTCGCGGGGATTGAAGGGCTTGAGGATATAATCGTTGGCGCCGGCACGGAGCGCCTGTCGCACGTCCTGCTCGGAGCCGTCTGCGGTCAGCATAATCACGGGGACCCGCTCCCACCCCGGCTTCCTCCTGATATGGGTGAGCACATCCAGCCCGTTGATGAAGGGCAGGTTGATGTCGAGCAGAATCAGATCGAGATGATCGTGCGTATCCACGAGTCCCTGCGCTTCCATCCCATCTCTCGCATGCAGGACCACATAGCCGGCCCGCTCCAGCAGGAACTGGAGCAGGCTCGCCGTATCCTCCTCATCCTCCGCCATCAGCAACAGCGGCCTGATGGCCTCCTCCGGCGTCGGGCTCGGCGTATCCGGTGTCGTCATCGGCTCTCCTCAGGCGTTACGTATTGCACATCGATCGTCGCCAGATACCGTTCAATCGCTGCCAGGCCCTCGAGGACCGCCGCGCCATGGCCCGCCTTCGCCGCTTGCTCGAGAGCCGCAGCCGATGCCGTCAACTCGTCGAATCCGTAGCTTCCGCCCGCGCCCTTGATGCCGTGAGCCAGTTTGCTCACGGTTTCGTACTCGCCCCGCGCGGCCGCCTCACGCATGGCGGTCAGCTCCTTGCGACGGTTGTCCATGAATCTCGGGATCATCGGCGCAAAGTCCCGGTCGATGCGCACGACGGTCTGCGCTCCCTCTGCCGGCCGGGCCGCCGAGTCATGGGCTGTCCCGCCCGCCGGTTCGTCGGCCCTTGCGCACCCCGGTTCGTTTCGGTTCATGGAAGCGCTCCTTGGTCCTCGAGACGAAGCCCGTATCGGGCAACCGCGGCGAGCAATGTCTTCTTCTTGATGGGTTTGGTCATGTGCGCGTCGCAGCCGGCGGCAAGACTCTTCTCGACTTCCTCCCGAAGCGCATTCGCGGTCAGCGCCACGATCGGGGTGCGCGGGCGCCCCTGGACCTGTTCCCACTCCCGCATCATCCTGGTCGCATCGTAGCCGTCCAGCTCCGGCATCTGAACGTCCATGAACACCAGATCATAGGCCGCCGCCTTGAACCGCTGCACCGCCGCCACGCCGTTCTCGGCAAAGTCCAAGCTCCACGGCCGATCCTTGAGAAACAGGCGGATCACCTCCCGGTTGTCCTCCAGATCCTCGGCAACCAGGATGCGAAGCGGTACAAGATCGGGCGGGGTTACCTGCTCCTCTCGCGTCCGCGGCGACTCAGAATCCGTACCTGAAGCCGATCCCAACCGGCTCAGGATGAGGCTTACCAGCGCCTGGCGGCGAACCGGCTTGCTCAGACAGGCTGACATTCCGGCTGCCGCGGCTGGCGCCTCTTCTCCGCTCCCGCAGGAGGAGGCCAGCAGGATAGCCGGCAGGCCGATGAATTCCGGCGAGGCCCTCATCTCGTCCGCCAAGGGAAGACCGGACGGTGCGGCCACCAGCCGGTCGACGATCAGCAGATGCACCGGCTGGCCGGTCTCGCGGGATCGGCGCAGGACGTCCAAGGCCGTCGGCCCATCTGGCGCCTCGATGACGTCTCCGTTCAGATGCGTCACCGCCTGCCGGACGACATGGCGCACGCTGTGGTTGCCATCCACCACCAAGATGCGGCGTCCCGCCAGATCGGGCTGACGCCCGTCCGGTTCAGATTCCGGCATGGTCACCGGCGGCAGCCGCACCGTGACGTGGAACGTAGCACCCAGCCCGGCCAGGCTCTCGGCCCGAATGGTCCCCCCCATCAATTCCGCCAGCTTCTTGCTGATCGCCAACCCGAGGCCGGTGCCCCCATACCGACGGGTCGTGGAGGAATCCGCCTGGGTAAACCGCTCAAAGATCGCCTGCAGCTTGTCTTCGGCAATCCCAATGCCGGTGTCGGTGACGCTGAACTGGAACCGGTCCGGCTCCGAGGATTCGGCCTCGCGCCTCGCCCGAATGACCACTTCACCCCGTTCCGTGAATTTGATCGCGTTGCCGACCAGGTTCACCAGGATTTGTCTGAGCCTGGTCGGATCGCCGCAGACCTTCGCCGGAAGCGCCGGGTCGATATCGGTCACCAGCTCCAGCCCCTTGGCATGGGCGCGCACGGCCAACATGTCGGCCGTCGTCTCGATCAGGTCCGGCAGGTCGAAGGTGATGCTCTCCAACTCCAAGTACCCTGACTCGATTTTGGACAGATCCAGGACGTCGTTGATCAGATCCAGCAGGCCGGCTGCCGCGCGGGAGAGCCGCCGGACATAGGCCTGTTGCTCCTGTGTCAGCTGGCTCTCCGCCAGGAGATCAGCCATGCCGACGATCGCGTTCATGGGCGTCCGAATTTCATGGCTCATGGCGGCCAAGAAATCGCTCTTGGCCTGTGTCGCGGCCAAGGCCTGGTCCCGTGCCTCCATAAGCAGCAAGTTCTGCCCCTCCAATTCCACCGCCGCCTTGGCCAGATCCTCTTCGGCGCTCTTGGCCTTGTGAATGTCGGTCAACGAGCCAGCCATGCGCACCGGCTTGCCGGCTTCATCCCAAATGGCCTGCCCTCTGATCCGGAACCAGCCGTAGGCGCCCGGCTTTTTCAGCAGCCGGATCTCCACATCGAACGGTGTTTTCATGTAGAGGTGATCGTACAGGGCGCTCAACACCCGGTCTCGGTCGTCGGAGTGCGCATACGTCGTGAAACTGTCGAACCGGGAGGCCATTTCGTGATCCGCGTAACCCAGGAGTTCTTTGAACCGGGGCGAGTAGTAGAACTCGTTGGTCACCACGTTCCAATCCCAGATCCCGTCGCTCGATCCCTTCACGGCCAGGTGAAACCGCTCCTCGCTCATCCGCAGCGCTTCCTCGATCCGCTTGCGCTCCGTGATGTCCGATAGAAAGGCGTGAAAACAGGTCTGCCCCGCGACCTCGGCCGACGTCACCGCCAGCTCGACGGGGAATTCGGTTCCGTCCCGTCGCAGCGCCGTCGTCTCGACCTGCCTGTTCATCATCCTGGTTTCACCGGCCTCCAGGAATCGCCGCAGCCCGGCCATGTGGGCCTGCCGGAATCGCCGCGGGATGATCAGATCGGCCAGCAACCTACCGCAGGCCTCGTCACGCCCCCACCCAAACATCGACTCGGCTTTCCGATTCCATTCCATCACGTAACCCGCCGCATCCATCCCGATGACGGCGTTGAGCGCGGTATCGATGATGAGCCTCGTCCGCGCCTCGCTGATCCGCAGCGCGTCGTCCGAGCGTTTCCACTCCGTGATATCGCGCACGAACCCCGTCCACAAACGGCACCCCCCGATCATCATTTCGCTGATCGAGATTTCCAACGAAAACACGGCGCCGTTCCTCCTGCGACCCAAGATCTCCCGCCGACAGCCGGGCGGCCCTTGGGGCTGTTCGGCCAAGTACTGCACGAGCAAGCGGCCGCACAGGCTCCGATGGGGATCCGGCAGCAATCGCGCAACGGTCTCGCCTATGATGTCCTTCGCGCCGTATCCGAAGATCTCCTCAGCCGCCGGATTGAACGATTCCACCAGGCCCTGCTCGTCGATCGTGAGAATGCCATCGACCGCGTGGTCAAAGATCGCGCTCACGCGGGCGGTCTGGCGCCGCAAGGCATCCTCGGTATTCACCCGCTCTGTGACGTCCTGCGCGGTTCCGACCATCTTCTGAGGCCTACGGGCCCGATCGCGGATCACGGTTCCTTGGCAGTGGATGAAGCGGACGACGCCGTCCGTCCGGTTCACGCGACAGGTTAGGTCGTAAGGCGCGTCCTCGTGAATCGCCCGGTCGACAGCCGCCAATACACGATCCCTATCCTCCTCGTGCAGTGTCGCCACGAACACTTCATAACACGGCTGTATGGCTCCCGGCTCATACCCGAAGATACGATAGAGCTCGTTCGACCACAGCTCAGCGCCCGTCGCGATGTCCCATTCCCAACTGCCCAAATGCGCCAGCCGCTGCGCCTCGTTCAGATTCCGCTGATGGTCCAGCAGCGATTGCTGCGCCCGCTTCATCTCTTCGAGCGCGTGCTTTCGCTCGGTGATGTCCTGACAGGTCCAAAGCAGCCAGACCTCCTGATCCTCCTCGGACAAGAGCGACAGGGAACAGTCGAGCGCGACGGCCTTTCGGGACTTCCGCTCCCCCATGACTTCGCCCTGCCAGGTCCGGCGTTGGCAGAGCACCGGGAGAATGGTCTGTTCAACGGTGGCCACCCAGGCCGGCGAAAACAACGTCTGCCAGGATCGACCCGTCAATTGAGCCACGTCGAACCCGTACAGCTCCGCAAAGGCGTGGTTGAGATAGGTCAAGCGGCCCTCTCGATCCAGGAGCGCCACACCCTCAGGACTGCGGTCGATCGCAAAGCGCAACCTCGCCTCCGCCGCCCGGGCTGCGCGTTCGGCGGCGACGCTACGGCGCAATTCCCGATTCCGCAGGCGGAGTTCCATTTGGCTCATCACCTGCCGGCCCAACGCCGCCATGGCCGCCCGCTGCTCGCCGGACAGGTGTCTGGGCGTCCGATCGATGACGCAAAGGGTGCCCAGGGCATAGCCGTCCTCCGTCACCAGAGGCGCTCCGGCGTAAAACCGGATCTTCGGCTCGCCCGTGACCAACGGATTGTCGGCAAACCGCTCGTCCGCCAGCGCATCCGGCACGATCAACAGATCTCGCTGGAGGATGGCATGGGCGCAGAAGGCCATGTCGCGGGAGGTCTCGCAGGCGGAGAGGCCGGTCTTCGCCTTGAACCACTGCCGGCAAGGATCGACCAGGCTGATCAACGCGATCGGCGTCTCGCAGATCTGAGCGGCCAGCCGTGCGAGATCATCAAAGGCCGGTTCGGCTTCGGTATCGAGGATCTCGTACCGGTTCAACGCCTTCAGGCGCTGTGCTTCGTCTTCCGGCAGCGGGGCGACCATCATGGGCTATGGCGGTGGGTTCGCAACGGCATGTGTTCACCGGGAGGCCGCGGCACAGTCCAGTTTCCCTGTCTGGACGGACCGCTCCCTTGATCCTCCCCCTTATCGGCAGTCAGGCCTTCCCTCTTAACCACCCCTCCGGCGGCCGCTTGCAAGAGGGGCGGTTCTCTCTTAGGCTACACACAGCCCTATGGGTATCGAAGCGTGGTCGTTCACCCCCCACCCTCTCCTCCGCAACCGACACGCGATGACGCTGTTCCCGCGTCTCTTTCCCAGGCGAGGGCTGCTCCGGGGCCTGCCGATCGAACCCCGTCTCTTTCGGGTGGCGGAAGACAGTCAGGTGCTCGGGTTCTGCCATTGGCAGCCCCGTCGCTCGACCGCCCATACCGTGGTCCTGTTGCACGGCCTCGAAGGGTGCAGCGAATCCCAATATATGCAGGGGTTTGCCGCCAAGGCCTATAGGGCTGGCATGAACGTCATTCGCCTGAACCAGCGGAATTGTTGCGAGACCGAGCACCTGACCCCGACGCTGTACAACAGTTCGTTGAGCGGCGACATCCGTGCCGTCCTTATGGAACTCGCCGAGCAGGACGGGCTGGAGCAGCTCTGGGCCGTCGGCTGGTCCATGGGAGGCAATCTGGTGCTCAAGATGGCCGGCGAAGCGGGAACGACCATGCCGGCGCTTCGAGGGGTATTCGGGGTATGCCCGGTGATCGACCCGGAGGCCTGCGTCCAAGCGTTGGAGCGGCGCGCCAATTGGATCTATGAGCAGCACTTCGTCATCCGGCTGAAGGCCAGGATCCATCACAAGGCCAAGCTGTTTCCCGGCCGCTACAGCACGGCCCCGCTCGCCCGCATCTCCCGGCTGCGGCAGTTCGATCACCTGTACACGGCGCCGGACGCCGGCTTTTCCAGCGCGGAGGAATACTACGATCGGGCCGGCGCCAGGCACGTGGCGTCCAACATTCGTGTGCCGACCCTGATCATCACCTCCTGCGACGACCCCTTCGTGCCCTTCTCGATTTTCGAGACGGAGGCGGTGCGGGGGAATCCTCAAATCAGGGTTCTCGCCACCCGACACGGGGGCCATTGCGCCTTTGTGCAAAGGCGGCATCCGGAAGAGGACGGTCACTGGGCGGAGCACCGGATCGTCGAGGCGATGCTGCGTCAGTCCAGCTAACCGTTTGAGCCGGTCACCGAAGGTTGCTCGCACAGCCCTTGTGACCAAAAGAACCTCTTCGACCAACCGCCGTATCGCTTTCCATGGCCATGACCTTTGAGGACGCCCGCCATCTGTTGGCCCGAACCGGATTCGGTGGCACGCCGGATGAGATCCGCCAATGGAGCGCCTGGGATCGGAACCAGGCCGTCGCCAAGCTACTCGACCAAGCGACCACCAGAGCCGTGACGGCATCCCCGGCTTGGATCAATCGGCTTCCGCCCGCGCCGGCCGAGCGCAAACAGATGGGCCAGGCCGAAAAGAAAGCCTTTCGCGAAGAGCGAAAAGAAGAGAGCCTCGAACTCAAGGCCTGGTGGTATCGGGAACTGCTCGCCACTCCCTCCCCACTGACCGAGCGGATGACCCTCTTCTGGCACAACCACTTCACGTCCAGCTTCCAAAAGGTCAAATGGCCGCCGTTTCTCTATCGGCAGAACGTGCTGTTTCGCTCCCAGGCACTGGGATCCTTTCGGGAACTGCTGTCGGCCGTCGCCAAGGACCCGGCCATGCTGCTGTACCTCGACACCCAGCAGAATCAGAAAGACCGGCCCAACGAAAATTTCGCGCGCGAGCTATTTGAGTTGTTTACGCTCGGCGAGGGCCGCTACAGCGAGCAGGACATCAAGGAGGCGGCGCGCTGTTTCACCGGCTGGCACGTGGATCGGCGGACCGGCACTTTCCGCATGAATCAAGCGAGGCACGATCACGGGATCAAGCGCCTGTTCGGCCGCACCGGCCCCTTCATGGGCGACGATGTGTTGCGCATGACCTTGGAACAGTCTCATGTTGCCGTCCACCTCACGCAGAAGCTCTGGAAGGAGTTCGTGTCCGACCAGCCCGATCCACAGGAGACCGAACGCCTCGCCGACCTCTTCCGTCGCAGCGACTACCGTATCAAGACGCTGCTCCAGGCCCTCCTGACGACGCCGCAGTTCTGGGCGAGCGAGAACCGTGGCATCCTCATCAAATCTCCGGTCGAGTTGCTGGTCGGCACGATGCGGCTCTTCAACCTTCCCCTCCCGGACCAGATCTCGCTCGTGCGGGCGGGACGCCGCCTCGGGCAGGACCTGTTCGATCCGCCCAATGTGAAAGGGTGGCCCGGCGGCGTCAGGTGGATCACCACCGCGACGCTCCCGGCCCGATGGCACATGCTGCAACAGAGCATTCGCGGGCATGAAGTGGGGCACAGGCATGGGGAGAGCATGGGCATGGGAGGGGATATGGGTGATGGAAACGGCATGGCCGACTGGCTCGCCACCGAGCCGGAGGAGATCCTTCAGGTCACGCTGCTCCCGATTCCACCGGTGCGACTACTTGATCCGGGAGAAGACCGCCGACAGGTCGTCCGTCAGTTGGTGCTTGATCCGGCCTATCAGTTGAAATGAAGGTGACATGAGGCGCCGCATGAATCGACGCGAATTTCTGAAAGCCTTGGGCGCGATTCCCTTGGTCTTCCTCGCCCCTTCCTGGCTTCAGCGGAGCTGGGCCGCAGCCAACGGCGCAGACAGATCAAACCGGGAGGCATGGCAACGGACCCTGCTGTTGCTCGAACTGCATGGCGGCAATGACGGCCTGAATACCGTCATTCCCTACGGAGACCCACGCTATTATCAAGTCCGCCCGCGACTCGCCATCCCGCGCGAGCAGGTCAAACAGCTCACGCCGGAGTTGGGATTGCATCCGGCCTTGGAACCGTTGATGCCGCTCTGGGAGGCTAAGGAACTCGCCGTGGTCGCAGGCGTGGGCTATGACAGCCCGAACCGGTCGCACTTCCGTTCGATTGAAATCTGGGAGACCGGATCGGACAGCGAGCAGACCCTCGATGAAGGCTGGCTGGCGAGGCTCTTTGCCCGGCATCCGCTCCCGGAGAGTTTCACCGCGGAGGGCATCGTGCTCGGCCGAGGTGAGGCCGGTCCCTTGGCCGGCGGGCACAGCAGGATCGTCACGCTTCAGGACCCAGCGCAGTTTCTCCGGCAGGCGGAGTTGGTCCGGCCCGTGGACCGGCTCACGACCAATCGCGCCCTGGCCCATATCCTCGAAGTCCAACGGGAGATCGCTCGCGCCTCAGGAGATTTGGAGCGGCGCTTGAAGCAGGCGGCGCCGTTTTCCGCACCGTTTCCCGCGACCAGGATCGGCAAACAACTGGAGATCGCCGCGACGCTCATGAGCGCCCGCGTGCCGGCGGCGGTCATCAAGGTCACGCACGGCAGTTTCGATACCCACGCAGGCCAGCTCAACCAGCACCAGCGACTGCTTCAGGAGCTGGCCGAGGCTTTGACCGCCTTTCGCGCCAGCCTGCTCCAGGAAGGCTTGTGGGACCGGCTGCTCGTGATGACCTATTCGGAGTTCGGCCGGCGTGTCGCCGAGAACGGCAGCCAGGGGACGGACCATGGGACGGCGGCGCCGCACTTCTTCATGGGCGGCCGCGTCAAGGGCGGACTCTACGGATCACAACCGCCGCTCGCGGATTTGCAAGCGGGAGACCTGAGGCACAGGGTGGATTACCGAAGCCTTTACAACACCGTCATCCAAGATTGGTGGGGCTTGCGCAGCAACCTCTTCGGCGGCTCAGCCTTTCCACCCATCAATTGCCTGGGCTCATAAGCACAGGGAACTGCCATTCAGGCCGCAATTTTGAAATTGGGTGACGTTTCCCCATCTCATCGACAATTCCGGCCGACCATGGGTGGACCGCTCCGGACGGCAGCATCATGCATTGGTCCAAGGTCTCGCATTTTGGAGCCTGTGCTCTTGGCCTCCGGCTTCTCTCAGGCCGCGCCGGGGCGCGATGCCGTCGCCGGAGGCAGCCCGAGCGGCTGTTCGATAGACCTATTCTCGCGGTATCGCCGCCCTCCGGACCCATCCCGTCCAGCCGGATGACTGCAGCACCTACCAGCGCGACCATGTTGAATGAGTTAGTCCTTGGCTCCGTATTCTTGAAGAAGGGCAATGACCTGCTTATGGCCAAAATGTCTCGCGCCGCTAAGAGCTGTCTTTCCATCGGCGGTCCTCCCGTTGACATCGGCACCATGTTCCAGCAAGAGCCGCACGACCTCGACAGAGTTTGCCACTGAAGCGAACATCAAAGCTGTATCTCCATAATGAGACCGAGCGTTAACCTCAGCTCCTTTATCAAGAAGAGCCTGTGTTATGGCTACAGATGTCGGGAGCGAATCGGTAGCAAGCATCAGGGCTGTGAACCCGTGCTTATCTTTAACATTGACATCGGCCCCCTTTTCCAGCAGCACCCGCACAGTCTCCAACTGGCCCCAACCAACGGCCCACATCAACGCCGTCTCGCCATCCTCGCCTTTCGTATTGACATCAACCCCTGCCTCGATAAGAGCCCTAACTTTCGCTGTCTTACCAACACGGGCTGCCTCAAGGAGCGGGTCGCTAGGAAAACGCACCCCAGCACAGGCCGCTATAATCGCGACGAACGTAAGCACCAGGGTTATCCTGATTACATTCACCGCACACGGACGGACCACCTTAGGGAGCATAGTCGTAATCATTCCTAAGCATCGTCGTAACCATTCTTATCTGATACGCCCGTGCTTTTCTAAGACGTCTATCCTGACGCGGATAGGATAACTATGGATTGAGCGGCAGGATACGCGCGCGAAGTCGAGCTTCTTCTATGGTGATCAGCGCTCCCTGTTGAAGGATTGCCTCGTATTGTCGCAGGGCTTGAACGACGAGATCCTTTAGGCGCATAGGCGCGAGGTCCTGTGCACGAACTTGAATGACACTTGGTGCCGCGGCTCGCGAAATCGCCAAGATCGCTCCAAAATCCAAATCGTTGGTGAACAGCACGTACTTGTTCTCGTGTGCCCACCTGAGGACCACAGCATCCGACGCTCGACCGTCGCCGACAGACGACCAGTGTTTCGATGGGAAGCCATGAGCTTCAAGGGCGGATACCCAGGATGGAGACAGGTTCATGTCGACAAGGACCTTCACGCTCGCGTGAGGGGGACTTCGATCTCTTCAGCACGCCATGCGGCGTAGGACAGCGCCTCAGCGATGTCTGGTTCCTCGAGGTAGGGATAGAGCTTCAGAATGTCTTCTTTGGAATGGCCGGCAGCCACAAGACCAACAACGGTTCCAACCGTCACGCGGAGCCCGCGGATGCAGGGCTTGCCGCCCATCACCTGCGGGTCCGTGGTAATCCGTGTGAGTTCTTTCATAGGAGCACCTCAGATTGTGGCCCCTAGTATAGCGCAAATGCCTCGTGCCGGTTAACTATCGAGCCTGCGATAGCCTATTCGGGCTGCATAGCATGATCGCCGATGCCTCTCCTGTCGACGTCACCCGGTGAGATCATAGATCTTATCGCCCTATTGTCTACAGATACGTTAGATACGTTTCAGCATGTCGTGATGACGGGTCACCTTGTCGCTCGGCTGTTTCGCCCAGATCGTCCTTGGTACAATGATTGGCCATGGTCGAGGCTCTCACCAGGCGTCGCTTCGTCTTCACCAGCTTGGGTTCAGTCGGACTCTGGCTGCTGGCCCCAGCTCTCTCCCGCGCCGACGAGCTCGCCTGTCTGCTTACGCCGCCACAGACGGAAGGACCTTACTATCCTCCGCAGCGGCAGCTTGACGCCCTCTTAGACAAGGACGGCGATTTGACTTTCGTAAATGGCAAATCCGGAAGGGCGACCGGACAACTACTCTATGTCACCGGCCACCTCCGAGACAGCCATTGCCGTCCCATCGAAGGGGCGCTAGTCGAGATCTGGCAGGCCTCGGCCAACGGCCGCTACCACCACCCTCGAGACGCGGGGAATCCGGCCCCGCTCGATCCCTACTTCCAATATTGGGGGAAGGCCGTGACGGACCGGGAGGGGCGCTATCTCTTCAAGACCATCAAGCCGGGCGAGTACGAGGCGGATCGCGGCTGGATCAGGCCGTCGCACATCCACTTCAAAGTCCGCGCGCCCAACGGCCGGGACCTGACGACGCAGATGTACTTTGCCGGCGATCCGCACCAAGAGGACGACTACATTCTCCGCCGCGTTCCTCCGGCCGAGCGCAGCCGGGTGATTGTCCCGATGGAAGCCCCGGCCGGAGATTTCGAGGCGGCGGCAAAGGTCTGCCGCTTTAATCTGACGCTGTAGCGTCCAGCGTTCGTTCTCTGTTCATTGCCGCCACACCCTTTTTTCTCTCCTATCGCCTCGCTGCCATCGATCTCTTTCTTGGTAGCACACCAGCGCAAGCTGAGCGATTCTGCACGGCTCGCTCATCGTCATTGCTCACACTCGGCGGTCTTTCGCTTGCGGCTCATGCAGAGGCCCGTCGCCCGAAATCCCACCAACAGGCTGAATCTCCAACGTTCACGGCCTCGTCGCCTGCTCGCGCATGGCTCTGGCACGCTCCTTTCAGTGCAAGGTTCTCAACATCGAGTTCGTGCTGATGTCTCCGGTTCATCGTCGCCATCACCCTATGCTTGAAGTCTCCAGGGCATCGCGTCACCGTCGATCTGCGACAGGGCCCGGAACAGGCAGCCGGACAGGGTCGCTGCGACGTCATCGGAAAGTGATCGAGAGGCCATCGACCGTGCCCGGCCACGGTGCTTCGTGATATATCGTGATCCTCCACGGCACACGGTTCATCTCGACGGACTCCTCTCCCACTCACGCGATGAGTCTCGCCGTCCAAGTCTTTGTAATCCCGCACCGCGCTCGGATGATCGCCCTGCAAGTCTTGCCCGACATCGAGTTTGCGAACCGTCTCATCAAGAACTACGTAGCCCTCTTCAGTCTTCCCGTACGAGCGGGCGGACCCGGACAGGACTCAGCCGTGGGTAGGAACGTGATCGATCAAGCACCTCGACAGGGAATGCGATATCGGGCTGGAATCCTTGGGTTCCTGTTCTTCATGAGCCTCGCAGGGTTAGGCGGTTGTCACAGTTCGTGGCGGTTCGCCAGCTCTCACCTGCAGCTCGGCAACGCCCAGTTCATGGAGGCATGGAGAACTTACAGCCATTGCCGCTCAAGCTTAGAACCGGACGAGATCCGCGCGGATCTTCGGCACCTGACCGATCTCGCGGAGGCTGAGACTATGCAACACCATGCCCCGAGGCTGCTGCCTGCTGCGATACGGTCTCTCATGGCAACGCTCCCGTCGCGGCTGGCGGTTGACCCTCAATCAATGGTGGCGGCCTGCGCGCTCCACGGCGGTCACGTGGCTCAATGGGCGGGACGGTCCGATTTAAGCGAGGAACTCTTCGGTTCGGTGGCAAGAACGCAGCACGAGCCGGGCGCCGCTTATTATGCGGTTGAAGCCCGCCGGAGGCTCACACACATGAAAGAGGAGAGGCCGGTCTTATGGCAGCGGATGCAAGCGCCCATTCCCACTTCTTCGGAATGATGGACTCCACAGCTCGGTCCCTTCCCGCGACCCAACGGAGGCTCGCGGCGGAGCCCATGCGGACAATGTGGCGGTGGAGGCTCCGGCTGTCGTGAGCACAGGCTACGACGTTGACCTCTTGTGCATCGGCAGCGGCCCGGCCGGGCAGCGAGCCGCGATCCAGGCGGCCAAGCTCGGCAAACGAACCGCGCTCGTGGAAAAACGCCGTTGCCTGGGAGGCATCTGTCTGGACACCGGAACCATCCCGAGCAAGACGTTCCGCGAAGCCGTCTGTTCCCTCGCCAACCACAACGGTCTGCTGCGCCCCGGCACAGCCGTTCGCACCGGACTCGAGGGGACGCGCCGCCCCTCTGTAGAAGAACTCTTCCAGGGCGTGGGACTGGTCACTCAACGAGAGTCCCAGGTCATCGAGCAGCAACTGTATCGGAACGGGGTCGAGTTGATCAGGGGAGAGGCCTCGTTTGTCGATCCCCACACGCTGGCGGTGGTCTCCGAAGAAGGCCGGCGCACCGTGACCGCCGCCAACATCTTGATTGCGGTGGGCACGACCCCGGCCTTGCCCCCCGGCGTGCCTGTGGATGGCGACGTCATTCTCACCAGCGATGACCTGCTGCGTTTGAGGCGCCTGCCCAAAAAGCTCGCGGTCGTCGGCGGGGGCATCATCGGGATCGAGTATGCGTCGATGTTTGCCGCATTGAACGTCGAGGTGATGCTGGTGGACAAGCGGGACCGGCTCCTGGAGTTTCTGGACCGCGAGAGCGTCGATGAACTCATGCACCAGATGCGAGGCCGGCGCGTGACCTTTCGATTGGGCGAAGCCGTCGAGCGGCTGGACGTCGCCGCGGGAGAGCCGCGGCAAGCCGTGCTCCATCTGGAATCGGGGAAACGGATCGTCGCGGATCACGTTCTCTATTCGGTCGGGCGGATCGGCGCCACTGGGCGGCTCAACCTCGCGTCGGCGGGGCTCAGCCCGGACGATCGCGGACGGTTGGCAGTCGATCGGCAGTTCCGCACGGCGGTGCCGCATATCTACGCGGTCGGCGATGTCATCGGCTTTCCAAGCCTGGCCTCGACCTCGTTCTCGCAAGGACGGCTGGCGGCCTGTTATGCGTTCGGCGTGGAGGCGGGGCCGATGATCGAGCACCTGCCGATCGGCATCTACGCCCTCCCCGAGATCTCCGCGATCGGCGCGCCGGAACATGAGCTGACGCAGAACAAGATCCCCTACGAGACCGGCATTGCGCGATATCGGGAAATCGCACGGGGACAGATTCTCGGGGACGACAGCGGGTTTCTGAAGCTGCTGGTCCATCGCGAGGATCAGCGGTTGCTGGGCGTCCACGCTGTCGGGACCGGCGCCACGGAACTGATCCATATCGGCCAGGCCGTCCTGGAATTGGGAGGGGGACTCCAGTATTTCCTGCGGACCGTGTTCAACTATCCCACGTTGGCGGAATGTTACAAGGTGGCCGCATTGGACGCCTCCAACAAACTGTGTGCATGAACGAAAGGGTGGTCAGCAGATGAAAGTCCTGGCCGTTCATCCCGGTCCGCTGATGTACACCAAGATCTATCTGCGCCTGGAGCCATTGGGGTTGGAGCTGGTCGCGCAAGCGATTCGAGCGGCGGGTCATGATGTGCGGCTGATCGATCTGCAGGTGGAGACCCAGCAGGATTATGTGCGGCTGATCGAGGAGTGGCGGCCGGACGCCGTCGGCTTCTCCTGCAACTACCTGCCGAACGTGCCGGAGGTCATCGACCTCGCCAAGCTCGCGAAAGCGCGGCTGCCCCGGACCGCCGTCTTTGTCGGCGGCCATAGCGCCTCGTTCGTCGCCCGGGAGCTGCTCGACCACGGCCAGGGCGCGATCGATTGCGTCGTCAAGGGAGAAGGCGAAAGCGTGGTGGCGAGTTTGCTGTCGGCGTTCGAGCAGGACCGCCATGCGGTCTCGAGCCTGCCGGGCTGCGTGACGATGGCCGGCGAAGGGCCTCCCCCGCGGTTCGTCACGAGCTTGGATGCCGTCCAGCCGGCCCGTGATCTGCTCCGGCATCGGCGCAAGTACTTCATCGGCGTCCTGGACCCCTGCGCCTCGATCGAGTTCACCCGCGGCTGTCCCTGGGACTGTTCCTTTTGCAGCGCCTGGACCTTCTATGGACGCAGTTACCGCGCGCTCAGCACGGACCGGATCATCGAGGATCTCGAGCGGGTCAAGGAGCCGGGGATCTTCATCGTCGATGACGTGGCCTTCATCCAGGCCGAGCATGGGATGGCGATCGGAGAAGCGATCGCCAGGAAAGGAATCGGCAAACAGTACTACCTGGAGACGCGCGGCGATGTGCTCCTCCGGAACAAGGAGGTCTTCCGATTCTGGAAGCGGCTCGGGCTCAGATACATGTTTCTGGGCGTCGAAGCGATCGACGAGGAGGGGCTCAAGAGACATCGCAAGCGCATCTCGTTGGGGAAAAACTTCGAGGCCTTGGAATTCGCCCGCTCGCTGGGCATTACGGTCGCGATCAACCTGATCGCCGATCCGGATTGGGATCGCCGGCGGTTCGAGGCCATCCGCCAGTGGTGCCTGGAGATTCCGGAGATCGTCAACATCAGCGTCAATACGCCCTATCCGGGCACGGAAAGCTGGGTGACGGAATCCCGGAAGATTCAGACGCGGGACTACCGGCTGTTTGACATTCAACATGCGGTCTTGCCGACGAGGCTGCCGCTCCCCGAGTTCTACGACGAATTGGTCAAGACCCAGCGGATTCTCAACAATAAGCATCTGGGCTGGGCCGCGCTCAAATCCACGGCCAAGATCGCCGCCGGGCACGTGCTGCGAGGCCAAACCAACTTCGTCAAGATGCTCTGGAAATTCCATAGCGTCTACAACCCGGCGCTGCAACTGTCCGACCATGCGCAGCCGGTCCGATACGAAATGGCCCTGCCTCAATCCCGCGCCGACGCCGCCTCCAGGCCGCTCCTGTATATCCACCCGGCCCGCGGGCGGCATGGGCGCAACCTCGATGAGGCCACGGAACAGTTCGTGGAGCACACGAGAACCGGCCAGAGCGTCTGACAGGGCGGGAAGAGAAGCGGCTCACCAGGAGGGCGCAAATGAGAAGGCACGGAGACGCTCGTGTTCGGCCGGCGCGCTTGAACGCATGGCGAAGGAAGCAGGCCAATCATGTTACTGCACGAATCATTTCCAAGGAGGTGGCCCGATGAGAGTCTCGAACGTCAAGATCCTCAATCCCGTTCGCGCCCTTCGGATATTCGGCCAATCCGTCTGGCTGGACTCGATCGATCGGAGCTTGATCGCTTCCGGCAGGCTTCAGCATTTGATCACCGAAGATGGGCTTGGTGGCGTGACTTCCAACCCGGCGATCTTTGAGAAGGCCATCACGGGCGGCGCCGACTACGCCGCGGACCTCCATACATTTAGGAGGGAGTGCGGCCTGGACGCGAAGGCCTGCTACGAGCGGCTGGCCATCGAGGATATCCAAAGCGCGGCCGACCTCCTGCAGCCGGTCTATGCGCGAACGAAGCGGCGCGACGGCTACGTGAGCTTGGAGATCTCGCCCTATCTGGCCCGAGACACCAGGGGCACCGTCGACGAGGCACGACGATTGTGGGATGCCGTCGGACGCGACAACCTGATGATCAAGGTGCCCGCCACGCCGGAAGGCATCCCGGCCATCGTGCAGTTGCTCAGCCGGGGGATCAATGTCAATGTGACCCTCATTTTCTCTCAGGACGCCTATGCGCGCGTGGCCGAGGCTTGCCTGCTGGGCTTCGAGCAACTGGGAGAGCGGGGCGGCGATGTCGGCAGCGTGGCCAGCGTCGCCAGCGTGTTCGTCAGCCGCCTGGACACGGCGGCGGACGCCTCCATCGACGCGCGCCTGAAGACCGCCACGAGAGAAGCGGACCAGATCCTCTTGAAAAGCCTTCAAGGAAAGGTGGCCGTGGCGAATGCCAAGCTGATTTACCAGCGCTATCGGACCCTGTTCTCCGGTCCGCGATGGGACGCGCTGGCTGCACGAGGCGCCATGCCCCAACGGGTGCTCTGGGCGAGTACCGGCACGAAGAATCCCCGTTATCGCGATGTGCTGTACCTGGAGGAACTCATCGGTCCCGAGACGGTCAGCACGGTTCCGCCCGCAACCTTGGAGGCCTTTCGTGATCACGGGCACCCGGAATTTCGGCTGACCGAAGGGATTGAGGAGGCAAACAACACGTTGACGGAACTCCAGCGGGCGGGAATCTCTTTGAAGGAGCTGACCGATCGGTTGTTGGATGAGGGGCTGCAGTCGTTCAGAGCCGCCTATGACCGGCTTCTCGACGTGATCGAGCACCGGTCCAAGGCAGACCAACCGGAACGATCGAATGGTTGCCCGTTCGCGCTGCCGGCTTCCTCGCCCTATGGATCAGGTCTTGGCCAGAGGAGGTAGGCAATGAAAATGAGCGTGTTGTTGCTGTTGCTGACGCTGATCCTGATGCCGGCCGCGAGCGACGCGCGTTGCCGCACGATCGGGGAGAGCGCCAGCCTCGGCAGTGAATACGGCATGTTCCCGATGGACCCGGCGGTTCGTCTGGTCCATGCCGGACAGGAGCGCGAGAGTATATTGATGCAATGGGCGGGATACGGGCTCGGCGTCCCGCTCTTTTTCGTTTCCGTACCGTTCGGCATGGCCGGGGCCGTGGTCGGCGCCGCCTCGCATCCCTGGACAAGGTGCATGGAGTCCGGAAGTTGAGCGATTACGACGGATATCGGGAAACGGCTGAGTGAGATCCGCGACGATTCATCCGCCCGAGAGGTGGGCCTTCACTTCCTGCACGTAGGTCTTGAAGGGGTTCGGCATCATGAAGGGGTCGCGGCCGCGCAGTTGGAACGCGGACCAGTTGATGATGTAGGCGGGATAAAAGCGGTCGCGCACCGGTTGATCGTCGGAATCCGGCGGCGGCCCACAGGCGGGCAGGTGACGGACCACTTCAGACCGGCCGAACGCGCGGGTGTCGCGGGGAGGCCGGTCCTGCGCCAGCTCGACGGCCCGATCGGCCATGAACCGCGGCACCTTCCCTTCTTCCAGCAAGCCGAAGTAGAGCCCGCGGCCGGCGTTCAAATTGTGGTACTCCAGGTCCAGGCTCTTGAGCATCGGATCATCCCACCCGACCCGCTCCGCTTCCCGATAGGTTTCGAGCAGCCACAATTTGCTGGCCCAATCGACCCGGCCGACCAGCTTCGTATAGTCGCCTTTGAGATCCTGGAGCACCTGCTCCCACTGTTCCAGCACCCAATCCGTCTCCTGGTCCTGGCCTTTACAATGGCGCTGCGCCGCCTCCAGATACTGTTCCTGAATATCGAGCGCCGAGAGCGTCTTCCCCGATTCCAACGTCACGAGCCATTTCCTTGCCTGATCTTGCGAGATCTCTTGCAACGACTCGACCGGATCGGCCAACTGCAACCCGTCCGGCGCATGGCCTTCCTCGATTAATTGCAACACCAGCGCCGTCGTGCCGAGCTTGAGGGCGCTGGCGTACTCCGCCATGTTCGAATCGCCCAAAAGCAGGTGGATGCGCCGGTAGGCATTCGGATCGGCCAGCGGCTCGTCGCGGGTGTTCACGATCGAGCGGTTGCCCTGCACCCATTCGAAAAAATCGTTCATGATGTGATCCGCGCGCTGCGACAGTTGAAAATCCACCCTGGGACCGTCCCGCCCGTCCAGCAACCGGCTTCTCGGCAGGATGATCTGCCCGCGCGGCACCCACATCTCGTCCACCGTGGCCGCCCCCACCCGCCCAGATCCCGTGAAGATCTGCCGGGTCACCAGAAACGGCAGCAGCTTGGACAGGCCGCGCCGGGTGAACGGGAACCGCCGGGAGACCAGATAGTTTTCATGGCAGCCGAACGTGGCGTCCGTCTCGTGGTCGATGTTGTTCTTGATCAGCGACACCGCGCCGCCCAAGCCCAGGTCGTCGATGGCCTGCTGGATCAGCAAATCGCCGGCCCGGTCCGATGCCACGACATCCGCCAACGACCCGCATTCGGGCGAGGCATATTCGATATGCCCCATGTCGAGGTACAGGCGTCCGGCGTTGGTCAGGAACCCGCCGTTGCCGGGCGGCTCATCGTGCCCGCGGTGATGCAGGTCGAGCACGCCGCGCTGCTGCACGTTGAAGATATAGTCGCGAATCCGGTGGGCGTACCAGGTCGGCGAATGGTCGGGCCGGTCCTCGTTGACGAGGAGCCCGTATTCGGTTTCAAGCCCGAAGATCTTGTTCAACATCGTGGAGACAGGTTTAGGTTGAGGCTGAGGCTGAGAGAAAGTAGGAAGACTGGATCGCGGTCTATCCTGAACCTCAGCCTAGACCTTCACTTCTTAGATCGTTCGGCAGCAGACTTGTCACCTCGTCCGCCTTGACCGTACGGTATTTCGAAGACCCGGGCGTCTGCCGTTCCAGCACCGCGCATTCCACCGTGCGGTCGGCCATCTGCTCGCGCAGGTGGGCGGTCACCGCGGCGGGATCAGCCTTCGATTCCGGCTTCGTCTTTGCGTCCGAGTCCCTCGATGTCCGGTCCCGCTCTTGTCCCTCGTCCTCCCGGTCATCGCCGGCCGCTCGGCTCTGAGCCAGGGAACCCAGTCCCCATACGCGCAACGCCGCCTCCAGTGCGGCGGCCAAGGTCAGGGTTCCGGAGGCGCCGGCCTGTTTCAGCTCAGTCTGCATCAGCTTTTGAATGGAGGGAGTGGCGGCCAGCACCGCGCAGCCGGTCGTCTCTTCGAAGGTGCCGTCGTAGTTGATCGTCAGAAACGCATCCTTCCCAGCCTTGGTGCCCAACTCGGCCAGCAGAATCTTGACGATCCACGGAGCCTTGTAGATTTCTTCAAACGCCTGCTTGATGGAAGGGGCCAAGCCGTATTTCATCAGCCGCGCGCCGGTCACGTCCGAGGGAGAGCGGTTGAATCCCTCCAGGTGAGCCATCTCCAATAGGCCGAACCGCAACTTTTCCAAATCCGCCGGATGCCCCATGCCGCCGAGGCCGATGCGGTCGTAGATTTCGTAGAGCTTGGGCGTCCCCTTGCTGAGCGTCAGCATCACCACGCCGTCTTTATAGGAGAGGGCGACGACCGGGCTGCCCTGCTTGAACTGCTCGTCGAGGTACTGCCGCCGGTTGCCGACCGCCTCGACCCAGCGATAGGGTTCTTCATACATGACACGTCACCTTTCGCAGGCTGTTGAAAAAGCCCCGCTCGCATGAAATCTGCGCAGGCGGGCTCGGCAGCCTGCTCGCGTCACCCGACACGGGCGACCTTGGTTTCAAACAGCGCCCTCAGATCCTGGTCCGACAGGGTTTCCACGCCCTTCTCCGTTATCAGCTTCACGACCGGATAGAGGTTGGCTTCCCGGTTCACTCCGCCGGTCGCCGAATCGAACTCCGCGGCGCTCGTCAACAGGCGCAGCGCCTGCATCGCGGCCTGCTCCCTCGTCTCCTCCCGCAACGGCCGCTCGCCCCACGTGTTGAGATAGTGCAGAATGCCCCGGATGGTCGGGGAACCGGAACCGGACACCGCATACTCCACCCCTTCAAACTCCGCGCCCAAGATGTCGTAGAAATAAATCTTGGCCTGTCCCGCCTCATGGTCATACCCGGCGAATAACGGCGCCACGGCCCCGGTGCCGGAGAGGGCCGCCGCGACATTGTCCTTGAGCAGCTTGGACACAGCGCGCAGCTTGCCCTCGAAGCTCAAGTCCTGCAGTTGGCTCCGGCGGTAGTATTTGAACGAATGTTCCAGCACCCGGACCATTTCATAGGCCGTGGCCGGCACGCCGGCGATCGCCATGACGCTGTAGCGGTCGATCTCGAGCACCTTGTCGGTGCGGTCGTACATGACCATGTTGCCGGCGGTCGCCCGCCGATCCCCCGCCACAAGCACGCCGTCCCGATACTTCATTGCCAGGATCGTCGTCGCCTTCACGATCTCCTGCCCGGCCTTGGCGTCGGAGACGGCCGGCGCGCCGAACTGATACCCCCGTTCCTTAAGAAGCTGAAGAAAGTCGCCTTGCATGCCCATAGTGGTCTCCCTGCGGCGTTAAGCGTGATTTGTCATCCGTCAATCGTGAACAATGAGACCCTCTATCGCATTCTTCTCTGACAACAAATGACGCGTGACGCATGACGGTTGACGTCTACTGCCCCGTCCGCTGGCGGTACCGTTCAGCCTGCTTGGGATCGACCTTCTTCATGCGCTTCAGCAAGTTATCCTTATCCGGCGAACCGGTTTCCGGTCGCTTAGGACCGCCCTCGTCGTCCGAGGGACGGACCGGTTTCGGCATCGGTTCAAACGGTCTCCGTTCCATGGACGTGAGCGGAACCGGAGTGAGACGTTCGCTTCCCGAACCCGCAAGACCGGTGTGTGGATTTCGCATGATCATGTATCGATGGTTCATGACGATCTATCCTTTCGCCTGTCGTTGATCCCACTGTTCCAGCAAGTCCGCCGGCGAGTCCGCCGTTTCGAGCAATCTTCGCAGCGATCGGACCGATTCCGGATCGAACAGGTCTTCCAGATCGAGCACGGAGGAGAACAGCCCGTTGCGAAACTGAATCCGTTCCCACTGCACCGCCTTGATCTGATCCGGGAACCGTTGCACGCAGAGCCCCCGAATGCCTCCGCGGGTGTCCGCCGGCCCTTCCTTCATCGCCCGTTGGATCTCGTCGTCCGACACCAGGCGGGCGGTCTTGCCTTCCTGCTCCAATCCCAGGAACAGGCCGCGCTCCGGGTCCACGTTGTGATACTCCAGATCGAGGCTCGCCAGCCAGGGATCATCCCAGCCGATCCGTTCCTCCTGCATGAACGACTCCAAGAGCCAGAGCTTCGTGACCCAGTCCAGCTTCCCGACGAGCCGCGACCGATCGCGCCGCAACCAGGCCAGCGTGTCGTGCCATTCGCGCAGGATCCAGTCGGTTTCTTCATCCGTTCCGGCGAGCACCTGCTGGGCCGCGTCGTAATAGACTTCCTGCAGCTCCAGGCCGCTCATGGCCCGCCCGTCCGTCAACGGCACCCGTGCCTTGAGATCCGGGTCCCGCGAGAGCTGTTTCACCGCCTCCACCGGCCGGCTGAGTTCGAGTCCCGGCGCCTCGCCCCGCGCGATCAGGTCCAAGACCAGTCCGGTCGTGCCCACCTTCAGCGCGGTCGCGTACTCGCACATGTTCGCGTCCCCGATGATCAGGTGCAACCGCCGGTATTTTCGCCGGTCGGCATGAGGCTCATCGCGGGTATTGAGCAGGGGCCGGTTGTGCATCGTGTCCACGCTCAGCTCGGTCTCCATGAAATCGGCCCGCTGGGATAACTGGTAGCAGCCGGAGACGTATCGGCCCTCCTGGGCTTCGATCCCGACCTTGCCGGCCCCCGCGATGATCTGCCGGCTGACCAGAAACGGCAGCAGGCCGGACACGAGCGACGTGAAGGGCACCGAACGGGGCATGAGATAGTTGTCGTGGCAGCCGTAGCTGTGGCCGTGGAAATCCGTGTTGTTCTTGTAAAGCCGGACGTGCGGCCCTCCGAGGGCCTGGTTCCTGCGGACCGCCGCCGCCTGAACAATGCGCTCGCCCGCCCGGTCCTGTGCGATCAGGCTGGCCAGGGTCCTGCATTCCGGCGTCGAATATTCCGGATGCGTATGGTCGTTGTAGAAGCGCGCGCCGTTCGGCAGGACCAGATCGCTCTTCATCTCATGGAACGAGAAGGGCCGGTGCGCGTCCTGCTCGGCGAATTCGCCCTCTTCCCTGTCCTGCTGGAGGGCGGACACGCGAAAGCCCCTGGCATCTTCATGGGGATCTTCACCGCGGTAATCCCATCGTCGCTCAAAGGACGCGACCAGATGCGCCCGCACCAGCTCCATGGATTCCACCACGGGATCGACCATATCGAGGTCGTCCCGCGTGATCCCGTATTCCGTTTCAATGCCGAACAGTCGCATGATGGGCTAAATGATCTGGTTGACGAGGCGCTCTTCCGACGGCCGCCCCCGCCGATAGGAAGAGATGCCGACGACCTGGTCCGGATGGTGATCGAGCAGCTTGAGCCACTCTTCCGCCGCATCGTCGGGCGGCAGCACTTCGCCTTCGCGAAACTCCGCCTGCACGGCCTTCAACAGATCGTCCTCGGTCAGGCCCGTCGCGCCGCCTTCGATCAACCCGCCGGACGACCCATCCGTTGAATGGATCTGCCGGTCGATCGCCCGCTCCTTGGCCCGCTGCACAATGGAGGCCAGGATCGCGCCGCTCAGCAGATCACTGCGATAGAGGGTCTTGGTCTGGCCGTTGCGCAACCGCACGGCCAGCATGCGATGCTCCTCCGAGCGCCGGAAGATCGCGTGGAGCACCGTTTCGACCAGCGCCTCCCGGACCGCTCCGGCATCACCGTCATGATGGGCTAGCAGCGGTTCCGCAAACGGCAGGTCGTCTTTCAGATAGACCTTGAGGATCTCGGCAGCCGCCGCTCGGTCCGGCCGCTCGACCTTGATCTTCCGATCGATCCGCCCCGGACGGAGCACAGCCGGATCGATCAAGTCCGGCCGGTTGGAGGCCAAGATGATCACGACGTCGCGCAGCGATTCGATACCGTCCATCTCGGTGCAGAACATCGGCACCAGCGTGTTGGTGATGTTGAAGGACCTCATCGCCCGCCTGGTGCCCAGGATCGACTCGGCTTCGTCGATAAAGATGAAGGGCAGCGCCCCTTCCTTCCGCCTCGCCCGGGCCTGGGCGAAGATCTCGCGCACGATCCGCTCGGATTCGCCCAGCCACATGTTCAGAATCTCCGGCCCCTTGACGTGCATGAACGAGCCGCGCGTGATCGGGACGGTTTCGCCCTCGGATGACCGGGATTCCGCCGCCAGCTTCGACAAACTCGCGGCCGCCGCCTGGCCGATCATGGTCTTGCCGCAGCCGGGCGGCCCGTAGAGCAGGAACCCCTTTGGCTGGGTGAACCGGTATTTGGCAAATGCCTCGGCATGGACGAGCGGATATTCGATGGCCTTGCGGATCGCGGCGATCGCCTGTTCCTGCCCGCCGATCTGGTCCCAGGTGACCGAAGGCACTTCGTCCAACAGGTGCCGAGCCGCCTTCCGGTCCTCGATCCGCTCGATCGCAATCCGATGGGTCGGATCCACCCGGACTTCGTCCCCCGCCTTCAATTCCACGCCCACCAGATCGCCCGATCGCTGAAGAATCAGGGTTTGGCGTCCCGGCTCCGCCTCGAAGCGGATCCGGCCGTCCGGCAGCGCTTCCGCCACGCGGAGCACCGGCCCGTTACGGTCGTAGCCGAGCGTCTTGATCAGGGCATAGGCTTCGTTGACCAGGATCTGCGTGCCGATCTTCAAGTCGTCCCGGCTCACCCGCGGATCGACGGTCGTGTAGTACTCCGCCCCTCCCACCGCAATGCGGGCGAGGCCTTCTCCCGGCAGATCCAGCAGAATGCCGATGCGATTGGCCGGCGCAGTCAGTTTCTCCACGACCGTCTGGAGCTTCCTCAGCTCCGCATCCTTCTCTTGCAGATGCACGGCCCCCTGGAGCACCGCATGCCGCAGCTTCAGAAGCAGCCGCTGCCGCGGGTCATTGTCGGGAAAGGCTTCAAGACATTGGTCCAGCAACGCGATCAGATCCGGCTGGTCCGACCGATGCCGGCCGGCCGATCCGGTTCCCTGATGCTTCTCCTGCGAAGGGCCTGTCTCTGGGTTTCTTTCAATATGATCGCTCATGTGTTTGTGACCTCGTGCTTTGATCTTACCGACCCGGCCCTGCAGATATCAATTCACCGCCTGGAGCGTCACGACGACCTGCTGGCGCCGATTGCCGCGCAGGATGTCCAGGGTCACTCGATCTCCGACCTTGCGTTGATCAAGCACGGCCATCAGATCGTCCACGACTTCGACAGATTTGCCGTCCACGGCGACGATGATGTCGCCGAGCTCCACGCGGCCGCTCACCGTCTCCCGCGATCCTCGGAGACCCGCCTGCTCCGCCCCGCTCCCGCGCGCGACCCTGCCGATCACGAGCCCTTTGATGCCCCATCGCTTGACGATCGCATCCGGCACCAGCGACACGCCGAGTCCGGGCCTGATCAACTTGCCGTGCTTGATCAGCTCCGGGACAATCCGGTTCACCATGTCCACCGGCACCGCGAACCCGATGCCGGCGTAGGCGCCGCTCGGACTGAAGATCTGGGTGTTGATCCCGATCAGCCGGCCGGAACTGTCCAACAGCGGGCCGCCCGAATTGCCGGGATTAATGGCGGCATCCGTTTGGACGACCCCTTCGATCGTCCGCTCGGTCATGGATTTGATGGTCCGGCCGAGCGCGCTGACAACCCCGGTGGTGAGGGTATGGTCCAATCCGAACGGATTGCCGATCGCGAGGACCTTCTGTCCGACCTTCAAATCCTGCGAGCTGCCGATCGGCAGGGGAACCAACTGATCGGGTGGCGCCTGGATCTGCAACACCGCCAAGTCGTGGTCCGGGTCGAGCCCGACGATCCGGGCACGATAGGTCGTCCGGTCCGCCAGCGTCACGTCGATGGCGTCGGCGCCGTAGACCACATGGAAATTCGTGACGAGATGGCCTTCCTTGTTCCAGATGAATCCGGAGCCGGACCCCTGCGGCACTTCCATGACATTGAGCGACCAGGGATCCCGCCGGATCGCCGTGTTGGCGATGAAGACCACCGACTTGGCGGCCTTCTCGAACACGGAAATCGTGACTTTTTCATCAGCGCCGAGTTCGGCGGCGGGCGCCACCGGACGAGGATGGACTTCCGGGCCTCGATAGGCAGGCCCCAAGGGACGGCCCCAGTCGTCGGCGGCCAAGCCGGAGGAGGTCAGGCCGAGCCATTGCAACTGGTCCGACATGTCCCACGCGCCCCACGCACAGAGCAGGAGGGCGAGGCGGGCGATGGGCCGGCAGCCGGCGGTGGGTTCATTCACCGATGATTTGCACGACCAGATCACGGGTGCGTCCCCGCGTGTCGAAATCAAGGAGGACGATCTGTTGCCAGCTCCCGAGCGTCAATTGCCCCTGGCAAAACGGAACCGTCACCGACGGCCCTTGCAACTGGCCCCGTTGGTGGCTGTGGGCGTTGTCCTCCCCGTGATTTCTCACATTGTGCTGCCAGTCCGGATCGGCGGGAATCAGCCGATTCCAGACCTGGGTCGTATCGGCCCTGACGCCGGGCTCATCCTCGATGATGAGGACCGAAGCGGTCGTATGTTTGACGAAGACCGTGACAATGCCGTCGCGAAGACCGGACTGAGCCACGGCGTCCGCCACCGGCTTGGTCAGGTTTTCGATGTGGCCCTGTCCGGAGGTCCGGATCTGGAGCAGCGTCGTCCTTACGGGCATGCGGAGACCTCTTGCGCGAACCGCCTCATGAACCGCCGCTCGCGCAGAGTCAAGCCGGTGCCGCGCGCGGACGCAAGCAGATCGTCGAAGACGCCGGCCGCGGCCAATTGCTTGAGCGCGGACAAGACGGGAGCGGAGAGGATCCCCTCAGCCTCCAGCCTGTCCAAATAGCGAAAGGCCTCCTCCAGCGATTCGGAGCGCCGTCCATAATAGTCGCGGCCCCGTTCCCTGTTGCTGTACGCCTCGAACTGTTCGCAGGCCACCAACACCTCCGCCAGTTGCTTCACCCAGCGCGGCGCGTCGTTCAGCCGCTCGGGGTAGTAATAGTACAGCATGACCCGCTGCATCCAGGGTTCCCACCGCACGCCCAGCCGAACTAGCGACGGCTTGACGGCGCGCAGGCGCCGGGCGAGCCTCCGCGCATAGCCCAACCGCATTTCAATCTGTTCGCGCGCCCAGACATCCATGGCCATGCCGTCACGTTCGATCTCTCGCCCGAAGCGAGCAATGAAGGCCTCCGTCTCGGACCCGTAGGCCGTGCGTGGATAGCGGGCTCGCCATTCGCGCGGCCTGGTCGGAATGCCCCGCCGCTGCGCCCAGGACCAGAGCCGTCCGAACAGGCGCCGGTCGAGCCCGGCGCGCCCGAGATCATGCAGCAGGCAGGCAATCTGGTATTGCCGGACTATTGTAACCCCATAGCCGAGAGACAAGGCCACCGCCCCGCAGAGGCGCGCCGTACGCAGGGCGTGGGCCCGATCATAGCCTCGGATGACCTTCCCGGGCCGGCGGGGGTCCGGATATTCATAAGTGCGGAGGAGCCGAGCGGCAAACGAACGGGACAAGAGTAGCGGGGCGTAACCGTTCCCCATAACCGTCGGTGCACAGTAGAACAGAAGACGACAGCGGTGACGCGTTGAATCGAACTCAGTTGAGTGATCTCGACGATCTTGAAGCGACCGGTTGCTGAGAATATCTGCGCTCGAAAGACACTGTCAAGGCGCGGAGAGGAAGGAAGTGCTCGCGACCCCACGGCTTGTCTGTTATGCTTCAGGCGACATGCCCGCCCACCGCATTCATGGCCCGAGCCGGTCCTCGGCCGCCGCCTTCGCCCTCCTATCCTGGCTCGCGCCGATGGCTGCAACGGAGGCGGGTTCCTTCGACTCCCTCACCGACCTGACCGGCAAGGCCGTCCCGATCGTGACGTTCAAATCCCGCGACAATTTTTCGAACGAATACCGCTATGACGTAACCATCAGGAACGTGGGAGCGGATCCGCTGGTCGGCGACTCCATCGTCCTCGTTCTGGACAAGGTCACCAACGTGGGCGGCGAAGAGAGGGAACCGCTCAAGAACGAAACGCTGCTCAACCGCATGGACATCCTCGGCGCGGACGGCTACACCGATGAGGGCAAACCGTTTTTCTACGCCTCCCCCGAAATCAACCAGGATCTCCAGCCGCAGAGCGACACGCGCCCCGTGAGCATCCGGCTGCGCAATCGGGACTATGTGGCCGTGTTCACCCTGTCCTTCCGCATCTTCGGCCAGCGGCGGGAGCGTGAGAAGGAAAAGCCGGCCGTGAAGGCGGTGGAGCCGCCGCCGAAGCAGGCCCCCGGCAGGCCATCGCTGGACAAGCTCATTCAACTCTTGATCAAGAAGGGGGTCTTGACCGAGGAAGAGAGCCGGAGCCTCCAGCAAGTCCCGCCCCATGAGCAATCCCGATGAGCCAGCCTGACTGCGTCGCCTGCCGAGGTGCCTGGCCGGCGCCACGCCTGCGCATCGCGGACTGCGGCCTGACCGTCGCCTACCTCCACGAAGACCAGTTTTTCGAGGGTTGGACGGTCCTGGTGCTCAAGCGCCATGCGACCGAGCTGTTTCACCTGACGGAGGAGGAACGACGCCGCCTCATCGAAGAGGTCTCGGCGGTCGGCGAGGTCCTGTCGAAACAATACCGTGCGAACAAGATGAACTACGAGCTGCTGGGCAACCAACTGCCCCACATCCACTGGCATGTGATCCCGCGCCGCCCCAACGACCCTGCGCCCCTGGAACCCGTCTGGCGAGTGGCGCATCAACCGGTCACGCTGACCGAACCGCAGGCCTCGGAGGTCGCCGGCCGACTGCGCGACCTCATCCGTCTGCAGGCCGGCGGCCGGTTCTTCACTGGCTCCTAGCGACGGAATAGGCGTAATCTGTCAAGCGTCAACCGTCATGCGTCAAACGATAACAACAAGGGGACGCTGCACCAAGACTCACCAATTGTTTTACGATTGACGTGTGACGAATGACGACTGACGGGCCTGCGACGCCGCTCCTAGCCGATGGTTCGGAGCACGTTCATGACCGCCATCCCCCATCCGACCGGCCCTGATCCATGGGCGTAGATGAGATTGGGCACCTCGACGGCGGCATCGTAGGTTCCGTCGGGCCGCCGAACCAGCACCGGGTAATCCACCTGCCGCAACAGGGGGACGTCGCTCAAACTGTCGCCGATGCCGATCGTCACCACATCCTGCCGCCGGAGACCGGAGAGCCATTCCCGCAGATACCAATCGAGCAGAAACCGGCAGGCCGCCCCCTTGTCATTGTGTCCGGTGAGGTGAAAAAACCGGCCTCCGCGGGTCCACTGTAATCCCCGGCCCTTGATGGCCTTCAGGACATGCGGCGCCGACTTGGCGGAGCCCTCGACCAGGAACGGTTCATCGTATTCGCGTTGCTTGGCCAGGCGGGCCTCCTCGGAACTCAAGCCCGTGCGATCGGCAATCTCCTCAGCCTCCATATCCCCGAACCCCCGCACCTCGACCCCGGCCTCCGTCGAAATGTCGTGCAGCGCCTGCCTTAAGGTGGCATAGGGCGTGCCGAACTCAACGGCCCGATAACGGCCCGGCTCGCGCTTCTGGCTGACGGCCGCATGGGCGGGACGGTCCGGAAGGTACACCGCCCCTCCGTTTTCGATCACGAAGGGTTCCTCCAGCTCCAAGCGAGCCCGTATCTGCTCGAGTTCCATCCTGGTCTTGCTCGACACGAGCACGATCGGCACGGCCAGAGCTCGCAGCAGATCCAGCGCAGGCCTCGCCGGCTCCCACGAATAGGTCACGCTGTCCAGGAGACTGCCGTCGAGGTTGGTCAACACCATGAGACGCCGCATGGGCCCACATCCTCCCCCATCCCGCTGTAGGTTCCGTCCGTCACAGGTGACGCAGATCGTCAGGCTGGCGCCATCGAGTCCGTCCGTAAAATTGCGCCTCCAGCCACTGTTTGGCCAAGTCTTGCGCGCCGAGCCCGCAGGCCAACGTGGCCGCGAGGACAATACCGCCGAAGGTGATGGCAAAACCCACCACGACGATATGTTCGGCGATCCCCAACTGCTCCAAGGCCATAGCGGCGGCCGCCAACAGCAGCCCCCATCGGGCGCAGGCCGCCAGCAGCTTCGCCGGAGGCAGGCCCGCGTTCACCGAGGCGATCAACACGGCCCGTGAGACAAAATTCGAGAGCACATAGCCCGCCACCATGATCACGCAGGCGGTGAACAGATAGGGAATATAGGCCAGGAGCGCCTGGGTCGCATGGTTGATCGCCTCGACGTGGAGCGCCCCGATCGCCGCCAGAAGCGCAAATCCCAGGACGATCCAATAGCCCGTTTGCCCGAGCATCCGCGAGGGATTGACCTTGACCCCGCCGCGCAGCAGCGCCGTCGTGAAGCCCAGGCGATCGCTCAGCCGGTCAAGACCCACCAGGCGGGCCGCGCGCTCGATCAGGACCCTCGCGCCCCAGGCCAACAACACCCCGCCGATCAAGATGAGCGACATGGCCAGCACATTGGGCAAGACCGCCAACATGCGCTGCGCCATTGTCTCAAGCGGTTCCAGCAACACCGAGGCCGAGGACGTCGCAAGAGGCGGATTCAACAGTGGATGCATCGCCACGGTGATCCTTGATTTCCCCCAGGGCCGGATCGGACCCGGCTATGAAACGGAGGCCATGGCGGCGGTCGGATCCCACTGGTGGTCGTTCTCGACGACGTCGATCAGCCGGCTGAACACGTCCGGGACGGCCGCGGCGACCCGGCTCCAGTTCGAGATCATCGGCACCCCGAGCGGATCGTTCTGAAAGGATTCCGTAGCCAGCTTCATGCCATGGAGAAAGACCTCGACCGCCTTCCGTTCTTCGTGCCGGTCGAACCGTAAGCTGTTGATTGCGGCGTCATGTTCATAGCGCCCGATGGCCTCTTGCGCCCCCTGGAGGTACGTGGCCTGTAGGGTTTTGAGGACGCCGTCGGACAGGACCAGCCCTTCGCTGGCGAGGTTGCGGAACAGCGCCTTCGTGATGTCCACGCACATCTTCAGCAATCCGGCGTTGGGATCGCCCCCCGACAGGTCCTGGTGCTTGTGTTCGTAGGTATCGGCGATATCCACCTGGCAAACCCGCCGCAAGGCGCAATTCCGGTGGATCTCCGACAGCACGCCGACTTCCAACCCCCAATCGCCGGGAATTCGGTTGATCCAAGCCAGATCCTTCACCATGGCAAACTCGCCGGCAAGGGGATACCGGAAACTGTCCAGGAAGGTCAGAAGCGGCTGCGGCCCCGCCAGCTTCTGCAGGCTCCGAACCAGCGGAGTGAAGAAGAGCCGCGTCACGCGGCCGTGCAGCCGGTCGGTGATGCGGCTGTAGTAGCCCTTGCAGAACTCATAGCCCATGTTGGGGTTCGCGATGGGATAACAGAGGCGGGCGAGATAATGGCGCGTGTAGCTGAGAATGTCGCAGTCGTGCAACGCCAGGACCCGGCTCCGCCCCCTGGCCAGCACGTAGCCGAACGCCATCCAACAACCCCGCCCCTTGCCCGCCAACCCGATGTCGATGGCGCAGGATTCGAGCCGGCGCAGAATGTCCTGAATGCCGGGGCCGTCGTTCCAGATCAGGCGGACCCGCTGCGGCAGGACGGAAAAATATTCCTTGGCGTACCGAAATTCGAGCGGCGAAGCCTTGTCCAGCGAGATCACGATCTCGTTCAGGTAAGTGACGTCCCGGAGCGTCGCAACGATCTGCCGGAGCGCGGGACGAGACAATTCGGCGAACAGGGAGGGCAGCACCAGCGCGATCGGATTGGTTTCGGCGTAGGCTCGCAGGTCCGCCTCAAGCTGAGGCAGATTATCCTGACCGAGCCGGTGCAACACGGTCACGACGCCGTTTTGGAAAAAGTCCGACACGAGGGCTCCTTTCAACCCGGGCGGTCGCGCGATCTGTACGGGTAATGGCGACGCCGCTGCGTGAGGGCCTGACACGCACCGGCGCCGATGCGGTGCTGATCCCGTGGAACGGATGTCGGCGGGCGCCGGACCGGCGCCCGCCGGATTCTCGTCGCTCGTGCGCCGAAATCCGACCCTAGCGGGCAGGAAGGCGGCTGCGGCTTTTCGCGACGGCTTTGATGATCTTGGCGGTCTTGATCGATTCGAGAAACCGATCGGCCGGCTGTTGCGTCGGTTGAGCCAGCTCAACCGTATACCATCCGGAATCCAGATCGCCCTTCCGCGCCTGGATCTCCTGGAGCCAGCGATCGATGCTCTCTTCGGATGTCCCGTCGTGGAACGACACGAAGAACTTCAACGGGGACCCGTCCGGACGGGCCTCGGCCATCTGCGTCTGGGACGGCACCGATTCCGTCCGTTCCTTCTCCTTGGCCAGCATCGGCCCGGCATCCCCCGTATCCTTGACGCGGGACGAGACATCCACCCCCGCCGTCTTCAGCCGGTTCACCAGATCCTGATTCTTCTTCTCCAGCGAGCTCACCTGCTTGGCGAGGTGTTCGTTGGCCAACGAGAGACTGTGCAGCTCGTCGCGCAATTCCTCCCGGTCGGTTTGCATCTGGCTCATCATAACCCTGGCCATCCGCTCCACTTCCAGATTGGCCTGCCGGGCCACGCGCTCCTGATGCTCCTCCATATGTTGCACCGACACCACTTGCGTGCCCATCAGCCGCTGTTGTTGCGACAGCTCATCCATCGCGCGCTGCACGATCGAGATGGCCTTTTGATTCCCCTCGGCGACCGCCGCGGAGGACGCCTGCGCCTGCAGGACCTGGTTCACCTTCGCTTCCAGGCGGTTGATCGCGTCCTGCGCCTGGGCCTGCACGGCGGAAGCCAAGTCCTGTTGCGCCCGCTGGACCGCGCCGATCGTCTGTTCCGTCTGCTGCATGCGGTCGAAGAGCCGATCTCCGATCAAGAACGTCACCGCCGCCAGCAGCACGACTTGCGCCACCAACATGGCCCGCAGGCCGAAAGCCGGCGCGCCCACGGCCGGTCCGGTCGCCGGCAGCACGCTGCTCGCCGCGCGCCCGAGCCTGCTCCACCAGGCCGGCGCGGCCGCGTAAGCCACGCGTAACGACCCGCCCTCCAGCCGGTTATGGATGGTGACATCCAGGCTGTAGCCCGGCCAGGCCAGCCGCTGCGACTTGAGCCCGAGTTCGGGCGCGGAAAGCCCGCCCAGCAACATGCCGGTTTCGGTCCGCACCTCGAACGAGTGGATGCTCCGCTCCCGGCTGGCAAACGCAAACGTCGGATCGCTGCTGCGGCAGTTGAGGCTGCCCACGCACTCATGGTTCACAAACACCTGAAGCGCATCGGGGCGTTCCTCACGACGGCGCTTCGGAAGCTCGTGAAGCGATTCAAGCAGTCGTTGTCGATACGCGTTGAGATATGCGTCCTGTTCCATGATGACCATGCCCTCCCCGTGTTCCCATCAGCACTCCGATTACACCGGTCTTGTGTAACGGGCGAATCTGTAAATCCATCGCGATCTGTGTCGTGCTGTCCACGGTGTCATACCGCATTCGACCCACTTCCGCCAAACATTCATGGCAAAACGCCAGGTGCCACACGCGATAATCATGCCCGAAATCCTGTCGGAACAGTTCCTGCCAGCGCTCCCGCGAGAGGCAGGGATAATGATCGGGTTCGCTCTTCCGATAATGGGCTTGAAGGATCCTGAGCAATCGCCGGCCCTCCAGGTTAAAGGCCTCCGGATCGCGCCGCTTGTTTTCCTCGATCTCGGTCAGGTCGCTTTCGTCCAACCCGACTTCTTCCAAAGTCCGCTGCCAGCCGGTTTGCCGCCACCGTTCAAAATTCTTATAGACCCGCTGGCTCTCGGCCGATCCGAACCCGAGCAGCCGGACCACCTGTCCCTGGCGCAATCCGTACACATGATAGAACAGCGCCATCAGGGCATCCCGGCTGACCACCGCCCGCGAGGCCAGTCCATCCAAAAATCGGCCCAGCGGCGACAGCAGATCGGGGTGATAGCAGAGCGGCTGCGGCTGGCTGAAATACTTCGCGATTTGACTCTCCAGCAAGAACAGGGGCCGGCAGGGCACTTCTGCCCGCCCGCACACAATGAACCGCTCAACCAACTCATAGCCCCAGCGAAGGGCCAATTTCTCATGGGTCGTGTCGTTCACCCATTGGCCGGTTTCCTTGAGAAATCGTTTCGTGTGCTGGGTGGCCCGGTCCAGCAGCTCCGGCAAGGCCTCGACCATGGCGCGGTCGAACTCTTCGGAAGAGGTGATCAGGAGACTCAGTCCCGAATTCGCTTCCTGCACGGCATTCATATGTCCCTCGTCCTTCGCTTGACGCGAGGCGCATGTTCCTTCTCCCGCAGGCCTCGGTCAAGCCGGAAGGAGAAAGAGATCTGAAGCCAAGCCGCCACAAACAGGTATAGAAACGCGACGGTAGGGAAGATCAGACCGGGCGGCAGGCTATTGTGGGATGTTTTCCCAAGACAAAGCAACTGGATTTTTTGCGGCCCCTGACCGGAGATTTGTCTATTGGAGGGGACCTCCCCCTTTTGATACTCGTGAAGATGCTAGAGGATGGGGTGGGCGGCGCCGGAACGAAAGCCTGCGTCGGGCGCGGCTCATACTCTGAGTCGTTTCTCAATCATCAATCACTTCACATTTACTCGTAGGGAGGTTCCATCATGAAGAAGTTTGCTGGATTGCTGGCCTTTGCGGCGTTGTTGAGCTTCACCACCGGCTCCTTCGCGTTCTACGGCGAGGAGAAGAACGAGGGTGGCAAGTTCTCCGAAGAGAAGAAGAACGAGGGCGGGAAGCTCTTCGATGAGCAGAAGAACGAAGGTGGCAAGCTCTCGGATGAGCAGAAGAACGAGGGCGGCAAGCTGTTCGACGAGAAGAAGGACGAGAGCGGCAAGTAAGCTCGCTTGACGTCAGGCCGTCGGCCATCGCAGACGGCCTGTTCGGTTCATTCAAGGAAAGGGGGGCGGCGGCAACGCCGTGCCCCCTTTTGTTTTTCGCTTATCCAAATCCGTCCGCGCCATGACCGCGGCTTCTGTACCGCCATAGCTCGTGAGCCAGGCTGTTACATCGTTTCATTTGCGAGACATGTGGGCCATGAAGGACACAGACCGTCGCATGAAGGAGACAGTCCTCTTTCATGCCATCGAGCCTGTTCTCCCCGTCATTCCTTACGGCATTTTTTTGCTTTATTATGCTATCGCATGGTGCTTGCGCAGCACGGCATTCCACGACGCAGAGGAGGGCTCACCATGGAACCCCGCGTATGGCCGAAGATACTCATCGTCGCTGCTGTATTGAGTCTTGTTGGTTGCATGTTGCCCCGCACGACGAGGACCGCGGTGATCCACGACGTCAAGGTTGAAGATGAGCTGTCGTCCGAGACCCTGATGGTTCAACCAGGGGACGAAATCCGCTGGATTAACCTGAGAAAGCAGGATGTCAGCATCGATATTCCCAATCTGACATCGGACAAACTTAGTTGTCAGCGCGGCTTCCGGAATTGGATGGGTCTGGTCACCGAAGCGGTGAACATACACCCCAATGAGACGGTATCTCTCTGCTTCAAGGCGCCCACGGTCGTCCACTACAACGTCCGCGCGGAGACGGCCTTGGCGGGTGGGAAGAAGTTGTTGCCTGGTACCCTGAGGGTCGGAGAGCCTCAATTACAATCCTCAGAGAGAAAACGGGACTAGGGAATGTCCGGGCAACGGTCTATTGGGCTGATGGCAAGGGGTTTGGCCTTGGCGGCGCTCGTGTCTGCGGGCGCCGCTGCATCGGCCGGCGAGATCGAGCGCCGTCTGGAGGGCTCGCCCCCAAGTCTCTCTACCCTCCAGCGAGGGACTCCTGACCGTATTCCCGGCCCGACGGTCTCCGCTCCCCTTCCGGATCAGTCCACCAGGTTGTTGCGCGAACCACCGACCATCACCGGAGAGATCCACGTCGGCGACCACACATTGATCCCCTATCTCGGCGCCGGATTCGGAGGCGGCTATGCCACCGAACGGGATCGGATGCTCGGCCAGGACCCGACACTCCAGCAAAAACACATCCTGGGCAACATGAACGGCGGCGGATATCTGCCGAACGAATTTCAGATGGGCTTCCGCATCCCCTCTAGCCCCCTACTCAGCCGTCAATCGACAGGCGTCAATCGTCAAACGATAAGAAAGCGACAACGCTCGCAGAGTCTCGATGTTCTTACGATGGATGACCGACGCTTAACGAATGACGACCATCTTCACGCAGCCTCCCGGCCCCCGCGCCTCGAATTTCCTCTCTTGATCGGGTAGAGTCTCCGCTCCCGGCGCCGGCTGTCACGGCGCGCCGTTCCGTTCACCCGCTCCGCTGTGACCGCCATGCTCGCTGCCTCGTGGATCAACCGGTCGGTGCTCGGGATCGTCCTCGCGACGTTCTTCTCCGATGTCAGCCATGAAATGTGCACGGCGGTCCTCCCGCTCTACCTGGCCACATTAGGGCTGGGGCCGGCCGCGCTCGGCCTGATGGAGGGCCTCGCCGATTTTCTGGTCAGCCTTTCCAAACTGGCCGGCGGGGTCGTCGGGCACCACACGGATTACAAGCGCCCCCTGGCCTCGCTCGGCTATCTCATCACCGCCTTGGCGACCGCAGCCATGGGACTCGCCGCGGGCGTCAGCGCGCTGGTCGGCCTTCGCAGTTTGGCCTGGATCGGCCGTGGCTTTCGCGGACCGCTGCGGGATGATCTGCTCGCAGACGCCGTCGAGCCCACTCACTATGGACGGGCCTATGGATTGGAACGGGCCGGTGACATGCTCGGGGCGGTGCTCGGCCCCTTGACCGCCGCGCTGCTGATTTGGGGCGGGAGTGAATTCCGCACGGTCATTCTCTGGACCGTGGTTCCCGGGCTGTTGGCTGCGGCATCCCTCTTCTTCCTCACGAAGGAACGACATCGGGGATCTTCGGCAACCACGCGCCAGCCAAGCCATCGACCGGGCCTGTCGGCCTTTCCCCGTTCGTTCTGGATCTTGCTCGCGGGCGTGTCGCTGTTCGGCCTGGGAGACTTCTCCCGGACATTCCTCATTTGGGTCGCGGCCCAACACTTTGACGGCCCGGTGGCGCCGGGAGCGGCGATGCATTCGGGCATGACCCTTTCCACGGCCGTGCTCCTCTATGCGCTGCACAACCTCGTGAGCGCCGCGGTGGCCTATCCGGTCGGCCACCTGGGAGACCGAGGGTCCAAGCTCCAGATTCTACTTTGGGGTTACGGACTCGGCGTCGTCACCAACCTGCTGCTGGCCCTTGCCGGCGGATCGACCGGTGGGATTCTGGCCGTGATACTGCTATCCGGCTGCTACATCGCGGTGGAGGAAACGTTGGAGAAGGCGGTGGCCGCCGAGCTGCTGCCCCGCGCGATGCGGAGCTTGGGGTTCGGCCTGCTGGCCTGCGCCAATGCGGTCGGCGATATGTTGTCGAGCCTCTCGGTCGGCTACCTGTTGGAAGCGCAACGAGCCACCGTGGCGTTTGGAGCGGCGGCGGCGGTCGGAGCAATGGGCCTCCTATGGTTGGTACTCATGCGGGGCCGGATCACACCTACCGCGGCGCCGTGACTCCGAACCAGCCCGTCATTCGTCATTCGTCATCCGCAAGAACGCCGAGGCTCGGCATAACGTTCTCTCCCAATCCGTTTGACGCATGACGGTTGAAGTCTGTCGATTGACGTCTGTCGATTGACGATTGACCATTGACGGCAGCCTCCTATCCCTCCTCGCTTGGCCCGTTGATCCGTCTCGCAGGTTTGCCCAGGTGTGATCCCTCCGGCAGCAGATGCGTCGGCACAAAGGCCGCCCCGGCGATCACGGTGGGAACGACCGCGCTCGCGATCACCGCCGCCACGAGATAGGAATATTGCTCCTGCGTCACGATCTCGTGCGCCAAGCCATAGATGGCCGAGATCGTCCCGAAGGTCAGGCCGGTGGACATCAACAACGTGTAGTACCAGCGTTCATTGCGTTCCCGCCGAAACAGGCTGATGACCGGATAGAGGCCGAAGATCTTGGAGACGACCTTCGCGACCAAGAGCACCATCAAGATCAAAGGCGCAGCCAGCAGCGCAGGCAGCGACACCAACGTTCCCGCCCGGATGAAATAAAACGGCGTGAGGAAACCGACCGTCAAGGTCCGGAGCCGGCGAATCCAATGGGTATCGCGCGCGGCGCTCCCGGCGAGAACCATCCCGGCCAGATAGGCCGGCAGCACGGCTTCGCTTCCGGACCAGAGGGCCAAGGCGCCGAGGCCAAAGAGCACGACCATCACCCATTTCGTCCGGATCGCCGCCGTCCGGTTGGCATAGTGACGGGTCAACCAGGTCGTCAGTCTGGGCAAGGAGGAGATCGCGACCGCGCTGCCCGCGAGAAAGATCAGGGTCTTGTAGGTAAAGGGCGCAAAGAGGACGCCGAGCGCAACGACCGTTCCGAGATCGTTGACGAAGCAGGACCCGAGCAGGCCCTTCCCGAATTCCGTCCGGTTGAACCCCGTTTCCAACAGCACGGCATAGACCACCGCCATGGAGGTCGTGGAGAGAGCCACGCCGCAGAGCCAACTCGCCTTGGCATCCCACCCGAGGACAGAGAAGGCCACCGCGGCGCAGCCCAGAAACGGCGCCAGAAAACCGATCAGTCCGACCATGCCCACTTCCTGGAGCTTGGTCCGCATGACCTGAGGATCGAGTTCCGCGCCGGCCAGAAACGTGAGCACGACCGCCCCGGAGGAAGCAAGAAACCTGATCCAGTCCGAGTCGGCGGCCAGGACATGCTCGATAGGAAGCCAGCCGGCGAGGGCGGCGACCGCCACGCCCAGACAGATCTCGATCAGCGCGATGGAGAGGCGAAGGTGGGCGGCGATCAGAGCAGAAACAACGGCGAGGGCCAGCCAGAGCGCAGCGGTCGCAAAGATGGGGTCCATGCAGGAGTCCTCCGTTCCGGCCGAAGAAACCACAAAACCGCCTGGTGGCGGGGATCACGACATTCGTGACCACTCCATGGCTACAGCCATCTGTACCGTAGGAGTCATCAGCCCGGCCATCGGCGGTTTGATCTGGGGGACTCCATCCCCAACTGCGTGATGTCGAGAGCGTACCAGAGATCGAATGCGAGGGGCAAGACGACGCGCACTACTCACCGTAGACGAGAAATCTCATCGCGGCACTGTCCATGGCATGGGCCGTAATGCGCGAGACATGAATCCTGCGGCTGGAAGAAGCCTCGGCTCGTACAGCAGTAAGTCCGGCACCTTGACGTGATGCTTGTGTAATACATAGACTACACAAGCATCTATGAGGAGGTCACCTATGGCAGTCTTAACGTTGAGGCTCGATGAACAAACGGATCGGAAACTGCGGAGGCTCGCGAAGGAGAGCGAACGCCCTAAGAGCTACTTCATTAAGAAGGCGCTTGAGCTCTACCTTCAGGAGTACGAGGATTATCAGATCGCCTTGGCTCGCCGCGCCGATAGGGACGATGACATTCTCACCCTGGCGCAAGTGAGGAAGGCGCTTGGCATTTGAACTACGCTTCAAGAAAACAGTCCTCAAGGACCTTCAGGATCTTCCACAGCTTGACCAGGAACGGCTGCTGGAGGCCATACATAAAGAGTTGGCTCCAAGTCCGTACCAGGGCAAGGCGTTGACGGGTGAGTTCAAAGGGCTGTACCGCTGGCGCGTGGGGCGCTTCCGGATCGTCTATGAAATTCAGAAATCGCCGTCCGTTGTTCTTATCCTTCGGATCGGCCTCCGGAAGGATGTGTATCGGTAAGAGCACCGATCCTACCGGCTCCGTGAACACCGATAAGGGCCGCGACACTCCAAGGCCCACAGTAGGGCATGCCGCATAGATGGATGGTTGCAAGATAAGCAAACGAAGCCACAGAGCATCTTTTCCCTCTTCAGCCGAAACAACAAAACCGCCTGGTGGCGGGGATCACGACATTCGTGACCACTCCATGGCTACAGCCATCTGTAGCGGAGGAGTCAGCAGCCCCGCTATCGGCGGTTTGATTTGGGGAACTCCATCCCCGAGCGTGATGTTCGACAGAATCTGCGAGAGAGCAACAGAGCTCGAACGTGACCGGCAAGGCGACGCTGAATCATTCACAGTGGCCGAGGATGATGTCACGGCCGACTAAACGGCATGAGCCGTAATAGGCGAGACTTGAATCCTGCGGGAATGCTGTCGCATCTGCCAAAGGTCATAGGCATTCTGTAGCCTGAGCCAATGCGCCGCATCGGGTTTCCCGAACGTCATTTCAAGCCGTAACGCCATCTCCGGCGTCACCGTACCGCGCCCGTTCAGTACCTTGGACAGGGTCTTGCGGCTCACTCCGAGATGGTGGGCCGCATCGGTGACGGACAAGCCCAATGGGTCGATCACCAACTCCTTGAGAATCTCTCCCGGATGGGCCGGGTTGTGCATGCCCATAGACTCACCTCCTCAATGGTAATCCTCATAATCTACAATGTCGCCATCGCCATCGGTGAATCGGAAGGTCAGACGCCAATTGCCGCTGACTTTCACCGCCCAGGTGCCCTTGCGTTCGCCTTTCACTCTAGCCTTTGTTCTGGGCCGGTCCTATGATTTCATTCCCTTCTTCATTCCCGAGTCTGGCAGTGGAGAAAGAATATGTCGGCTCTCCCGGACCGCGATCATAACCATCGGCGAACAGAACACTTGTACGACGTGAATGCATGCGAGAATTTGGCGCACAAGGCTCGTTCCTCAGGTACGATTTGAAATCGATTCATATACCACACGAACAGGGGAAGGAGTGCGAATGCCAGTAAATTGGAGAGATACATCGCCCACCCCGCAAGAACCAAGAGGAAGCCGAGGTACATCGGGTTACGGGTGAAGCGGTAGATGCCCGAGGTCACCATGGTCGTGGTCGCCTCCGGTGTGAGCGGATTGACAGTGGTTTTCGCCCGGCGGAACGCCGAGACGCCCACCGAAACGATCGCGAACCCCAGGGCGCACAAAATAAGGGCGAACACCGAGCGCCATGGCAGTGCGATGGTGAACGCAGAATAGGCAGAGGCGAGCCACATCAGAACGCTGAACAGGAATACGAGCGCAAGTGGGGGCACTTTCAATTCTAGCGCATTGAACACGTGAGTCGTGAACGGAGAGAGGTAATCACCCACAGCCCCAACAATACATCCAAGCTCCCGCAAAAGCTGGGCCACCAGGTCGGGACGCCAGAGTTCTCAATGATAACATCATGCACAAGATCAAAGAGACCGTGTGCAATGATCCCAGTCCCCACTAGCGTGGGAAGAAAGAGAGCCCCGATTATCGCTACCATTGAAAACGCGATGGCTATTACCAGTTCCCAGACCAACACGTGACTTGAACCGTCTAAAACTGCGAACAGCACATAATATGACGCGATGACGACGAGAACAGTGGCATAGAAGCTGCGGTCTTCATCGAAGCGTGTGAACTTGGCAAGTGCTGCGATCGCAATAGCAAGGAGAACGCCAACAACAACGGCCATCAGGTAACGCCTCGCGGTGTCGAATGAGGAACCGACCCAGTTTACATTTTTGATACGGGCAGGTCTATTGCGTGTGAGGGATAGCAGCGAGGAAAACAAAGCGGGCGGGAGTCTTTTCTTGTGAAGCTCACAGACATCCTTTGTCATGCTCTTGCAGAATCCGCCGGCTTCTCCGCCCGCACGAAGGCGCTCATGAATGTACCGTCCACGGCGGCGGCGATGCGCGCGACATCCGCCTCCATCCCGGCCAGGAACTCCCTGGCGTCCTCCGCGCGGTAGATCCGCGTGGGCTCGATCGTGATATCCTGAAAACCGGCCTTTGCAAGCAGGCGCCGGTACTCGCTCTCTTCCAAGGCGCCGGCGACGCAGCCGGCCCAGAGTTCCATGCTCTTCTTGATCTCCGCCGGCACGGCCCCCCGCACGACGATGTCGGACACGGCCAACCGGCCTCCCGGTCGAAGCACTCGGAAGGCCTCCGCCAGCACCCGTTCCTTCTCGCCGGACAGGTTGATGACGCAGTTCGAGATGATCACATCCACCGACTGGTCCGGCAGCGGGATCGCTTCGATCTCGCCCTTGAGAAACTCCACATTGGCGACCCCGGCCTTGGCCTGGTTCTCCCGCGCCAGGGCCAGCATTTCGTCGGTCATGTCGATGCCATAGACCTTGCCGCTCGGTCCGACCCGTTTGGCCGACAGCAACACGTCGATGCCGCCTCCCGATCCCAGATCGAGCACCGTTTCTCCCGGATGCAGTTCGGCCAGCGCGGTTGGATTCCCGCAGCCGAGCGAGGCCGCCAAGGCTTCCGTGGGCAATCCATCGGTTTCATGCGCGCCGTAGAGGTTGGACGTGATGGGATCGAGCTTGGCTGGATCGAGTCGAGGACCGCAGCAGGAGCTTCCCCCCTCTTTGACCCGCAGCGCGGCTTGTCCATATTCCTTTTTCACTGTTTCCCGAATCTCATCGGTATTCACTTGGTCCTCCGGTGATCGCGGCGCCGTCCTGACGTGGAGCAACCGTCTCCCCCTCACCTGTCTCCACGCTCGGATTCCATTCTACTGCGAGAGTCGGCTTCGATACATCGGCGCGCAATGGACCTTGCCATATGAACTTTGCCGCATGGACCTTGCCCCGCGAACCGGCTATGATTTGCGGTTCCAGTTTCCGATAGATGATGCGGGCCGGACTCTTATGGCAAGCGACAGACAATCTTCGACTGTGACGGCCGCATCGACCACGGACCGAACGCGCTGGACGACCACGCTTCTTCCGCTTGCCCTGTTGGTCTGTTTCGCGGTCGCGGTGGGGTTGGGGCTCTATGCCCTGTCCTCCTTGCGCACCATCATGGTGGCTGAACGGGGCAGCGAGCTGGCGCAGAACGCGGCCGCGGTCGCGGACACGCTCGACCGGGTGCTGTTTGAGCGCTTCGGCGATATCCAGTTGTTCGCCAACGACGGCATCCTCCGGGAGGGGACGCCGGCCGACAAGACCGCGAGGCTCCTGCACTACAAACACCTCTATTGGTATTACTCCTGGCTGGGGGTCACCGATGAGCGGGGCCGCCTCATTGCGGCGACCGCCCCGTTTTCCCCGCAGAGCGCCGCCGGCTCGATCCCCGACACGTTTGACGGGGTACGGCGGACCGGCATGGTTCACATGGAAGACGTGCATGATTCGCCCGATTCCCCCGGGACCTTGGTTGTGGGATTCTCCGCGCCGCTCTATGGGGCGCGGGGAGAGTTTCGCGGGATGGTGATCACCCGAGTCCCGGTCGAGAATCTGCGAACCGTGTTCGAGCAGGAGGGCCGGCTGCGCTATGGAGAAGGCGCCTACGATTGGCTGCTGCTCGCTCGGGACGGCACGATCATCAGCGAGAAAACCGGACCGACGGGCGCAACGGAGAGTCCGATCAAGGTGGAGTTGCTCTCGCAAGCCAGGGCCGCCGCCGACCGGGACCGGCCCGGGTATGTGGAAGAACTCCACCATCGCCGGGGAACCTCCGTCGTGACCGGCTATGCGAGAACCAGAGGGTATCGCAACTTCGGCGGATTCAACTGGACGGTCCTGTTCCGCCTGGACCACGACGAGATCTATGCCCCCATCGATCGATTGATCTGGCGGGTGGGAGGGATCGGCCTGCTGATCACCCTCCCGCTGACCGGATTCGGCATCTGGGTGTCCTGGAGACTGGGGCGCGAGCGGAACGATCTCCTGAAGACGCGGCGCGAGTTGGAGGAGTCCGTGGCGGAACTCGGCCGATCCAATGCGGAATTGCAGCAGTTCGCCTATGTGGCCTCGCATGACTTGCAGGAGCCCCTCCGGATGGTGAGCAGCTACACGCAGCTTTTGGCGAAGCGGTACAAAGGCAAGCTTGATGCCGACGCAGACGAGTTCATCGCCTATGCGGTGGACGGCGCCACCCGCATGCAGCGGCTCATTCACGATCTCCTGGCCTATTCCCGGGTCAGCACCAGAGGCCGTGACTTCGAAGCCGTCTCGCTGGAAGCCGTGCTGATGTATGCGCTGGACAACCTGAAAAAGGCCATCGAGGAGAGCGGCGCGGTCGTAACCCATCAGGAACTCCCGGTCGTGACGGGCGATGAACGGCAGTTGGTGCAGCT